>NZ_JBEZYF010000056.1:0-60922 GCF_040638415.1 Kribbella sp. NPDC026596 | reverse complement strand
TCTGGGTCATGGGGCCTCCCGGCCTGGACTGAGGAGCGGAGGGAGTGCAGCGACTGGAGCGACGAGGGAAGGCCGGCAGTAAAGCCCCATGACCCGCCGAGCCGGAGGCGAGGCCAAAAGCACTGTCATAGGCCCAGTCTATTGAGTATTCGGTCAATAAGCACTTACTGTTGAGTACCCACTCAACAAGCAGGAGGTCCAGATGCGTCCGTTGGCCGGTCAAGTCGTCCTCATCACCGGCGCGTCCCGGGGGATCGGCGCCGCGGTGGCCCGGAAGCTGGCAGGCGACGGCGCCAAGCTCGCGCTGATCGGCCTGGAGCCGGACGAGCTGAAGAAGGTAGCGGAGGACTGTGGCCCGGACGCCGGCTGGTGGGAGGCCGACGTCACCGACACCGAGTCGCTGCGTACGGCGGTCGAGGCGGTGGCCGAGCGGTACGGCCGGATCGACGTGGTGATGGCGAACGCCGGGATCGCGGCGCCAGGGTTCAGCCGGAGCATGGACCCGGCGGTCTGGGAGCGCGTCCTCGACGTTGACCTGTACGGCGTCTGGCGCACTGTCCACCTCACCCTGCCGCACCTGCTCGAGAGCAGGGGCTACCTGCTCCTGGTCTCGTCGCTCGCGGCCATCGTGCACATCCCCGGACTCGCGTCGTACAACGTGGCCAAGGCCGGTGTCGAGGCGATGGGCGACACGCTGCGGCCGGAGCTGAAGCACCTCGGCGTCCGGGTCGGAGTCGCGCACATGACCTTCGTCGACACCGACATGGTGCGCGGAGTGGACAGCCACCCGGTGTTCGGCAAGGTCCGCACCGGCATCCCGTTCGCGAGCAAGGTGTACTCACTCGACTTCGCCGTGGACAAGTTCGTCGCAGGCATCAGCAAGCGCTCTCGTACCGTGCACGTGCCTGGATGGATCGGTGCGATGAAAGTGTTCCGCTGGGTGATTCCGCACGTGATCGAGGCGGGTTCGCGCTTCAGCGTGCCGAAGGCTGACCGGGCAGCGCTCGCTTACGAGGAGAAGGCCGGACACCAGTGAGCCGCGAGTACGACGTCGTCCTGCTCGGCGCGAGTGGGTTCACCGGATCACTGACCGTGGAGTACCTCGCCAAGAACGCGCCGGCCGACCTCAAGTGGGCGGTTGCCGGACGCAACCAAAAGAAGCTTGAGGTCTTCGGAAAAGATGTCCTCTACGCGGACGTCACCGACCCGAAGTCCCTCCAGACGCTCGCCGAGTCGACGAAGGTCGTCGCCACCACGGTCGGGCCGTACGTCCAGTACGGCGAACCGCTCGTGGCCGCATGTGCGGAAGCAGGCACCGACTACCTCGACCTCACCGGCGAGTCCGAGTTCGTCGACCGCATGTACGTCCGCTATCACGAGCGCGCCGTCCAGACCGGTGCCCGGATCGTGCACGCGTGCGGCTTCGACTCGATCCCGTACGACCTCGGCGTCCAGTACACCGTCGAACAGTTGCCGGAGCGGGTCCCGATCCAGGTCGACGGTCTGCTTCGCGGCGGCGGCCGGCCCTCCGGCGGCACCTTCCACACCGCGATCACCGCGTTCTCCCGCCCGAAGCAGAACCTCGACGCCCACCGCGCCCGCCGCCGCGCCGAACCGCGTCCCGAGGACCGCAAGGCCCGCGCGGTGCCGGGCAAGATCCATCGCCAGCAAGGCTTCTGGGCGGTCCCATTGCCGACGGTCGACCCGCAGATCGTCGCCTACTCTGCCCGGCTGCTCGATGCCTACGGCCCCGACTTCCGCTACTCGCACTACGCGGCGATGAAGCGTCTCCCGATGGTTGCCGGAGGCATCGGTGCCGTCGGCCTCCTGATCACGGCCGCGCAGATACCGCCGCTGCGGAAGGCCTTGCTCAGCAGGCTGAAGCCCGGAGATGGTCCAAGCCCGGAGCGCCGCGCGCGGTCCTGGTTCAACGTCCGGTTCGTCGGCCGCGGTGGCGGCAAGCAGGTGATCACCGAGGTGGCGGGCGGCGATCCCGGGTACGACGAGACCGCGAAGATGCTCGCGGAGAGCGCACTCTGCCTGTCCCGCGACGATCTCCCGGTCACGGCGGGCCAGACCACCACAGCCGCGGCCATGGGTCCGGCGCTGCGCGAGCGGCTCGTGAAGGCGGGGATGACCTTTGCCATCCTCAGCACGGACGACTACTAGTCCCGACGGAGTCCGGATCGCGCTCCACGAGTACGGCGATCCGACCGCACCCGTGCTCGTCTGTGTCCACGGCTACCCCGGACGGCGACGCGTTCGTCACCACGCTGTGGCAGACCGACATCGCGCGCTGGGCCCCGAACCTGACCGTGAAGCTGGTCAGGGGTGGCCACTGGATGCCCCGGAACGATCCCGGACTTGTCGCCCGGCTGGTACGGGAACACACCCGTCAGGTGGCAGGCTGGGAGACATGAGGACACTTCTCAACCTGATCTGGCTGGTGCTGGCCGGGTTCTGGCTGGCGATCGGCTACGCGGTCGCCGGCATCATCTGCTGTGTGCTGATCGTGACGATCCCGTTCGGCATCGCGGCGTTCCGGATCGCCGGGTTCACGCTGTGGCCCTTCGGCCGGACCATGGTCGACAAGCCGAGCGCCGGCGCGGGCGCGCTGCTCGGCAACCTGATCTGGATCATCTTCGCCGGCTGGTGGCTGGCGCTCGGCCACCTGGCCACCGGCATCGCGCTGTGCCTGACGATCATCGGCATCCCGCTCGGCGTCGCGAACTTCAAGCTGATCCCGATCTCGCTGGTCCCGCTGGGCAAGGAGATCGTGCCCAGCGACCGCCCGTTCGCCGCCCGGTGAGGTCGCTCGCTGTCCTCGGCTCCTGCGGCGCCTGGCCCGAGGCCGGCCGTGCGTGCGCCGGCTTCCTGCTCGAGTACGACGGCTTCAGCGTGGTCCTCGACCTCGGGTACGCCGCCCTCCCACGGCTGCTCGAACACCGTCCGCAGGGCGACGTCGACGCGGTCGTGGTGACCCACCAGCACCCCGACCACTGTGTCGACGTGAGCGCTCTCGCCCGCGTCAGATACTACGAGGCACCGGATGCACCGCCCATCCCGCTGCACTGCGCCCCGGGCGTTCTCGACGTACTCCGTGCCCTCGAACCGGAGCCCGACCCGGCCGCCGTCTTCGCGGTCCACGATCTCCTGACGACCACGCAGCTCGGCCCGTTCGCCGTCGAGACTGTCGAGTTGCCGCACTACAAGACCAACCTCGGCGTGCGACTGACAGCGCCGGGAGTGTCCGTTGCCTACACCGGCGACAGCGGACCGTCGCCCGACCTGCACAAGCTGGCTGACGGAACTGACCTCTTCATCTCCGACGCGACCCTGCAGGGCCCGTCACCACAGACAACCCCCCGCTTCATCATGACCGCCACCGAGGCAGCCCGTGGTGCCCGCGGGGCGAGGCGCCTACTCCTGACGCACTTCTGGCCGGGCTCTGATCGGTCGGTCTCGGTCGCGGAGGCAGCACAGGAGTTCGACGGCGAGGTCATTGCAGCCGAGGAAGGCCTCGTACTCACGCTCTGACCCGACCGACGGATCAGGTCGCGTGGGACACGATCTTGCGCACGTTGGCGATGTCACCGCAACCGGAGTCGGTCAGGCGGGCGCGTTCCTCGGCGAAGGTGTCGCCCAGCTTCCGCCTGACCTCCTCGGTCACGTCCGTCCGCGCCGGGTTGAGGACGTCGCGCTCCTCCTCGTCGAGGTGGTGGGAGAGCGCCTCGGACAGCTCGTGCAGCTTGTCGCCGAACTTCTCGCTGTCGGTGTCCTCGACCTCCATCAGCTCGAGCAGCGCCTCGTTCCCCTCAGCGTGCTCGTGCTCGGAGTGCTCGACCTCCTCGGCGTCGATCGCGTCCTTCTTCCGCAGCGCGGGATAGACCTTCGACTCCTCGGCTTCGGCGTGCGCGATCAGCACGGTGGCCAGGTCGGCGAGCACGGCCTCCCGATCGCTCCGCACGTCCCGCAGCTCCCGCAGCGCCTCCTCGAACCACCGGTGGTCCGCGAGGATGATCTCGACCACGTCGCCACCAGTTGCCGGCAGGATCTTCGGCATCCGCTTCCTCCAGTCTCAGGGGCCTCCCGGTACCCCCGTTAACCTGCAGCATGCCCACCGCCTTGGTTCGCCGTCCCAGCCCGCGCCTCGCCGACGGACTCGTCACCCACATCGAACGGACCCCGGTCGACGCCGATCTCGCCGTACGACAGTGGCAGGCGTACGTCGACGCACTCGAGGCCACCGGATGGACCACGGTCGAGGTGCCCGCGATCGACGAGTGCCCGGACGGCGTCTTCATCGAGGACACGATGGTCGTGTACGACGATCTGGCGGTGATCGCGCGGTCCGGCGCCGAGGAACGCCGGCCGGAATCCGCCGCAGCGGCAAAGACGGTCGAGGGACTGGGCTACCGCCTCACGGACATCACCGAACCGGGCACCCTCGACGGCGGCGACGTTCTCAAGATCGGATCGACCGTGTACGTCGGCCAAGGCGGACGTACGAACGAAGAGGGCATCCGGCAACTGCGAGACGCGCTAGCGCCGCTCGGGACCGACGTACGCGCGGTGCCGGTGCGGAAGGTGCTGCACCTGAAGTCGGCCGTGACGGCGCTGCCGGACGGGACCGTGATCGGGTATGAGCCACTCGTCGACGACCCGGCGGCGTTCGACCGCTTCCGGCCGGTGCCCGAGGTGGCGGGGTCGCACGTCGTCCTGCTCGGGGAGGACCGGCTGCTGATGGCCGCGTCCGCGCCGAAGTCGGCCGAGCTGTTCGAGCAGCTCGGCTACAAGCCGGTCGTCGTCGACATCAGTGAGTTCGAGAAGCTCGAGGGCTGTGTCACCTGCTTGTCGGTGCGGCTGCGCCGTTGAGCAACCGCCGCGCTTCCTCGGCTGCCACCACATCCCGCTTCTTGCCCCGCGCCTCGGCCACGTCGCACGCCTCCACCAGTGCCGTGCGATAGACCGAGGTGTCGGGATGGCCCGCGGCGGCGTCCTCGACTGTCCGGGTCAGTGCCTCGAGCGCGGCCGAGATCTCGCCGCACGCGAGCAGCGCCCGGCCGAGTGCCGCTCGGTCGCGGAGCAGCTGTGGGTCGTGCGGCTCCAGGTCGCGGGCGTCGACAGCGACGATGTCCGCGAGGAGTTGCGCCTCCGAGCGCGGACCGCCGACCATCAACCGTGCCCCGGCGACCGCCTCGGCCGCGGCCCGGGTCAGCTCATGGTTCGGCCCGAACACCTCCACGAGTTGAGGCGTCACCAGCTCGAACCACGCGATCGCCCGTCCGTAGTTCGCAGTAGCGAGCAGCCCTTGCGCGACCCGCAGCCGAACCCGCAGCGTGGCCGGATCGTCGGCCGCGAGGACCTTCTCGCGCTCGATCAGTGCCGACTGGTAGAAGGGCAGCGCCTGACCGGGCTCGCTCCGGTCCCAGTACGCCTCGGCCCGCTGGTACGCCGGATCGCCGTCGAGCTCCGGGTGCTGCGCGAGCGCCGACACCGGCCGGCGTACGGCGGTCTCGATCGGCTGCTCGATCACCTGCCGGCCGACGTAGCTGCGGCCGCCGGTCGGGATGATCCGGTACCGCCCGATCTTCGACACCGGGACCCACAGGATCGTGCTGTACAGCGTGCGTACCGACGAGCCGCAGTTCTCACAGATGTCGTGGTGCCCGTAGAAGCGGCCGCCCATCGGCCTGGCCGTCTCGACGCCCCGCGACGCCACGGACGACGCCGTACACGGTCCACAGAACGGGTAAACCCCCCGCCGTTCCTCATTCACCTGACCCATTCTGGTCATTTTCGGGTTCGTCGTCCTCATCCGCCGCGGCGGGTACGACTTTTGCCAGGGCTGGATCGTCGACGGCGAACGTGCGGACCGGGCCTGGTGGGGTCTCGGCGGTCTCGAAGCGAACCGTGACCCGGCCGCGGCCGGAGCCCCAGACCCAGCCGGGCCCGTAGTCCGGATGCGTGACGTCCTGGCCAGGGTAGAAGCCGATCGAGTCGCGGGCGCGCTCGGGCAACTCGACCACCTCGACCGGCGTCTCGGCGTGCTCGCTCTCGGTGAAGAGGTCGTCCTGGATCCAGTCAGCCAGTGACGACACCCCGACGCCGAGCAACCGGATGCCGCCACCGATCTCGCTGTCGTCGAGGAGCCGGCGCGCGACCCGGGCGATCACCCGGGCATCGTCGGTCGGACCGGCCAGCGTCGACGAGCGGGTATGGGTGGTGAAGTCGTGCATCCGGGTCTTCACTGTGACGGTCCGGCCGGAGAGCTGTGCCTTCTGCAGGCGTTCGGAGACGCGGTGGGCCATCCGGTCGCCGATCGCGGCCAGCAGCGCGCGGTCGATGAGGTCGGTCTCGAAGGTGTCCTCGACGCTGACCGACTTGGTCTCCCGGTCGCTCACCACCGGGCGGTCGTCGGCCGCGACCGCGAGCCGGTGCAGGCTCGTGCCGTGGGCGGATCCGACCTGCCGGACCAGCTCGTCCTCGTCGAGTTGCTGCAGGTCCGCGACCGTACGGACGCCCGCCATGCTGAGCCGCTGGGCTGTCGCCGGACCGACCCCGGGGATCACGGTGACCTGCATCGGCGCGAGGAACTCGGCCTCCGTCCCGGCCGGCACGACGACCACACCGTCGGGCTTGTCCAGGTCGCTGGCGATCTTCGCGATCAGCTTCGAGGTCCCGGCGCCGACCGACGCGGTGAGACCGCCGCTGACCTTCCGGATCGCCTCCTTGAGATCCGCTGCGATCGCCTGCACGTCGTCGACCGTGAGCCCGCTGAGACCGGACGCGGCCAGGTCGATGAACGCCTCGTCCAGCGACAGCGGCTCGACCAGCGGCGAGAGCGCCCGCATCTCCGCCATCACCGCCTGGCTGGCCCGCCGGTACACCTCGAAGCGCGGACCCAAGTACGCCGCGTGCGGACAGCGGGATCGCGCTTCCGCGGTCGACATGGCGGAGCGGACGCCGTACTTGCGGGCCTCGTACGACGCGGTCGACACGACACCGCGGACGCCGACGCCGCCGACGACGACGGGCTTGCCCCGCAGCGACGGCTTGTCCCGCTGCTCGACGGCCGCGAAGAACGCGTCCAGATCGACATGCAGCACCGACGGATCCCCTCGCACGAAACCAGTGTCCCCGGTATGACCGACAATTCCGGAATGAGCTTCCCCACGCACTGGGACGACGGCACCGATCCGGCCAGTCCCGAGCACCAGGTCCACTGGTACGACGACCGCACGGCGATCATCCGCCAGTCGCTCCGGACCAACTTCGAGGGCCCGTTCCTGTACCTGCTCCTCGGCACCGAACGCGCCCTGCTGCTGGACACGGGCACCGGTCACGCCCAGCTGCGCCCGCTCGTGGAGAGCCTGCTGACCGGCCAGGAGTTGATCGTCGCGCACACGCACGGCCACGGCGACCACGTCGGCGGGGACTCCGAGTTCGACCACGTCGTCGGGCTGACCGCCGACGAGGTCGCAACCTACTTCGGTCTGGACTGGCCGGAGGGTGCCGGCCGGCTCGACCTCGGGGAGCGGGTCGTCGACATCCTTCCCATCCCAGGTCATCAGGGCGCCGACATCGCCGTCTACGACCGGGCGACCCGGCTGCTGCTGACCGGCGACTCCCTCTATCCGGGCCGGCTGTACGTGAAGGACTGGGCCGCCTTCCGCGCCAGCGTGCGCCGACTGGCCGACTTCGTTGCTTCGGGCAATCCGGTGGAGTGGATCCTCGGCGCGCACATCGAGCTGACCCGCGAGCCCGGCCGTGACTACGAGATGGGCGCCGACCGGCATCCCGGCGAACACGAGCTGCCGCTCGAGCCCGGCGTACTGACCGAGCTCGCGGACGTGCTCGACGAGGCCGGACCCGAGCCGACCCGGATCGTGCGCGACCACTTCATCGTCTACCCGGTCTAGACGTGGCGAGGCAGGCGGTTCATAGCTGAACTCGCCACTTCGAACGTGCCCTGGAGGTGTTCGTTGCGCAAGGCATCGAGATCCTTGGGCACCGGGCCGCGCTGTGGGAGGCGACCCGGGTCACGCTCGACCTGATCGCCGAGCACGGCCTTGCGTGCGACTCGTCCTTGATGGGCGACGATCGCCCGTACGTCCTGGATGTCGCGGACCGGTCGATCGTCGAGTTGCCGGTGTACTGGTCGCTCGATGACTGGGAGCCCGCGTATCTTCCGTCGCCGCAGATCGGCTCTGTCATCGAGTCCCCGCGGAAGGTGCTGGAGCTGTGGACCGCGGAGCTGGACGCGATGCGGCACTATCGCTGCCTGTTCAACCTGTGCCTGCACCCGTTCCTGTCCGGTCGCCCGAGCCGGCTGCTCGCCCTGCGGTCGCTGATCGAGTACGCCCAGGCGTCCGGCGGCATCACCTTCGCACGCTGCCGCGACCTGGCCGACGCCACCCATTCCGACCCGTCACTCCAGCCGCGCAAACCGCCGACCGTCTCGGCAGACCCCGCCGTCTACCCCGACTGACCGATCCCACGACGCGATTGCGTACCCCACGAGCGGGCACCTTCAGGCAGACTGAGGCCAGTAGCCAGCAGGGGAGGCGCAATGGGTGAGGAAGTCGACCGGGTCGAGTTCACCCGGGCAGACCGGACCGCTTTTCGCAATCAGGTCCATCGCAATCTGGATGCCTTCGCGCGGATGCTGCGCGAGGCCCGGTTCGCCCCCGACCGGCCGATGACGGGGATCGAGATCGAGCTGAACCTGGTCGACGAACAGTGCGACCCGGCGATGAAGAACTCCGAGGTGCTGAGCGCGATCGAGGACGACGCGTTCCAGACCGAGCTCGGCCAGTTCAACATCGAGATCAACGTGCCGCCCGGGCAGATCGACGGCATCGGGCTGGACACGATGGAGTCCAACATCCGCGACAGCCTGAACGCGGCCGAGGAGAAGGCGTCCCGGACCGGCTCGTCGATGGTCGTGGTCGGCATCCTGCCGACGCTGCTCACCGAGCACATCCATCGCGAGGCGCTCAGCACGAATCCGCGCTATGCCTTGCTCAACGACCAGATCTTCGCCGCGCGGGGTGAGGACGTGCAGATCCACATCGACGGGATCGAACGGTTACAGGTCACCGCGGACAGCATCGTGCCCGAGGCCGCGTGTACGTCGACACAGTTCCATCTCCAGGTCACCCCGGAGGCGTTCTCGCGGTACTGGAACGCGGCGCAGGCGATCTCCGGCGTACAGCTCGCCGTCGGTGCGAACTCGCCGTTCCTGTTCGGCAAGGAACTCCTGCGGGAAACCCGGATCGCGTTGTTCGAGCAGGCCGCTGACACCCGCACCCACGAGCTGAAGACGCAGGGCGTGCGGCCGCGGGTGTGGTTCGGTGAACGTTGGATCACCTCGATCTTCGACCTCTTCGAGGAGAACTCGCGGTACTACCCGGCCCTGCTGCCGGTCACCTCCGACGAGGATCCGATCGCGGTCCTCGACCGCGGTGACACGCCGGCCCTTTCGGAGTTGCGGCTGCACAACGGGACGATCTATCGCTGGAACCGGCCCGTGTACGACGTTGTCCGGGAGAAGCCGCATCTGCGCGTCGAGAATCGTGTGCTGCCGGCCGGGCCGACAGTCGTCGACACAATCGCGAACGGTGCCTTCTACTTCGGTCTGGTCAGGGCGCTGGCCGATGACGAACGGCCGATCTGGTCGCAGATGTCTTTCAGCGCCGCGGAAGAGAACTTCCACAACGCGGCCAAGAACGGGATCGACGCCGAGGTGTTCTGGCCGGGTGTCGGTACGGTGCGGGCGACCGAGCTTGTGCTAAGACGCCTTCTGCCATTGGCTTCCCGGGGTCTCGACGCGTGGGGCGTCGACGCTGCGGTGCGTGATCGGCTGCTGGGGATCATCGAGCAGCGCTGCCTGATGAACCGCAACGGTGCGTCATGGCAGGCGGATGAGTTTCATCGACTGTATACAAAGGGATCGTACGGACGACGCGACGCGTTGCGCGGGATGCTGCGTAGATACCGCGATCACATGCACGAGAACACTCCCGTGCACGAGTGGCCCGTGGACTGAACCGGTTAGTTATTTACGACAACGAAGGACAAGAAGAGCACGCTTCGCTTCGCTCGGCGGGAGTGTTGGGGGCACGCCTCGCCTGGCTCGGCGGGGGTTGAGCGGGCGGAACTGGGGTCCCTCGGGTGGAACCTTGCGACCTTGCCCAGGGCAACTGGGTGGACGAGTTCGATAACGACCCGGACTACAGGGGTGGCGCGTTGGGTGACAGCCCTGCAAAGGTGTGGCCACCGGAAGGTTAGAGAGTTCCGTCGCGGGTAGTACTCGGGCACCGGCGTGGCTGCCACAACGGTGGCTGGGGCGGTGGTGGAGTACTACCCGCGCGACGATCAGCCGACCGTGTCCGCCGCGACACAACAGGTGTAAACGCTGCGGATGCCGACCACGGTCGGGAGCAGTATCGTTCGGAACGGGTCGACACGACACCCGGAGGTGAGGCAGGGCGATGACAACCATCGTCGTGGGTTACGTGCCGAAGGCGGAGGGCCGTGCGGCCCTTCGGCGGGCGGCGGAAGAAGCAACGCTTCGAGACGCCAAGCTGGTGGTGGTGAACTCGCATCGGGGCGGACGCAGCTTCGACAGTGACGAGGCCGCGGCGAGTGATGCCGCACTGACGGAAGTACGGGAGCAGCTCGACTCGACCGGTGTGCCGTACGAAGTGCGGCAGCTGGTGCGTGGACTCGATCCGGCGGAGGACCTGGTGGCCGTCGCCGAGCAGGTGCACGCGGAGTTCATCGTGATCGGCCTGCGCCGCCGGTCCCCGGTCGGAAAGCTCATCCTCGGCAGCAACGCGCAGCGGGTGCTGCTCGATGCCCCGTGTCCCGTGCTGGCTGTGAAGGCCGAAGAAGGGGAGGAGTGAGGTGACTTCGACACGCAGCAAGAAGCTGTGCCTGGCACAGCAGCCTGACGCCGACGAGATGCTGAGCAGAGATCCGTTCGCCCTGCTGGTGGGCATGTTGCTGGACCAGCAGATTCCGATGGAGCGGGCGTTCGCGGGCCCGGTCTCGATCGCCAAGCGGATGGACGGCCCGTTCGACCCGGCCACGGTCGCGCACTACGACCCGGACGCGTTCGTGGAGGTGGTGGCCGGCCCGCCGGCCGTGCACCGGTTCCCGACCGCGATGGCCGCGCGGATCCAGACCCTGGCCAAGCACCTCGACGAGGCGTACGGCGGTAACGCTTCGGGGCTCTGGTCCGATGTCAAGTCAGGGGACGATCTGCTGGCCAGGCTGTCCGCCCTGCCGGGCTTCGGCGCGCAGAAGGCCAAGATCTTCGTCGCGTTGCTCGGCAAGCAGCTCAAGGTCCGCCCGCGCGGCTGGCGCGAGGCGTCCGAGCCGTACGGCGAGGACGGCGCGTACAAGTCCGTCGCGGACGTGATCGACGTCGCCTCGCTGGTGCGGGTGCGGCAGTTCAAACAAGAACAACAGCTGGTCCGGCAGCGGGTCGTGGCCCGCGGGCCGCTGCGGCAGACCCGCAACGGGTGAGGACGACCGACGGCGCAGGAACTCGCTGACGTGCGCAGGCCTCTACCGGTAAGGGAACGCCCGTCCGGTGGAGGCCTGAGCATGTCGTTCGGGGGGTCGCGCGAGGCGTGGGCTTGGTTCGCGGATTACAATGTAGTGTTGCCGCCGCCTGACCAGCGAGCAGCGCACACTGAGTCATATCCAGAACATGGCACCACCAGCACCATCACAACGTACCGCCGTACAAACCCTGCGTCAGACGAGAGGTAATTCGTGTCGTCCAGCTCGTCCGAGAATCTTCCCGCCGAGTCAGCCCGGGCGGTGGCCGCCACCGCCCGCAGCACGGCTCCGAGGACCAGCGCCCGAGTGACCGAGCCCGCTGCCAAGAAGGCGGCCGTGAAGAAGGCCGCGGTTAAGTCTGCCGCCAGCACCAAGGAGGACGGTATCCCCGCCGCGAAGAAGGCCGCCGCCAAGAAGGCGCCGGCGAAGAAGGCCGCTGTTTCCGAGGCTGGTCTGGCGATCGACCCGAAGACCGGCAAGCCCCGCGCGCTGGACGATGTCGACGAGTCGGACTTCAGCCCCGACGCGGTGAAGCCGCTGGAGAAGGAGCTTCGCGAGGACGAGGGTTTCGTCGTCTCCGAGGCCGACGAGACCGACGAGCCCGAGCAGCAGGTGATGGTCGCCGGCGCCACCGCGGACCCGGTCAAGGACTACCTGAAGCAGATCGGCAAGGTCCCGCTGCTGAACGCCGAGCAGGAGGTCGAGCTCGCCAAGCGGATCGAGGCCGGCCTGTTCGCCGAGGAGCAGAGCGGCGACGAGGCGAACAAGCTGAAGGAGAAGGTCCGCGACGAGTACGAGTGGATCTCCGAGGACGGCCGCCGGGCGAAGAACCACCTCCTCGAGGCCAACCTGCGCCTGGTGGTGTCGTTGGCCAAGCGCTACACCGGCCGCGGGATGCTGTTCCTGGACCTGATCCAGGAGGGCAACCTCGGTCTGATCCGCGCGGTGGAGAAGTTCGACTACACCAAGGGCTACAAGTTCTCGACGTACGCCACCTGGTGGATCCGGCAGGCGATCACCCGCGCGATGGCCGACCAGGCCCGGACGATTCGTATTCCGGTGCACATGGTCGAGGTCATCAACAAGCTGGCCCGCGTCCAGCGGCAGATGCTGCAGGACCTCGGTCGGGAACCCACTCCGGAAGAGCTCGCCAAGGAGCTCGACATGACCCCGGAGAAGGTCATCGAGGTGCAGAAGTACGGTCGCGAGCCGATCTCGCTGCACACTCCGCTCGGTGAGGACGGCGACTCCGAGTTCGGCGACCTGATCGAGGACTCCGAGGCGATCGTGCCGGCCGAGGCGGTCTCGTTCACGCTGCTGCAGGAGCAACTGCACGCCGTGCTCGACACGCTGTCCGAGCGCGAGGCCGGTGTGGTCTCGATGCGGTTCGGCCTGACCGACGGCCAGCCGAAGACGCTGGACGAGATCGGCAAGGTGTACGGCGTGACCCGGGAGCGGATCCGGCAGATCGAGTCGAAGACGATGTCGAAGCTGCGGCACCCGTCCCGCTCGCAGGTCCTGCGGGATTACCTGGACTGATGACCATGGGTCAGGCGATCGCCGGCGTGCTCGCGCTGATGGTGCCTGCCCCCTGGAGTGTCACCGACACAGCCGCTGTGGCCGCCGCCGTGTTCACGGCGGCGGCCTTGCTGTTCATGCTTGTCCTGGTCGCGCGCTCGTCGGCGCCCGCGGCCACCCCACTCCTGGCGCGAGCGGCCTCGGTCCGCGACCGCGCCGAGCAGACCGTCTTCCTCCGGCTGTGCGACCCTGACGCCGCCGGCAGGCCACGTCCACGAGCACCGGGACGGTAGCGCTCCACCTCGCTACCCGTTCCTTCTCACTCGTGGAGTTTCGCTGTGCCTTCCTTCTTGGAGGCACCGGTCGCCGGTGCCTATCACTTGCTCACGTCCCTCGTCACCGCCATCCAGCCGCTCGCCGGCAGTTATGCCGCCGTGATCGCGATCGTCCTGTGCACCCTCGCCGTACGGTTGTGTCTCGTTCCGCTCAGCCTGCGGGCCCATCGCGGGTTGCGTGCCCGCGCTGCGCTGATGCCCGAGCTGAAGAAGCTCAGTGATCGTCACCGTGGCGATCCCGAGCGGCTTCAGCGCGAGGTCGCGAAGCTGCAGGCGGAGTCGGGTACGACGCTCTTCGCCGGGTTCCTGCCGACGCTCGCGCAACTGCCGTTCTTCTGGCTGATGTACATGCTGTTCTCCCGCGCGGTCGTGGCGGGGGAGTCGAACCAGTTGATCAGCGGCAGCCTCCTCGGCGCACCACTCGGCCTGCATTGGCCCATCCTCACCGGCACCCCGGCGTTCGTCGTACTCGCCGTCCTGCTGGCAGTGGTGGCCTGGTTCTCGGCGCGCCTCGCACTGCGTCAACTGGACGAGACGGCCACACCGCTGTCCCGGCGCCTCGCCCAGCTGCTGCCTTTCGGCACGCTGCTCAGCGCGTCGTTCCTCCCGCTCGCCGCCGGCCTCTACCTGCTCACCACCACCGCCTGGACGGTCGCCGAACGCACCATCCTGCAACGGTGAACCAGCCGTTGCCGCGCAGCGGATTATTCTGCTACCGTCTTTAATAAAGCCGGTTGCATAACCGCGATGGGAGGCCGATGGACGCCGTACGAACGGCGAATCAGGTCGCCTGTCTGCGCGTTCTGGCCGACACCGACAGCGCGCAAACTGTCGGGGTCATCAGTGCGGAGACCGGACTGTCGCGACCCACGGTGCACGCCGTTCTCGACGATCTCCTGGCGGCCGGCCTGGTTGAGGCCACCGACCCGTCAACGGTCGGGCCGGGGCGGCCGGCGCGGGCGTTCCGGTTCGCCCGGGAGGCTGGGCTGGTGGCCGGCGTCGACCTCGGACCGCGTGGGGCGCGGGCCATCATTTGCGACCTGTCCGGCCGCCGGATCGGCCACACCGAGCTGAAGCCGGACCGGCGCGCCGGCGTCTCGGTGATCCAGCGCGCGGTCCAGGCCGCCGCGGACGAGAACTCGATCGACCTCGAGCGACTTCGGGCGGTCGGCGTGGCACTGCCCGGGGTGATCGAAACGAACGGTCACCTGCGCGCCAGTCTCGCGCTGCCCGAGCTGGTCGGCCTGCCGATCGCGGACCAGGTGTCACAGGACCTCGGGCGGCCAGTTGCCATCGACAACGACATCAAGCTGGCGGCACTTGCCGAGCAGCGCGGCGGCGCCGGCCGCGGGTACTCCGATGTCGTCTATCTCCAGATCGGTCGTCGGCTGTCCGTGTCGATCGTCCTGAACGGAGTCATCCGGCAAGGACGTCACCGTCTCGCCGGGGAGCTCGGAGCACAACGCGGCATGCGCTGGACGCGGAACGCGCAGCGGGGTCACTTGGTCTGGACGTCACACCCGACCAGTGAGGCCGTAGTGCGGGCGGCGGCTGCCGGCGATCCGGACGCTCGAGCCGAGATCGCGGATTTCTGCCGGCAGATCGCCGGGCGCATCGCCACCGTGCTGCTTGTCGTCGATCCCGAGGTCGTGGTCGTGCGGGGTGGGCCGGCGCAGGACAGCGACGAGCTGCTTCGTCCCCTCGAGGCCGCGGTCGAGAGGGAGTTGCTCTTCCCAGAGCGTCCACCGTTCGTCGCCTCGGCCCTGGGTCATGAGGCAGTGGTGCTCGGGGCGGTCGGCAATGCGTTCGACCAGTTCGGTTCAAGCATCTACGGCGTCCACGACTACCCGAGTCCGTGGCGCCAGATCACTCACGACGTGGAGAGGACCACCCAGTGAAGCTAGGAGTCAGTTCGTACTGCTTCCGCTCGCTCATGACCAGCGGTGAGATGGACCTGATCGCTGTCCTGGATTGGGTCGCGGCATCACCCGCGGGACATCTGGAGATCGCGGCCATGGACGGGGAGTACTACCTCGAGAACGACGCGGTGGTGCGCGATACGGCCGCGCACGCGAATGACGTCGGCGTACCGATCGTGAACTACCTGGTCAGCGGCGACCTGCGGACGGCGGAGGACAAGGAGATCGACCGCCTTCGCCGGCAGCTGGATGTCGCCCACCGGTTCGGGGCTCGCATCTTCCGCCACGACGTCGCCCCGTGGGCGTGGCGTGAGCAGGATCCGGGGGAGTTCGAGTCGACATTCGCGCAGGTTGTCGAAGGCTGCCGGGCCGTGGCGGATCACGCCGCGGAGCTGGGCATCGTCTCGACGATCGAGAACCACGGCTTCTTCATGAACGGCAGCGACCGGCTCGCCCGGCTCGTGCACGCCGTGGATCGCCCGAACTTCCGGGTCACGCTGGACCTCGGCAACGGACTCTGCGTCGGCGAGGTGCCCGGCAAGACGGCCGCCGGACTGATCGATATCGCGGCCTCGGTGGGCGTGAAGGACTTCCACATCCGCCGGTCGGCGGGCGACGGCTGGCTGAAGACGCTGGCCGGCGACTACCTGCTCGGCACGATCTCGGGACACGGAGACCTGGACCTGGCCGGCCTGCTGGCACTGGTCAGCACCAAGCCCGACGTACCGGTGAGCCTCGAGTTCGAGGGTCTGGAGTCGACTCCGGACGCCATCGAGCGCTCGCTCAACAACATCCTCAGACTGGCAGGAGCTGCCTGACATGACGACCCGAATTGCTGTCATCGGTGTGGGCGCGATCGCGACCCAGCACCTGATCTCGTACCAGAAGAACCCGCAGGCCGAACTGGTGGCCGTGTGTGACATCGACCAGACGCGGGCCAAGGCGCAGGCCGACAAGTTCGGCGTACCGCGGGCAACGGATGTCGTCGACGAGGTGCTGGCCGACCCCGGCGTCGATGCCGTCAGCATCTGCGTGCCGAACCTCCTGCACGCCAAGATCGCGGAGGCGGCGCTGCGTGCCGGCAAGGACGTGCTCGTCGAGAAGCCGATGTCCGTGACGGTCGCCGAGGCCGAGTCGCTGGTCCGGGCGACCCAGGAGACCGGGCAGGCGCTGCAGATCGGCTACGTACGGCGCTTCGCCCCGAACGCCCTGGTGACCAAGCGTTTCCTGGACGAGGGCGAGTTCGGCGACATCTACGCCGCGCGGGCCACGATCATCCGTGCGGCCGGCAACCCCGGTGGCTGGTTCGGCGACGTCGACATCTCCGGTGGCGGCCCGCTGATCGACCTGGGCGTCCACATCATCGACCTGTGCTGGTACCTGATGGGCATGCCGACCGCGGTCACGGTGTCGGGGGTGACGTTCTCGACGCTGGGTGCCCGGGACAACATCCAGCACCTGACCCGGTACCGGGCCGCGTCCGAGACGCGGGTGAACAACGTCGAGGACTACGCGACCGCGCAGGTCCGGTTCGAGAACGGGGCGGTTCTCGACGTGGACACGTCGTACTCGCTGCACGCGCGGAACTCGACGAGTGTGAAGATCCACGGTGACAAGGGCGGCGCGGAGATCGAGCCCGAGCTGCTGATGATCACCGAGCGGCACGACACGCTGTTGCACATCCAGCCGCAGATCGATTCGCTCGGCTTCGACTTCGCCGTCGGGTTCGCCAACCAGATCGACCACTTCCTGCAGATCTGCCGCCGGGAGATCCCGGCCGACGCCACCGCCGAGCAGGGCCTCGAGATGGCTCGCATCCTGTCGGCGATCTACGAGTCCGCCCGGATCGGGTCCGAGGTGACCATCAAGCGGTGACCATGGTCAGTTGCGGGCCAACCGGGCCTCGAGGCCGTCGAGGATCCGGTTGAGCCCGTAGCTGAAGGAGTCCTCGGACCCTTCGACCAGGTCAGCTTCTCCATACGCGGCGTACAGCGCGCGCATCCGCGCGTACGGCTCGGCGGCCCGCACCGCCGCCGGCCACACCGCCGCCTGCCACGCGGCCATGTCCTTGCCGCTGCGCCGCAGCTTGCTGATCGTCGCCGCCTCGACCGAGGCGATGCCGATGACGTACCCGAGCACTGTCTTGCAGGCGTTGTCGGCCTCGGTCAGCTCGAAGCCTGCGGTCAGGTAGGTGCCCAGCATGTCGTCCGAGACACGCATCAGGTTCGGGCCGAGGTAGTTCATCCCGACGTCGGACAGGGTCTGGGCGAACCAGGGGTGGCGCACGATCATCGCCCGGAGGCTCCGCGCGGACGCTTCTGCCGCCGTCCGCCACTCGGCCGGATCGGAGACCTCGGGCACCTCGATCTCGGCGTACACCTCGTCGACGACGAGCTCGATCAGCTCGTCCTTGTTCGCGACGTGCCAGTAGACGGCGGTCGCCACCGCGCCGAGCGCGGCGCCGAGTTTGCGCATCGTCAGCGCCTCGAGCCCGTCGGTGTCCAGCAACTTGATCGCCTCGGCCACGATCTTCTCCTGACCGAGCGCCGGCTGCTCCCGCCGGCGCCCGCGCTTGGGCCGCGTCCAGACCGATGAGTACTCCTCGGTCGCCATGCGGCCCACAGTAGCTCAGCCCTTGAACGCCGTGCAGGACCTGACCAGCGTTCAATTGGCCTCAGCTGATCAGGGCGGTGGTGAGGGAGTCGGCGTTCTCCTTGAGCCAGATCTGGCGGTGCTTGATCTGGTCGCCGACTCCCTCGCTCCACATCCGCTGCCAGCCGCCGCCGAGGGTCTCCGCCCGGTACTTCATGACGTGCCACCCCCGCCCGCCCAGCCCGATCGCCAGTCCCATCAGCCGCTTCCGGTCCTCCAGGGAGAGGCCGTACGCATCAGCGATCAGCCGGCACCGCCGATGGCGGTCCAGACCGCGCATCGCGGGGTCGAGGTCGGCGTCCGCGCCGAACGGCGCCCACCACAGCATCAGGTTGACGAGCTCGCGGGCCCGGCTGGCCGGGCGGGCGAGGTCGAAGTCGATCAACGCGTACGCGCGCCCGTCGCGGAAGATCACGTTCTCCGGCGTGATGTCCTGGTGCCCGACGAGCTCCGGCGGATCGGCGAGATCCGGCAGACCGGGCGGCTCGATCGGCGGCGGCAGGTCCGTCGGGATCCCGAATCCTTCGACGGCGTCGTGGTACGCGCGAATCAGTCGGGCGACCGAGAGCATCCGCTCCTCGTCCGCGATCCAGTCGGGGCGTGGCCGGCCGGCGACCTCGCCTTCGATGTAGGTGAGCGCGTGACGCCCGGCGGAGTCGACGCCCAGGAACCGTGGCGCACCGTCGAACCCGACCGACTCGAGGTGCAGCAACACCTCCCGGACGAGTTCGGCGCGCTCACCGGGCGGCCGCCGTACCGTGTCGCCGACGCGGACCAAACCCTCGGTCACGTCACCGCCGGTCAGCGGAATCTCTTCACCTTCGTCGATCACAAAGCCTCATTCCAGTGCGTGAACTCTTGATCCTAGGGCTCGCGTCCGCTGGACTCTCACTGAATTACCCCGATGAGTTGTTCACCTGGATGTCATCGTTGGAGTTGAGTCTTGGGCTCATGAGTACCCCCGATCTGGTTCGAGAGCTCGGCTTCCGCGTCGTCGACGAGGAGGACGACGACCCCGTGCTGCTGCGCGCCGACGGTACGCCGGTCGACACCTGGCGCGAGGGTTATCCGTACGGCGAACGGCTGCCGCGGGAGATCTACGACCGGGACAAGCGGCTGCTGCAAATCGAGTTGCTCAAGCTGCAGTACTGGGTGAAGCGGTCGCAGCAGAAGCTGGTGATCGTGTTCGAGGGACGTGACGCGGCCGGCAAGGGCGGCACGATCAAGCGGTTCATGGAGCACCTGAACCCGCGCGGCGCGCGCATCGTCGCGCTGGAGAAGCCGACCTCCCGCGAGCAGACCCAGTGGTACTTCCAGCGGTACGTCGAGCATCTGCCGGCCGCGGGGGAGATGGTGCTGTTCGACCGGTCCTGGTACAACCGGGCCTGCGTCGAGCGGGTGATGGGTTTCTGCTCGCAGGACCAGTACGAGGAGTTCATGCGGCAGGCGCCGGAGTTCGAGCGGATGCTGGTCCGCTCGGGGATCCTGCTGGTGAAGCTGTGGTTCTCGGTGTCACAGGCCGAGCAGCAGACCCGCTTCACGATCCGGCAGATCGACCCGGTCCGGCAGTGGAAGCTGTCGCCGACCGACCTCGCGTCGCTGGACAAGTGGGCCGACTACACCGAGGCCAAGGAGGCGATGTTCCACTACACGGACACGCCGCACGCCCCCTGGACCGTGGTCAAGAGCAACGACAAGAAACGCGCCCGTCTGGAAGCCATGCGCCACGTCCTCAGCCTCTACGACTACACCGACAAAGACGTAGAACTCGTCGGCACCCCGGACCCCAAGATCCTCGGCCCAGCCGCCCAAGTCCTGGAACACGGCGAGTCAGCCACCCGGGTTTTCCCGGCCCTGTAGGGCGCTCGGTCAGCGTGGGGCGAGGACGCAGAAGTCGTTGCCTTCTGGGTCGGCCAGGATCTTCCAGGCCACGTCGCCCTGGCCGAGGTCGACGTCGGTGGCGCCGAGGGACCGCAGTCGGGCCACCTCGACCGCTTGATCGTCACCGTCGTACGGCAGGACGTCGAGGTGGATGTGGTTCCAGACGGCCGGTTCGCCGGGCGTACGGAGGAACTCCAGATAGGGCCCGACACCCTTGGCCGAACGCAACCTCGCGTGATCGTCGGTCACCTCGTGCAGGGTGAAGTCCGCTGCCTCGGCCCAGAACCCGGCCATCGCCCGCGGATCCGCGCAGTCGACCACCACCGCAGCGATCGGCCCGGTGTCCCGGTAGATCTCGCGAGGCTCCAGCACACAGAACACGTTGCCCTCTGGGTCGGCCAGGACCGTCCACGGTACGTCGCCCTGCCCGACGTCGGCCGGCGTCGCGCCAAGCTCTATCAGGCGCGCGACCAACTCCGCCTGATGGGCCGTGGAGGTGGTGGCGAGATCGAGGTGCACCCGGTACTTCACCGTCTCCGGGTCCGGGACGACAACGAGATCAACGCAGACAGCGGTGGGGTCCGGCCAGACGAAGCCCACGGGTTCGAGGTTCGTCACGCCGGGACCCTCGCTGGAAACCCCCCAGCCGAGCGCCTCCGCCCAGAACGCCCCGAGCGCGGAATCATCCAGAGCCTTGATATTCACCTGCACAAGCCGCGTACCCATGCCGGCGATCCTATGCACACCACGTGCCAAGACACACACAAATACCGTCGCCAACCAGATCAACTCGCCCGTCACCTGAAGTGCTCAATCCCACAAGACAATGTCAGCCGACAACAGGCGGCAGCACCGGCGCTAAGCAAGCCGACCGCAGCCGACACCCTGCGCAGCGCGGGTGGAGTCAGCGACAAGCCGGACCGCCGAGCCACAGCCCGGTACACCCCGAGGCAGCAGCTCCAGGTGTGTTCCCAGAGATGTGAACTCGCGATGGACTGGGGAGGGTTTCTCCCCGAATCGGGGGTAAAACCCTCCCCGGTCTACGGGTAGCTGTCGGTCGGCAACGGCGGTCGTCTCGCGGAACGTGTGCCGGCCCGGGGTGGTTGATCGCGCACGACAGCGCGCAGCACGCAGGACTCAACCCAGCACGCCTCAGCACAGTCGCTTGGCCCACCACGGTCCGCGAGGCACTCGACCGCGGGCGGCAGCCCGCCCAGCCCGGCGATAGCCGGGCATCGACGAGCCGGCGCTGAGCCGGAGGGCGGGTGGGAGCGCGCGGAGCAGGCGCGACGAATGAGTGACTGCTGGAGCACGCGTGGGGACGAAACCTACGTGCTGAGGGGTAGGTGGACGGTGAAGGTGGCGCCGGTGGGGGGTGTGTCGGTGACGAGGACTTGGCCTTGGTGGGCGGCTACCAGGGCGGCGACGATGGAGAGGCCGAGGCCGGAGCCGCCGGTGGAGCGGGTGCGGGCGGAGTCGGCTCGGTAGAAGCGTTCGAAGACGCGGGTCTTTTGCTCGTCGCTCAGGCCGGGGCCGGTGTCGCTGACCTCGAGGATCGCCTCGCCGCCGCGGGTGCCGACGGACACGGTGATCGGGGCCTCGAGCGGTGTGTGATGGAGCGCGTTGCTGACCAGGTTTCCGAGCACCTGGCGCAGGCGGGTTTCGTCGCCCTCGACCACCGGCGCCTCCGAGTCCGGCAGGATCCGCAGCGAGATGTTGCGACCCGGCTGCACGGCCTGCGCGTTGTGCAACGCGTCGGCCGCGATGGGGAGCAGGTCGACCGGCTCCATCTTCAGCGGACGTTGCTGGTCGAGCCGCGCGAGCAGCAGCAGGTCGTCCACGAGGAGTCCCATCCGCTTCGCCTCGTCCTCGATCCGCCGCATCGTGTCGGCGTCTCCCGCGTCGCCGCGTTGCCGGGTGAGCTCCGCGAATCCGCGGATCGACGTCAGCGGCGTACGCAGCTCGTGCGAGGCGTCCGCGACGAACCGGCGCATCCGGTCCTCCGACTGCCGCGCCGCCTCCTCGGACCGGCGGGCGACGTCCTCGGACTGACGAGCCGCTTCCTCGGACCGCCTGGCCGCGAGCTCCGACGCGGTCCGCTGCGCGAAGGCGGTCTCGATCTGCCCCAGCATCTGGTTCAGCGCGAGCGACAACCGCCCGACCTCGGTCCGCGGATCGCGTTGCGGCACCCGCCGGCTCAGATCCCCGCCGGCGATCGCGACCGCGGTGTGCTCGACGTCCTCCAGTCCGCGCAGACTTCGCCGTACGACGTACGTCCCGACGCCGGCCAGCAGGACGAGCAAGATGACGCCGGCCGCGGCCTGGACGCCGATCAGTCGCTGGATGGTGCGGTCCATGTCGCCGAGGCTCTGGGCCACAGTCACCGAACCGGTGCCGTTGTCGAGCGACAGCGCGACGACGCGCCAGGTCGCGTTGCCGGACACGGCGTCGGTGTTGAACGGCTGGCCCTCGAGGGCTCGCACCTGGTTGAGGTTGAGTTTCGGCAGGTTCGGCAGCGGATCGGTCTCGGCCAGCGGAGCACGGAACACTGAATCGTCGGGGGTGCCCTCAGAGTCGTTGAACTGGATGACGATGAGGCTCGGCAACGGTCGGTTCCGGCCGGGACCGGGCCGGGGCGGCCGATTGGCGGGGGCGTTGTCGTGCTGGAACGCGGCCGCTGTTTTCGTCAGTTGGTCGTCGACCCGGTCGACCAGGTAGCCGCGCATGATCGTGGTGGCCAGGAGTCCGGAGGCGGCAAGCGCGAGCGCCACCAACGTCAGCAGGACGACGACGATGGTGACGCGGAGGGGGTACCGGTCGGCGAAGCGCCGGTGGGTCAGTTGCATCAGTTGGGGCCTCGGGGGGTGCGCAGGACATAGCCGACCCCGCGGACGGTATGGAGCAGCTTCTGGTCGCCGGTGTCGACCTTACGACGCAGGTAGGACATGTACGACTCGACCACACCGGCGTCACCGGCGAAGTCGTAGTTCCAGACCGCGGAGAGGATCTGGCCCTTCGACATCACTCGTTCGGCGTTCTCCAGTAGGCAACGCAGCAGCTTGAACTCGGTGAGCGACAGCTGGACCGCCTCGCCGCTCTTGAAGACCTCGTAGCTGTCCTCGTTCAGTTCCAGATCGGCGTACCGCAGTACGGCAGCCTCGGTGGTGGTCTGCTCACGATGACCGGACCGGCGCAGCAGCGCGCGGACCCGGGCGACCAGCTCGTCCAGACTGAACGGCTTGGTGACGTAGTCGTCGCCACCGGTGTGCAGGCCGAGGACCTTGTCCTCGACCGCGTCGCGAGCGGTGAGGAACAGCACCGGCACATGCCGGTCCTCACCGCGCAGCCTTCGGACTACCTCGAACCCGTCCAGACCGGGCATCATCACGTCGAGAACGACCAGGTCGGGCTCCACCTCACGGGCCTTGCGCAGCGCCTCGGCGCCATGGGTCGCCGTGGTCACGTCGTACCCGGCGAAACGCAGACTCGCGGACAGCAGCTCGACGATGTTCGGCTCGTCGTCGACGACCAGCAGGTGCGGACTCATGCCCTCAGTCTGCCGCCGATATCCGTGTGAATCCTGGAAGGTTCCTGGCAATCAGCTGTGAGTCGTCATCTGGGCCCGTGCTTGAACCCCCATTTCTGACCGGCCGCGTCCCGGGCCGTGCCGTCGTTGATCGACGTCGCGGTCGCGGTGTTGTCCGCCACCACGGCGCTGACCGACACGGTGCTGCCGGTCTTGATCGACGCGATGCCGTCCCGGGCCGAGTTCACCAAGGTCTCGGCGGCGACCTGGTAGGTGCGGCTGTAGCCGTCCTCGCTCTTCACTGTGATCGAGTCCTTGCTGACCGCGGTCACCTCGCCGCGCTGGGTGGCGACGGTCTGGTACCCGCCGCCGTCCTTCGGGACCACGAACTCGCCGTGCAGCGCCCCGCCGAGGCCGAACTCGCCGCGGTGCCCGAAGCCCTTGCCGGGACCAGGCTGGCCCTGTTGGTTCGGGGCCGACGGTGACGCCGAGGGCGAGTTGGACGGGGACGGCGTCGGATCGGCGCTGTTCGCCGCCCAGGCCACCCCGCCGGCGGTGGTGGTCACGGCGACCGCGGCCACCGTGCCGAGAAGTCTCCACCGCTTCTCTGAAAGCTTCATGCTGCCTGCCTTCCGTACTGTGCCAGGCCATCACCTGGCACTGGTTCTTTCCACGCTGCCCCTCCGACCTGAGACAGGCCTCCGGTGCGGCTGAGAAAAGCCTGGCAATCAGACCAGGAACAGTACGGCGGTCAGCCAGACCGCTGCGGCGAGTGAGGTGCCGATCAGCTCGATCAGGATCGACAGACCGGTTGCCCGCAGCGCGTGCTTAGTCGAGGTCCACGCGTGCTCGTGGGCGCCCAGTCGCTGCCGCTCGGACAGGTACACGCCGACCGGGAAACCGACGAACATACCGACCACCGGGATCACGAAGAACCCGACGATCCCGAGCACCACTCCGACGAGCATGGATCGCCGGGGTACGCCGGACTCGCGGAGCTTGCGCTCCGGTACGACGTACTTGACCACCTGGCTGGCCCCGATCAGCACGATCGCGGCGGAGAGCACGATCCAGCCGGTCGCACTCTGCTCCTCCAGTGCCCAGACCAGGATCGCCGCCAGGCTCAGGATCGCGCCCGGCAGGATCGGGATGATGATGCCGAGGATGCCGACGAAGATCGCCACGCCGACGAGGATGGTCGCCACGGTGTTCACACCCACACTCTGCCGCAAACGAGGCCCCTTAGGGTGGAGGTATGTCCCAGCTGCACGAACTGGTTACCGCACTGGCTGCTCCCTGGGTGGTCCTCTCGCCGAGGTCGGGTCAGCTCACCGGCTCCGGCGCCGAGGGGGTGTACGCCCGTGATCGGCGCATCCTGTCCCGGCTCAGCGTCACCGTCGACGGCCGCGAGCCGGTCCCGGTGCACGCCGTCGAGGTCGGCGCGGCCGCCCATCAGTACGTCGCGATGGTCGAAGGTCTCGGCGACACCCGGCACGATCCGACCGTGATGCTGTACCGGACACGGGAGGTGGACAGCGACGGGCTGACCGAGCGGATCACGCTGGTGAACCGTTCCCGGGTGCCGATCGAGTGCCGGCTGGATGTTGCCCTGGGCACCGATCTCGCCGGCACGGCGGCCGTCCGCAGCGGCGCGGCAACCAGCCTGCCGCAGCTGCCGCCGCTGTCCGACGGTCTCCGCCGGATGCGCTTCGAGAGCGGCGAAACCCGGGTCAGTGTGAACGCCGACCCGGGCATCTCGGCGACACCTCGGGTCGAGCCGGGGGAGGAGTTCACGCTGACCCTGCGGGTCACCGCCGACTTCCCGAAGTCCACCACCGGCTTCTCGATCGAGCCGCCTGCGGACAGAGCGCCGTACGCCGTCGAGTTGACCTGCGACGACAAGCGGGTCGAGCGTTGGCTGACCCGATCTCTGGAAGACGTGCAGGCACTGCAGTTGGCCGTCGGTGACGACCGCTACCTCGGCGCCGGCCCGCCCTGGTATCTCACCCTCTTCGGCCGCGACTCCTTGATCTCGTCGGGCATGCTGATCCCGGTCGACCCCAGTCTGGCCGCCGGCACGCTCCGGGCGCTCGCCGCCTGGCAAGGCACGACGGTCGACCCGGAGTCCGCCGAACAGCCCGGCAAGATCCCGCACGAACTGCGTGCCGAGGTCGCGGACCACGGCGGCGGCCTCGTCCTGCCGGCGGCGTACTACGGCACGCACGACGCGACCCAGCTCTGGATCATCACGCTCCACAAGGCCTGGCGCTGGGGCATGCCCGCCGCCGAGGTCCGCGAGCTCCTGCCGAACCTCCGTCGCGCGCTCACCTGGATGAAGGAGTCCGCCGATCCCGACGGCGACGGCTTCCTCGAGTACGTCGATGAGTCCGGCCACGGACTGGCCAACCAGGGTTGGAAGGACTCCGCCGACGCCGTGCAATGGCCCGACGGCACACTCGCCACCGCACCGATCGCGTTGTGCGAGGTGCAGGGCTACGCCTACGCGGCCGCCGTCAAGGGAGCCGAGCTTCTCGAAGCGCACGGTGAGTCCGGCGACGAGTGGCGCGAGTGGGCGGCCGCGTTGCAGGAGCGATTCCGGAGCGCCTTCTGGGTCGACGGCTATCCCGCCATCGCGCTCGACGGCGCCAAGAACCCGGTCATCGGCCGCGCGTCGAACATGGGCCACCTGCTCGGCACCGGCCTGCTCGACGCGGACGAGGAGCAGACTGTCGCCGATGTCCTGGCCGGCGCGGATCTGAACAGCGGCTTCGGGCTGAGAACGTTGTCCACGGCAATGACCCGGTTCAACCCGCTCGGCTATCACACCGGTAGCGTCTGGCCGCACGACACCGCGATGACGATCCAGGGCCTGTACGCCACCGGTCACGCGGCGGTGGCGTCGTCGTACGTGGACGGTCTGATCCGTGCCGCGGAAGCTTTCGACTACCGGCTTCCGGAGTTGTACGGCGGTCGCGGTACGGGCGAGGAGAACACGCCGACGCCGTACCCGTTGTCGTGCCGGCCGCAAGCCTGGGCCGCTGCTTCGGCGGTCGCGGCGATCGTCGCCTCACTCGGCATCGAGCCGGACGTGCCAGGGGAGACGCTGGTGGTGAATCCGGCGCAATCTCCCTGGCGTGCTCTCGAGATCACCGGGCTTCGGCTCGGCGACGACGTACTGTCCGTGCGCGTCGAGGACGATGTCCTCACTGTGCTGGAGGGACCTCAGAGCGCGCTGACGAGTGCGAACGCCGACAGCCCGAGGTAGATCGCGGCGACGACCAGGTTGCGGCTGCGGCTCGTCGTACGAGCCGAGCGGAAGCGTCGGCCGACCGCATCCGCGCCGACGGCGTAGCAGAGGTCCAGCGTCAGGCCGATGAGCATCGCGCCGACGCCGAGCAGCAGCATCTCAGTGCGGAGTTGGTCCGGTCCGGCATCGCGGGTGGTGAACTGCGGGAGGAACGCCAGGAAGAACAGTGCGGCCTTGGGGTTGAGCAGATTTACCAGTACGCCGTCGCGGAAGACCCGGCCGAGTGGTGCGGCCTGGACTCCACCGGAGTGCTCGGCTGCCCGGGTCCGGATGAGCTTGAGGCCGAGGTACGCCAGGTACAGCGCGCCGGCGACGGTGATCGCGGTGAACAACGTGGGGGAGGCCTCCACCAGCGTCGCGAGGCCCAGCGCGGTGACGACGATGTAGACGATGGTGCCGGTCTCGATGGCCAGTGCCGAGACCACTCCGGCACGCCGTCCTTGGGTGAGGCTGCGCAGCGAGATGTAGAGGTTGTTCGGGCCGGGCATTCCGACCAGCACCACCGTCGCGCCGGCGAACCCCAGCAGTTGCCCGATCCCCATCATCCCGCCTTTCTCTAGAACTGGACTGCTTCCTCGTACTAGCCTCGCGGCGCGAGAAGCAGTCCACCCGAGCCAATCCGAGGAGAAGTGGACCGTTCTGGAGATCCCGCCGCGCTGGCGCACCTGATCGGCCACCGGCTGTCCGGTCGCGCCGGCGGCCTGTACCGGCGGCTGGCCGACGAGATCGCGGCCCTGATCGGCTCGGCCGAGCTCCCGGTCGGCGCCCGCCTCCCGGCCGAACGCCGGCTCGCCGAGTCCCTCGCGATCAGTCGCTCCACCGTGGTCGCGGCGTACGACGAACTCCGTGCCCGCGGTCTCGTCGAGAGCCGGCGCGGCAGCGGTACGACGGTCGCGCGATCGGCGGGACGTGGTCGTTCACGAGCGGACAAGCGGATGCCGGCCGGGTACGGCGACTCGTTGTTCCACCGGATCGCGGTCGGGCCAGGGGAGGTCATCTCGCTCACGTACGCCGTCGACCCCGGGCTGCCCGAACTTGCCGAGGAACTGATCGACCTGGCGACCAGTGATCTCCCAGCGCTGCTCGACGATGTTGGGTACCACCCGCGCGGATTGCTCGTCCTGCGGGAACGGATCGCCGAGCACTTCACCGAGTCCGGGCTGCCGACCTCGCCGGACGAGATCGTGGTCACGACGGGCGCGCACCAGGCGATCGCGCTGGTGACGCAAATGTACCTGCGGACCGGTGCCGCGGTGGCGATCGAGCAGCCCAGTTGGCCGGGCTGCTTCGATCTGTTCGGAGCGGCCGGCGGGCAGGTGGTCGGCGTACCGCTGGATGATGCCGGGATCCGGCCGGACCTGCTGACGGCCGCGTTCACCGAGCACCAGCCGGCGATGCTGTTCGTGATGCCGACGTTCCACAACCCGACCGGCCGGCTGATGTCGGCCAACAGGCGTCGGCAGGTCGCCGAAATCGCCGCGCGGCACGGTGTCGTCGTGGTCGAGGACAACGCGTACTCGGCGTGGGACCCGGCCGGTCCGTCGATCCCGCCGCCGTTGGCCGCGTACGCGCCGGACGAGGCCGAGGTCCTGTCGATCGGATCGGTGTCGAAGGCGGTGTGGGGTGGGCTCCGGATCGGGTGGATCCGTGCGTCACGACCACTCGCGGAACGGCTGGCGAGGCACAAGGCGCTGGCGGACCTGGGAAGCCCGGTGATCGATCAGGCCCTCACCGCACGCTTGCTGCCGCGGCTCGCGGAGCTGACCGCTGAACGGGCTCGCGTGTCGACGGTGCGGAAGAAGTTGATGGGACAGTTGCTGACCGAACGACTGCCCGAATGGGAGTGGTCCGCACCTGTCGGGGGATCGGCGCTGTGGATCCGGCTGCCGGAGACCGATGCGCGAGTGTTCGCCCAGGTGGCGTTGCGGCACGGCGTAGAGGTGGTGGCGGGTCATGCGATGGATCCGACCGGCTTCCATGACGACTACTTAAGAGTTCCGTTCGCCTACTCGGAGCAAGTGCTTGATGATGCGGTCACTCGGCTGGCCCGGGCTTGGCGCGAACTGCGCCGGCATGGCCCGGCGCCCGGCGTACCTGTCGTGTAAATGAAGGATGGCGGCCACCCTCTCGGGGTGACCGCCACCGAAGCCTGTATGACTTTGGCGCCGCCGTTGGCGCGTTTGGAAGTCTGGTCCTTCTTACCGCTCGTCTTCCGTGGCGATGCTGGGACTGGCTTCGAGCCGTCCCGTCTCGTCGTGGATCGTGATCGCGATGTGGCGCAGCTTCTCCGAGTGCTCCCGGCCGTGGTGCGCGCAGAAGAGCAGCTCACCACCGCTGGTCAGGGTGACTCGGACGTAGGCCTGCGCACCGCAGCGGTCACAACGATCCGCGGCCGACAGGGCCGAACTCGGGGCGAGTGCTGTAGTCATTGAGGCCTCATCTCATCTAGTTCCGTACTCACCAGATAGCAACATCCTGACATGCGGATCGCTTCCCGGGTGGGGCAACGTGTCCGTATGTGAGACGAACCACCTGTTCCCGTATGACGCATCTTGACGAGGAATCGTTTCGGAAGCGGGCGAATTCTTGTTTCCGGCGGGTGTCGGGCGTGTCTTCTCTCACTGTGCGCCATGGTGCGATCACCGTGTGCTGATGATCGGAGTGTCGTACACCACTCCGGATCGATCCCGGATCGATTCCGGATCGATACCTGCCGAAACACCTTTCTGGTCGAGCGATCCGCTGAGGACCTAAGTACCATCTGATGGCCTGCACAGCCCCGCCTGCAGGGATTCGGGGGTCGGGCCGCATAGGCTGTCGGCATGCGTTCGGAACCTGGCCGGTCCCGGATGTGTGGCCTGAGTGTGTGAACCAGTGAAGGAGCCCAGTGGCCGCCCCGACGCCTCGCAGTACCGAGCTCGACCCGACGTACAACGCCCGCAACCTGCTCGTCCTCGAAGGACTCGAGGCGGTCCGGAAGCGCCCCGGCATGTACATCGGGTCCACCGACAGCCGCGGTCTGATGCACTGCCTGTGGGAGATCATCGACAACGCCGTCGACGAGGCCCTGGCCGGGCACGGCGAGCGGATCGATGTCGTGCTCCATCAGGACGGTTCGGTCGAGGTCATCGACCGAGCCCGCGGCATCCCGGTCGACATCGAGCCGAAGACCAAGCTCAGCGGTGTCGAGGTCGTGTTCACCAAGCTGCACGCCGGCGGCAAGTTCGGCGGCGGGTCGTACAACGCCTCCGGTGGTCTGCACGGTGTCGGTGCCTCGGTGGTGAACGCGCTGTCCGCGCGGCTGGACGTCGAGGTCGACCGCGGCGGTGTGGTCTGGACCACCTCGTTCCGGCGCGGTGTGGCCGGTGAGTTCGACAGCCCGGGCGCGAACGCCTCGTTCACGCCGGCCAAGGGGCTGCGCAAGGCCGGCCGGGCGAAGAAGGGTGTCACCGGCACCCGGATCCGGTACTGGGCGGACCGGCAGATCTTCACCCGCGACGCGACCTTCAACTACGACGAGCTTGTCACCCGGGCGCGGCAGACGTCGTTCCTGGTGCCGGGGCTCGAGCTGGTGATCCGCGACGAGCGGGGGGACGAACCCACCGAGGAGCACTTCAAGCACGACGGCGGGATCAGCGAGTTCTGCGAGTTCCTGGCCACCGACCAGAAGGTGACCGAGGTCGTCCGGCTGACCGGGACCGGGCACTTCACCGAGACCGTGCCGATGCTCGACGACGCCGGGCACATGACGCCGACCGACGTCGAGCGCGACCTGGACGTCGACATCGCGGTGCGCTGGGGCGACGGGTACGAGACCGAGGTCCGCTCGTTCGTGAACATCGTGGCCACGCCCAAGGGCGGGACCCACGTGGCCGGCTTCGAGCGCGCGCTGTCGAAGAGCTTCACCAATGCTCTCGACGGGACGCGGCTGCTGAAGAACGGCGAGGAGGTCATCAAGGACGACGTTCTCGAAGGCCTGACCTCGGTGGTGACGGTGCGGCTGGCCGAGCCACAGTTCGACGGCCAGACCAAGGAGGTGCTCGGGACACCGGCCGCCTCGCGGATCGTGGCGAAGGTCGTGCAGAGCGAGCTGGAGGCATTCCTCACCTCGAACAAGGCCGCCCAGAAGGCCCAGGCGCGCGCGGTGCTGGAGAAGGTCGTCGCCGCGTCGCGCACGCGGGTGGCGGCTCGTCAGCACCGGGAGCTGCAGCGGCGGAAGACCGCGCTGGAGTCGTCGGCGCTGCCGGCCAAGCTGGCCGACTGCCGCAGCAACGACGTCGACCGGTCCGAGCTGTTCATCGTCGAGGGTGATTCGGCCCTCGGTACGGCCAAACTGGCTCGGAGTTCTGAGTTCCAGGCGCTGCTGCCGATCCGGGGCAAGATCCTGAACGTGCAGAAGGCGTCGGTCGGCGACATGCTGAAGAACACCGAGTGCGCCTCGATCATCCAGGTGGTCGGCGCCGGCTCCGGCCGGACGTTCGACCTCGAGCAGGCCCGCTACGGCAAGATCATCTTCATGGCGGACGCCGACTCCGACGGTGCCCACATTCGCTGCCTGCTCGCGACGCTGTTCTTCCGGTACATGCGGCCGCTCGTCGATGCCGGTCGCGTCTACACCGCCGTACCGCCGCTGCACCGGTTCGAGCTGACCAACCCGAAGAAGGGGCAGGACAAGTACCTGTACACCTACAGCGACGCGGAGTACCAGCGGAAGACGGCCGAGCTGATGAAGAAGAACGTCCGCTGGAAGGAGCCGCCGCAGCGCTACAAGGGCCTCGGTGAGATGGACGCCGACCAGCTGGCGGAGACCACGATGGACCCGCGGCACCGCACGCTGCGCCGGATCACCGTCGACGACGGCGAGGCCGCCGCCGCCGTCTTCGACTTGCTGATGGGCAATGACGTCGCGCCACGCAAGGAGTTCATCGTCCAGGGCGCCTACGAACTGGACGAGAACCGCATCGACGTCTGATGCGTCGGCTGGTCTGCTTCGACCTCGACAACACGCTGATCGATCGGGACCGCGCGTTCCTGGCCTGGGCTCGGTGGTGGGTGGATCGCGCCGGGCGCGGTCCCGACGCGGTCGAGTGGTTGGTTGCCCATGACAACGGTGGGTTCACCCCGCGGGATGAGCTGTTCGCCGCGTTCCGGGAACGGTTCGGGGTCGCCGTCTCGGTCGACGAGTACGACCGGGAGCATCCGTCGTTCACGTGGGTCGAGCCAGCGGTGCTCGCGGGCTTGGAGTCCTTGCGTACGGCGGGTTGGCGGGTAGCCGTGGTCACGAACGGCGGTGTGGTGCAGCAGACCCGCAAGCTCGAGCACACCGGGATCGCGGGTGCCGTGGACTACTGCTGCATCTCGGAAGCAGTGGGAGTACGCAAGCCGGATCCGCGGATCTTCGCGATCGCAGCCTCGGAGGCCGGCGCCTCCCTGGCTGACGGGTGGATGGTGGGCGACCACCCGTCGTACGACATCGCAGGCGGGAAGAACGCCAACCTCAGCACGATCCGCATCGGTCATCAGCACCAGGTCCGCGAACCGCTGGCAGACCACCACTTCACCTCGATCCACGATGCGTTTGCGGTGATCCTGGCCAGCTGATCAGGTTCGCAGCGCGGGCGGAGCACACACCAGTCAAGACCTGCCCACGTCACCCATACATCGAGCCGAAGAGCCTGAAATGGTTCCCGTGTCGTGCGAGCCGGACCACTCTCATCGGTGGCTACGGCCGGCTGTGCCTGGATCCAGGCTGAGCCGACCCTTCAGGGCACCACCACCGGACAAGGCGTCGTACCACTCGTGGTGCAGGTGACGCGGCCGTGGATGGCCGGTGCGACTGGGGTGTTCGCCGTGATGTGGTCGGCGAGTACCTGATCCATCACGTCGCGGGTGGTCGCGCGGGAGAAGAAGTTCGGATAGCCGTCACCGCCGCTCGTCATGAAGTCGTTCTCCGCGATCGCATACGACGACGCCGCCGACAGATCCACAGTCGCGCCGGTGCACGAGCCGTCGGCTGCCTGCCGGACCGCGGACAGGACCCGCGAACCCGCCGGCGCCGAGATGTCGTAGCCGAAGCACAGGCCGGACACCTGCGGGAAGCGGCCGTTCGCGGCCGGCATCTGGGACACGCCGTTCTCCAACATGGTCTTCAGCTCCGCGCCGTTCACCTGCAGGGTGGTGACGACGTTCCCGAACGGGAGCACGGTCAGCACCTGGCCGCGACTGATCGGGTACGGCGGTGGTGTGTATGGCGGGCAGAAGTCGTTGGGATTGTCCGTGGTCGGACAGGTGAGCGCGTCACGCAGGCCACCGGAGTTCGTGATGGCGAAGTCCACGCCGTACGTCTGCCGCATCGCATCGGTGACGACGTTGCCGACCAGTGATTCACAGGTCCGGCCGGCCGCGTTGCCGCAGGCGTCGGTGCGCGGGATGAAGCGCGTCGAGCTGCCGATCACGGTGCTGAGGACCGGTGCGAGCTGGGCGTTGAGCTGGTCGATCCGCTGCTGGATCGCCGGGTCGGGGGTGATCCCGATGTCCCACGGCTTGTGGAAGTCCGCGGTCTTGTAGACGACCGTCTTGCGCGACGTGTCGACCACCAGCCGGACCCGGGTGAACCGGATGCCCTTGCTCCGGTTCTCGGTGATCAGTACGCCGTTGGGCCGGGTGGACACGACCTGGAAGTCGGTGTGGTCGCCGATCACGGCATCGACACCGGTGACGTTGTCGGCGAGGTCCACCAGCGGACCGCTCGGGTTCGTCAGTGTGCCGGAGTCGGCGCCGAGGTGCCCGAGCGCGATGATCGTCGTGATGCCCTTGGCTCGCAGCCGCGCCGCCTCGGCGTTGACCGCCGCGGTCGAGTTGGCGACGTGGAACGGGCCGAGCGCGTCCGGCTTGGTGAGCTCGGGGATGTCGTCGTTGGAGAACCCGACGAAGCCGACCTTGGTACCGCCGTACGTGTCGACGATCGCCGACGGGTTCCACTCCGCGGGAGTGCGCCCGGCGCTGTCGACGATGTTCGCCGACAGGTAGCGGAACTGCGCCAGCGGGATGAGCGTGGTGCGCAGGTACGCCTCGCCTCGATCGAAGTTGTGGTTGCCGAGGCCGTCGAAGCCGAAGCCCATCGAGTTCATCAGCTCGATCGTGGGCGTGTCACCGAAGAACGACGAGATCGGTGGCGTCGCGCCGACCGAGTCGCCGGCCGCGATCGTGATCGAACCGTTCGGCGCCTCGGCGCGGTAGCGGTCGAACCACGGCTTCAGGAATGCGGCCCCGCCGATCCCGAACGACGGGTTCGCAGCGCCGGTGCCGGTGACGTTGTCGGCGGTGTCCGCCAGTGGCACGAGTTGGCCGTGGTAGTCGCTGATGTCGAGAACCGTGATCTCCTTCAGGCTGCCCGGTGAGTTCAGGACGTCATAAAGGATCCGGCCGCGCGCGTTCTGCGGACCGGGGATGCCCATGAGCACGGACAGCGTCGGCGCCAGGTCGACGGCTCGCACGCCCGGCAGGGGATCGCGGTGCCGGATGCCAGGACCGGCGGCGACGAAGGTGGCGTGCATGTTGACGTTGTGCGCGATGTCCACCAGGTTCGGCAGGTAGCCGTGCTGCCCGAAGAATTGGCTGAACGCGATCCGTTGCCCGGGGGTCGCGGCGTCGAACTGGTACGGCGGACGCGTGACCACGACGACGTCGCCACTCCGCGACGGATGCAGCGAATCCGATCCGTCGACGTCGCGCAGTTCCTCCTTCTTGAGGATCTTCAGCACGACCTGCTTGCCCGGGTTCGCCGGGTCGGTCAGGTTCTGGAACGCACTGATGATCTGATTCCGGACGTTCTCGTACTGGGCGGCCGGAACCGTGCCGCCGGGGTCGCGTCCAGCGAGGTTGACGTAGATCTGAGCGGTCCCGCCGGCCCAGCACGCCTTCGCCAGGTTCGTCGTCGCGGCGGCCCGGCAGTTGCTCGGCTGCTCGGGGGATTGGAGACCGGCGTCGGAGAGCACCTTGCCGGCGTTCACGGCGTACCACTGGGCGCCGAAGCCGTGGTCGCTTCCGGCGATCGTGGTCGGGTTGCCGCCGAGGAAGGCCCGCGTCCGCGCCAGCTTGGCGTCCGCCTCGTGGTAGGCGCTGCGGATATAGCCCTCGCGGACGGCGATCCGGTTGTCCTTGGTCCCGTCACCGTTGACGTCGTCGAAGTACGGGTTTGCCGCACCGTCCATGTCGGTCGGCGTCACCAACCCCATGAACTGGTGCGAGAACTCGTCCGTCACCGGGTATCCGACGAGCGCGAGCTGCGTGTCCGGCTGCAGCGTTCCGAGGATGTAGTCCAGGACTGCGTCGCCGTACGCGGCCTCGAGGTCACGGCCCTGCTGAACGTAGGTGTCCTCGTCGATGATGCGGGCCTCGAGCGGCGCGAAGTCGGCCGCGACCGCAGTGGGGAAATTCTCGGCGAGGTATTTCTCGAGCCGGTTCTCACCGGCGCCACCGGCCGGCAGCGTGTTGCAGGCGGCGGTCGCGCACGTCGCGATCAGCCGCTCGACCGAGGTGAAATAGAGCTTGAAGCTGGACAGGTCGGGAGCGAGGTCGATCAGCTTGGTGTAGAAGCCCGCGGTCTGGCCGGCCCGCGCGCCGATCAGGCCGTCGGCGCCGCGGAGCTTGATCTCCTTGAAGTCACCTCGAGCCAGATCTGCCGATGCCTGTGTGCCGTCCTTCGCTGCCGCGGACCGAACCAGCAGGGCGTGATCGTATGCCGCCGTGCCGTCGACGACGCCGTCGTACAGGTAGATGTCGTAGAGCCTGGTCGGGTTGACGCTCCCGAAGGTCGTCGCGACGGTGAGTGCGGTCTGCTGCGGCGGCGCCGCGGGGTCGCCAGACGGCACGTTGGTCCATCCGGACGCCGGAGCGAACGACGCGACCTGGTACGAGATCCCGAAGGCCGCCGCGCCGGCCTGCTCATCGGGCACGGCGGGACTCGTCAGCACTCCGCGAGTGGAGAAGAAGTTGGCGAAGTCGACCGTCGGCCCGGCGATCCCGGCCTGGGCACCACCCACCCACTCGACTTGGGCGACCTTCTTGCCGGCCCGCTCGGCCGCGGCCGCGATCGTGTCGGCCTGCAATACACCCTGGCCGGAGAACGACGTCCGGTTGTTGAAGTTGCCCTCGCCGACGCGGTGGAAGGTGTTGTTCGTGGAGCCGTGCTCGGCGGGGTACGCGCCGGTTGCCATCGTGTACCAGCCGACGCCGGTATTCGGCGGGAACGCCTGGGTCATCCCGTTGGCGCCCCTGACCCCTGTCGCCATTAGCGCGGCGTACGTCGGCATCGCGCCGCCGGCGGCGTACTTCTCCATCAGGTCGGGTCGCATACCGTCGGAGGAGAACATCAGCGCCCGCTGGGCGGCGCCGACGCTGCTCGGAGCCGGCGCACCGAGGCTGGTCGACGGCCCGGCAAGCGCTCCTGCAACGAGGACTGCTGACACTACGGACAGTACAGGTAAGACGTGGAGACGGCGCATCTGAGGTCCCCCCTCGGATCCTGCAGCAGCGGTTGAGTCGACAGTCGTCGCCGGGCGGAAGGCTTGTCAAGATCGGGGCGATGGCAGAGCGCAGGCCCAGCGGTGTGGGTTATGCGCCGGTGGGCCTGGGAGTGGGGGTTTAGAGGTCGATCACGACCGTGCAGGTGTAGGTCGTGCTCTCGCCGACGTATGTGCTGTCGGAGCAGGAAGCCTTGGAATTCCGTGATCACCTGGCTCTTGGCTCTGAGCCTACTCTCGCGGTCTCCAATCACAATTGCCTAACGGTGACTCACTGTGAGGGGCCGGAGGGGTCAGATGGGTCACTTCGTCGCGGAGCGTGGTGCTACGGCGTCGAACGCGCCATCGGTCCCGGCGTGCACGGGGCGGCCGTCGACGGTGACCTCGCTGTGGCCGGGGGCGATGGAGAGGTCGATCGTGTGGTCGCGGAACACCAGGCCGTGGAGGTTGACGGTGCCCGACGCGACAGGGTTGGGGTCGATGGTCAGGGAGCCGTCGGGGTGCGGGTGGATTCCGGCCAGGCCGGTGAGGATGGCTTCGGCGCCGGTGAGGCCGGCGATGATGTTGATGCGGCGGCCGGTGGCGGGGGCTCCCGGCTTGTCGCAGTAGTGGTCCTGGGGGAAGTACGGGTAGTGGTCGCCCATCCAGAAGTGGCGGCGCAGCACGTCCCACGCGAGAGCTGACTCGCCACGGTCCCAGAGCGTGAGAGCGAGTTGAGGGCCCTCGCCGGTGTAAGCGCCGGCGCCGGACCAGTCGATGTCGGCGGTCTCGTAGTGGAATTCGTCCTCGGCGCTGACACTGCTCACGCCGTACTCGCCGAGGAAGGCGCCGACCTTCTTGGTCAACGTGGCAGCAACGTCGGGTGGGCAGGCGCCGGAACGCAGTACGTCGAAGGCCTGGATCGAGTAGGTGAGTTCGGTGTGACCATCCGGGTAGCGACTGCGGAACCAGCCCGCCTCCGGATCCCAGAGCTGCCGGATCACCTCGGCGCAGATCTGCTGCGCGGATGCCCGCAGGTCGTCGGCCGGCAGTGCGGCCCCGGTGAGGTCCGAGAGGTCGGCGAGGGTGTCGAGTGCCCACGCGCGCTCGGCGTTCGGACTGGCGACCACGTTCTCCCAGCCGGCACTACGCATCTCGAGCAAGTTGCTCTGGTCGCCGTAGTCGCGCAGTACGCCGGTCTGGTCGTCAGGCTGGAATCGCTTGTCGAGCGCGATCAGTACGTCGTACAGCCGAGCGATCACCGTGGGATCGAGCCGGTGCTCGGCCGCTGCGGCCCGGGTCAGGGCGACGAGGGACCAGCCGCTGTAGGCATACGCGACGCCGAGACCGGTGCCGTCGGGGGCGATCGCGTAGCGGTCGGTGAGGTCGGCGTCGAGCAGTGACTCGATGATGCCGAGGACGTTGTCGCCGAGCATGAGACTGAGCAGGTTGGGCGCGTAGCCGCCGGTGTCCCAGGCGTAGGCGCACAGCGCACCACCGTCGAGCCCGGAGGTCGCGATGAACGGCTGGGAGACGAAGTCCGGGTGGTCCCACCAGCACACGAGCCCACTGGCGAGCGAACGGCGGTAGTACTGCTCGAGCCCGGGGATGTCGGACGTGAGAGTGGGGAGTCTGCCGAGCGCCTGACTGAGACGGGACTCCCACTGGCGGGTGGTGTGCTCAGCGTCGGTGACCGCGGCACTAGTCCCGACGTCGAGGGTGATGGTCACCTCGCCATGGGGTTGGAGGGTTGCGGACAGGCTGTCCTTCTCCAAGGTGACCGGGAGACCGGTGCCGGCTTCGGGCGGGACCCAGCCCCAGTCGGAGAGCGGTACCTGGCTGGCTTGGGTCGCGGCGAGCTCCGGGTGGATCGTCAGTTGGTGGGTGCTGGCGGAGCGGTTGCGGATGGTGAGGGTGAGGTCGTAGCCGGGGGAGCCGTGGCGTGGGGTGAGCGTGGACTCGACGGCCAGCGAGGTCAGGCGGCCGGCGTCGTACTGGTGGTAGGTGCCGCGACGGACGAGCCGGTCCGGGCGCCAGGTGCCGCCGGCGGGGAGCAGACCACGGTTGCCGGCTCCAGGTCGCGCGGCGTCGAGGATGTGCCGGCCGTCGACGTCGAAGGAGATCGTCAGCCGGCTGTCGGGGGCGGCGAGCGGGGGAGCGAACCAACCACCGACGCCGCACACGGTGCCCGTCAGTTGGTTGACGGTACCTGTGCCGCTGCCCACCCAGAGGTCAGCGGGAGGTACGGCGCGGCGGAGGTCGAAGGCGAAGTCGTCGAGCGAGTACGGCGGCATGGGCGGCCTTCCTGGGCAGCACGAGCAACCGGCCGGGCCGGCTGGATGTGGGAGCACGGTGAGGTGACGTGCCGGACCGGTCCCGGCAGGTGATCCCGGCCTGCGTAGGACCGGTCCAACACGATGGGCCGATGCTGGCACGAAAAGGCCGAACGGCGCAATGCCTCGGATGGAAACCGTTTGCGCATTAGGTGTTGACGGCGTTCTGGCGCACTGTTACGTTCCGGTGCACCAGCCGTTGGACCAGTCCAACGGACCTAGCAGAGGATGAACCGGATGGCGAAGCTGACGATTCGTGACATCGCCGCGCTGTCCGGCCTGTCCAAATCCACGGTCTCGCTGGTGCTGAACAACAGCCCCAAGGTCGATCCCGCGACTCGGCGGCACGTGCTGGCGGTGATGCGCCGGCATCGATACGTGCCGAGCTTCGCAGCGACCGCACTGGCCAAGGGGAGCACCCGGCTGATCGGCATGGTCGTGCCCGGCCTGTCCTGGCACATGGTTGCCTCGATCAACATCGGGGTGGCCGCGGTGACCGAGCGGAGCGGGTTCGACATCATCCTCTACACCGCCACCAACGACCGTGACTACGGCTCGCTGATCGACCGGATCCTGACCTCGAGCATGGCGTCCGGCCTGCTCGTGGTCAGCCACGAGCAGCCGCTCGAACCGCTCGTCCAGCTGCACCAGGAGGGCCTGCCGGTCGTCCTGGTGAACACCATCGACGCCGATGTGGACCTCCCCTCGGTCACCGCCGACAACTACGACGGCGCGTTGACGGCGATGGACCACCTCATGCAGCTGGGGCACGAACGAATCGCTTGTGTCCAAGGCCGAATGGTGTACCGCTGCTGCCAGGACCGCTACCGCGGCTACCTGGACGCGCTACGGGGCGCGGGCATCCAGCCCGATCCGGAACTCACCAAACCCGGTGACTTCCTGCCCGACCAGATCCGGTCCCGATCCCGCGAACTGTTCGCACTCCCGCCCGATCAGCGGCCCACCGCGGTGTTCGCGCACTCCGACGTGACGGCGTACGCGGTGATGACCGCGGCGGCCGAGGCCGGCCTGCGGGTGCCGGAGGACGTGTCCGTGATCGGCTTCGACGACATCGAGTCGGCGGCGCAGATCCGCCCGCCGCTGACCACCATCCAGCAACCGTTCGTCGACATGGGCCGGCGAGCCGCCGAGATGCTGCTCGCCGCCATCGGCCCGAACGATGAAGAACCAGACGCGGCACCGGACGGCGAGGACGCCGGCGCGGAGCCGGCGGCCGACCTGCCGCGCCTGGTGATGCCCACGAGTTTGATCGTCCGGGCGAGTTGCGGGCCGGTGCCCGTGACCCGGTCCCCGCGCGGACGCTCGCAGACCACCAAGGCCTGATCCTCCGGATCGAGGTCCCGCCCGACCACCGACAGTTCACCCAGCAGTCTCCTCACAGCCCCAGGCCCACGGCCGGCGGGGGAGGTGCTGCTGCGCGCCCTCTGGAAGGATCCGGAGTGATCAGAAAACTGGCCACCGGTGTGACCCTTGCCCTGCTCGCCGCGGTGGCGATCCAGCCCACAGCCCGCGCCGACGCGGCGCCCTTCGAGGTGCTGCCGGCCGACCCACTCGCCAACTTCACCGAGTTCAAGAGTCTTCCCGCCGACGCGACCGCACAGGTCCCGATCAGCGGGAATCCCAACTTCACCAAGGCCCTCGAGATCACCGTCCCGAACGCGCCGCAGAGCCCCGGCCTGGACGGTGAGTACGAGATCACCCTCGGCGTACCGACGGCCGCGACGGTGACCGCGGGCGATGCCCTCGTCGCGACCGTCTGGGCCCGCTCGATCGAGCCGACCCCGGGTGCCACGACCGGCAATGCCCACCTGGTCTTCGAAACGGACGGATCGCCGTACAAGAAGTCGCTGAACGCAGCGCTGCTCTACGGCACGGGATGGCAGAGGTTCGAGTTCCCGTTCCGCGCGGCCGTCACCTACACCGCTGGGACGACCACCGCCGCGCACCTGAATCTCTGGCTCGGGTACGGCGCTCAGAAGTTCCAGATCGCCGGAGTCTCGGTGCAGGACTGGGGACCAGGCACTCCGGCCGGCTATCCGCAGGTCACCTACGACGGTCGGGACGCGAACGCTGCCTGGCGTACGGCGGCCAGCGCCCGGATCGACCAGTACCGCAAGGGAAATCTCAACGTCTCGGTCGTCGACCCGGCCGGTAACCCGGTCAGCGGCGCGAAGGTGTCCGCCGTACAGCAGACCAGCGCGTTCAAGTTCGGAGCCGCGTCCGACGGAGCCCGGTTGATCGGCGATCCGTCCGGCGGGATCAGCGGCACCGACCTGCAGCAGTACCAGACGAAGGCCTCGACGCTCTTCAACCAAGGGGCCCTGGGCAACAACCTGAAGTGGAACCACTGGGAGAACCAGACCGAACGCGACACCATCACCCTGCCCGCGCTGCAGTGGATGAAGGAACACGGCATCCGCATCCGCGGCCACAACCTGATCTGGCCGTCATGGGGTCTGATGCAACCCGATGTCGTCAACCTGCAGAACGACCCGGCGGCGCTGAGAGCGCGCATCAACACCCACATCACCGACGAGGCGAGCGCCCTGGCCGGCATCGTCGACGAGTGGGACGTCGTGAACGAGCCGTACTCCGAGCACAGCGTCCAGGACATCCTCGGTACCGACGAGATCGCCTCGTGGTTCCAGCTCGCCCACCAGGTCGACCCGAACGCGAAGCTCGCCCTCAACGACTACGGGCTGGTGGAGAACAACGGCTGGGAGAAGCGCCACCGCGACCACGTTTACGACACCGTGGAATCGCTGAAGGCGTCGGGTGCGCCGATCGACCTGGTCGGCTTCGAGAGTCACTTCAACGGACTCCAGTTGACGTCGCCGGACGATCTGATGGCGATTGTCGACCAGTTCGCTGGGCTCGGTGTGAAGGTTGCGATCACGGAGTTCGACGTGGACACCGACGATCTGCAGCTGCAGGCGGACTACACCCGCGACTTCATGACCGCGATGTTCTCGAACCCGAACGTCAACCAGATCAGCAACTTCGGCATCTGGGCCAGCAACATCTACAACCCCCGCGTCGCGCTCTACAACGCGGACTGGTCACCCAAGCCGAACGCCCTGGTCTGGGAGGACCTGATCAAGCGCCAGTGGCACACGAGCGTCGCCGGCCAGACGACCACCGCCGGAACCTTCGGTACGCGCGGCTTTCTCGGTGACTACCTGGTGACGGTCACCGCGAACGGCGTCTCGAAGCAGGTCAAGGTGCCGATGCCGACCACCGCCGGTGCCTCGGTCAAGGTGATCTTCGACGGCATCGCCACCACGGTGCGCACCGATGCGCCCAACCCGATCGGCGACGGCGACTTCGAGAGCGGTGTACGTGGATGGACACCGCTCGGCACCGGGCCGGCGACCGCAGCGAACGCCCACAGCGGTCACACCGCACTCTCCCTCAGCCCTGGCTCCGGCGTGACCCAGAACGTCACCGGCCTCACTCCGGGCACCAGCTACCTACTGTCCGGTTGGGGTCGTCTGAACGGCGGTGGTACCCAGTGCTACGTCGGCGTCCGCGGCGGCGCCACGGCCGGTACGCCTACCTTCCTGTACGCGCTCACGTATGCCGACGAACGCGCGTACACACAGAAGCTGGCAGCGTTCACCCCACCGACGGGGACGAAGTGGGTTCAGGCGTTCGCCTGGTCCAACCCGAGCTCGAGCTCGCCGGAGTGCACCCTCGACGACCTCGCCATCACGCCGACAGACGGTACGCCACCACCTACCCAGGGGCCACCCGCGATAGCGCCGTCCCTGCCGACGCCCTCGGTGCTCGGGAACGGGACGTTGGAGAACCAGTCGAACACCACCGGCTGGTACTGCCTGGGGACCTGCACGTTGAAGAACGCGTCGACGACTCCGCACACCGGCAGCGGCGATCTGTCGGTGACCGGCCGAGCCGCGGCGTGGGCTGGCCCGGCGCAGGGAGTGTCGGTGGTGAACGGCGGGCTCTACGACTCGTCCGCCTGGGTGCGGCTGGCCAGCGGATCGGACACCGCGATGGTGAGTCTCAAGCTCACCACCTCGACCGGATCCACGACGATCAGACTCGGTTCCGCTCCGGTCAGCAGTACCGGCTGGACCCAGATCTCGGCCGCCAACACGAACATCTCCTGGACCGGCACGCTGACCAAGGCCGAATGGTGGATCAGCACCACGACCGGCACCGGCGACCTGCTGGTGGACGACGCTTCGTTCGCCCCGATGGCCAAGACCGTCAGCGGTGGCACGGGTCCGGCGGAGACCGTGTTCAACCCCGTGCAGCCGACCGCGGCCTGCGTCGTCCACAACACGGTCGACAACACCTACACGGCGTACTTCGGCTACAGCAACGCGAACAACTACTACATCCCGGTTCCGGTCGGCACCGACAACGCGTTCAGTCCCGGACCGGCCGACCGCGGCCAGACCGTCTCGTTCCTGCCCTTCCAACGGCCGCGGCGCGTCGCGGTCACCTGGGACGGCAGTCCGCTCACCTGGCGGCTGGGATCCCTGACCCAGACCGCGTCGTCGGCTACGCCGGCCTGCACCTAAATCACTGGAGGAACTGTCATGTCATCACCCATCTCCCGACGGACACTGCTCCGGGGTGCGGCCGCACTGGCCGGGGCCGGCGCGCTCGCCGGCTGTTCCTCGGGCAACGACTCCGAGGGCTCGAAGGCCAAGACCACGATCACCTACTGGGACTGGTACGCCAGCCAGGCCGGCTGGGTGGACAACGAGATCAAGCTGTTCCAGGAAGCCCACCCGGGTATCGCGGTGAAGAAGACCACGCAGGTCAGCGACAAGTACGCCGACCTCGTCTCGCTGGCGTACCGCAGCAACAACCCGCCGGACATCCTGATGGTGCCCAAGAGCCCCCAGCTCAGCCAGCAGGTGTCGGACAGCTGGCTGCTGCCTGTGGACAAGTGGGCGACGACGTCCTGGCAGTCGCGCTTCCCGGAGAACAGCTTCGTCGAGGGAGTAGACGTCTTCGACGGCAAGGTCTACACCGCACCGTTCGCCGCGCCGGCACCGTCGCTGCAGCTGTACGTCCACCACGGCGTCTTCAAGGACGCCGGCCTGACCAACGCCGACGGCAGCGTCAAACTGCCGAAGACCTGGGACGACGTGAGCCGCGCGGCCGACGCGATCGCCTCGAAGAGCGGTGGCAAGGTGGCGCCGTTCGGCTTCGGCAACTCGACGAACACGACCTTGGCCTGGTGGCTGGATCTGTTCGTCCGCGGCGCCGGCTCGCCGGGTGGTGCCGCGGTCGGTGGGATCGACGGGATGGACTACCGGGTCGGCCGGTGGACGTTCGGTACCGACCGCAACTACCTCGACGTGATCAATCTGCTGCTGGAGTGGAAGAACAAAAACTGGTTCTACCCGAACTCGATGAGCATCTCCGACGAGCAGGCCCGCGCGTTCTTCGAGCGCGGCCGGTTCGGGATGACGGTCGGCGGTGTCTGGAACCAGCCGGAGTGGACCCAGCACAAGTTCACCGACTACAGCCTGGTGACGCTGCCGGCACCGGGCGCTGAGCCGAAGGCGCTGTTCTACGGACCGCCCGGCGGCAAGTTCGTCGCGGTCTCGTCGAAGACCGCGCACGCCGACGAGGCATGGGCCTGGTTCGACTGGCTCTACAGCCCGGACGCGGGGAAGCGGTGGGTCGAGCAGGGCCAGGGCTTGTCCGTTTACGCGAAGAACAACGACCCGAAGGGCGTGACGTTCGCACCCTTCGCGCAGTACGTCGCCATGTCGGGGGCCGCGGTGGTCGGTCCGCAGCCGACCATCCGCAACCCGCAACTGGCGAAACTCCAACTGCCCGCGGTCAAACCGGACATCAACGACCTTCTGTCCGGCGTCTACAGCGGACAGGTGAAGGACGTGCAAGGGGCGCTGACGACGCTGACCGACAAGATGAACCAGGCGCTCGACGACGCGGTGAAGAAGGTGGGCGCCGGGGCGAGCACGAAGGACTTCGCCTTCACCGACTGGGATCTGACCAAGCCGTACACGACGAAGCCGGGCGCCTGATGGTCATGACCACTGCCGTGCGGGAGGAGGTCGCCACCGGTGGGCCGCCTCCCGCGGTGGCGCGCCGGCGGGCGCGTCGCCGTACCTACCTGTGGTCGTACGTCTACCTCGCACCGATGATGGTGCTGCTGCTGGCGTTCGTGGTCTACCCGATCATCGCGTCGCTCGGATACACCTTCTACAAGTGGGACGGGATCGGTGACCCGTCGGACTTCGTCGGGCTCGGCAACTTCCGCCAGATCGTCCACGACAGCATCTTCTGGCGGTCCCTCGGACACACCTTCGTGTACGCCGCCTTCGTCGTACCGATCCAGCTCGTGCTGGCGTTGGCACTCGCCTTGGTGCTGAACAACAAGCGACTGCGGTTCGCGTCGTTCTACCGGACGCTGTTCTTCCTGCCGGTGGTGACGTCGGCCGCGGTGATCGGCGTCGTGATCCAGTTGCTGGTGTCGAACTTCGGTGACTCGATCAACGACGTGTTGCTGAGGCTGCACCTGATCGACAAGCACATCGACTGGCTGGGGGATCCGCACTTCGCGCTGGGAATCATCATCCTGGTCGGGATCTGGCACACGTTCGGCTACAACCTCGTGTACTTCCTGGCCGGTCTGCAGACGATCCCGGACGAGCTGTACGAGGCGGCGCGGCTGGACGGCGCCGGCCGGATCGCGACCTTCCGGTACATCACCATCCCGATGCTGCGCGCCGTCGGGGTGGTGATCGTCATCCTGGCGGTGATCGGGACGTTCCAGATCTTCGACCTGGTCCAGGTGCTGACCAGCGGCGGCCCGTACTTCGCGACCGAGGTCGTGAACACCTACATCTACCATCTGGCGTTCGGCGGCAGTAATGCGAACGCGGTGCAGCCCGACATCGGTCTGGCGTCGGCCGCGTCGTTCATCTACGGCGTCCTGCTGATCGCGTTCTCCGTCGTCCAGGTCGTCGTACTGCGCTCGCTCGCACGGCGGCGGGGGACCGGAGGGATCGCATGACTCGTCGACGCATGGTCACTGTGATGACGCATGTCGCCTTGCTGGTCAGCGGCCTGGCGTGGTTGTACCCGTTGTTCTGGGCGCTCGGCAGTTCGCTGAAGAGCGACGATGACTTCTTCACCGACGGGCTCAGTCCGTTGCCCTCGCACTTCCTCTGGTCGAACTACCTCAACGCCTGGCAGGAGGCGTCGTTCGGCCGGTACTTCATGAACACAATTCTGATCACCTTGGGCACGGTAGTGATCACTTTAGTAGTCACGTCCTGCGCGGGATACGTACTTGCCCGCACACGGTTCCCGGGCCGGGGCTTCTGTCTCGGGCTGGTGTCGGCGACGCTCTTCCTGCCGCACGGCTACACGATCATTCCGGTGTTCGACCTGATGCAGCGGCTGCATCTGCTGAACAGCCTGTGGTCGGTGATCATCGTGCAGGCCTCTGGTGGCGTGGTCTTCGGGACGTTCCTGTTCATGGGCTACTTCATGGCCATCGACCGAGAGCTCGAGGACGCGGCCCAGGTGGACGGGGCCAACTTCCACCAGACGTTCGCCCGGATCATGCTGCCGCTGTCCGGGCCGATGCTGGCCACGGTTGGTCTGTTCACCGCGATCACGGCCTGGAACAGCTTCTTCATCCCGCTCGTCTTCACGCTCGGGCGGCCCGAGCTGCGCACCCTCGCGATCGGCATGTACGCGTTCATCGGCGAGAACTCGACCGAGTGGACGCTGCTGTGTGCGGGAACCGTCATCACCCTCGCGCCGATCATCCTGCTCTTCGTGCTGCTGCAGCGTTTCTTCGTCAACGGCCTGGCCGGCGCGGTCAAGCAATAGGAGGTCCTGAATGCCAACACCCGTACGGACCGCGATCGTCGGCACCGGCAACCGCGCCCAGCTCTTCACCGAAGGCCTGGCCAAGCGGGACGGGTACGAGGTCGTCGCGTTGTGCGACCCGAACTCGGTCCGGATGGCCTTCCACAACCGCATGCTGCTCGCGGCAGGTCGTCGTACTGCGCATCAGTGGCCGCCGGCGCGGTTCGACGAGATGCTGCGGGTCGAGCGGATCGAGCTGCTCGTCGTGACGAGCGTCGACGCGACTCACGACCGTTATATCGAGGAGGCGTTGCGGGCCGGCGTACGGGTCATCAGCGAGAAGCCGATGACGACCGACGCGACCAAGGCGCAGAGCATCCTGAACACCGTCCGGGAGACCGGCGGCGAGCTGGCCGTGGCGTACAACTACCGCTTCAATCCGGTGCATCGCCGCGTGCGTGAGCTGTTGGCCGAGGGCGCGATCGGGGACGTGCACTCGGTGCACTTCGAGTGGATGCTCGACGTGTCGCACGGCGCCGACTACTTCCGGCGGTGGCACCGCGACAAGGCGAACTCAGGTGGCCTGATGGTCCACAAGGCGAGCCACCACTTCGACCTGGTGAACTGGTGGCTCGCCGCGGAGCCACGCATCGTCTACGCCCAAGGCCAGTTGGCGTTCTACGGTCCTGACCAGCGGCACGGGTACGCGCGGGATTACTCGAGAGTCCATGGATCCTCGGCCGCGCTGGATGATCCGTTCGCGCTCCACCTTGCCGACAACGCCACCTTGCGCGAGCTCTATCTGGACGCCGAAGCCGAGGACGGCTATCACCGCGATCGCAACGTCTTCGCGCCGGGCGTATCGATCGAGGACGACATGGCGGTCCTGGTGTCGTACGACTCCGGGGCAACGATGACCTATCACCTCACCACCTACTCACCGGCCGAGGGCTATCGCGTCATGTTCAACGGCTCGCGTGGCCGGCTGGAGCTGAATGTCGAAGAGTCGACATGGACGATGCCGAACCAGCGGGTCGAGTCGGCCAGGGGAGCGGTCCACGGCGACCTCGCCGCACCAACGGCAGGTCGAACCAGCATCACCCTCAGGCCGCTCTGGTCACCGCCGATCGATCACACCGTCCCTCACGACCATGCGGGTCACGGCGGTGCCGACGCCCGAGTTCTCGCGGCTCTTCTGGATGACGACCCGACCGAGGACGCGGACGTTGCCGACGCCCGGCAGGCCGCCCTGGCGCTGGTCACGGGCCTGGCGGCCAACCAGTCCTTCACCACCGGCCAGCCCGTCCCAACGTCCGACGTACTGGATCTTTGAGTGGCCATCACTACGTATGGCGTGATCAGAAAACTGAGCACGCCATACGTAGTGATGATCAGTTTTCTGTACTACCCGAGCGCCGCTCGGAGGACCGCGTGGGTTCCGCTCACGATGGCTTCGCGGTTGGCTTCATAGGTCGGGTCGGTGATGGCGGTCTTGTTGGCGGGGTCGAAGGACAGCACCGGGACGTGCAGGTGACCGGCCGGCATCGACGGGTCGAGGAGATCGCGCTGCAGGGTGTTGCGGTAGGCAACTTCGTTGGAGAGGTAACCGCCGCCGGTGCCCTCCGAGGCGATCGAGCCTGGGGTCGGGCCGTTCGGCTGGCGGACCGGCTGGGTCTGGCCGGCCGGGATTTCGAGCACCGAGGTGTTGACGCGGGTCCGGAACGGCGTGACGTCAGCCTGGGCCATCCGGGCCAGCGGGAGGCTCGAGGTGATCCACTCCGGTCCGGCCGGCATGCTGGGGGAGACGACGGGTGCTGAGATCGTGCCGCCGCCCCAGATGTTGTTGTTGTCACCGATCGAGCTGACCGAACGACGCCGGCCGTTGAACACCTCGAGGTCGAAGATCCCCACACGGCCTTGGCTCGCCGTCATCACCAGGTCCGCCCGCTGCGGGCCGGGACGGTAGTGCGGCGCCAGCGCGTTCTCGACCATGTTCTCGTCGAAGTCGGTGTAGCGGACCGGGAACATGACGGTCTGGATCTCGTAGGTCTTGCCGTTGATCGTCCAGCGCTGTCCGTCCAGGGTGAGTGCGTTCGCTCCGGACGGGTTGCCGATCCGGATGTCCGCGTCGAGCGTGAACGGGTCGAACCCGGTGACCAGGATCTTCCGTACGCCGGGCGCGAACCGGCTGCTCGTGATGCCGCGAGAGGTGTACTCGAGAGATCGGATCAAGTCGGCGCGTTCCGTCGTACCGAGGCCGAAGCCGGGCTGCCACTGCCGCAGCGCCAGGGCCATGGAGAGGCGCGCCCAGTACAGGCCGCGGTCGTCGGTGGCGGGGAGGGCGTCGGCTCCGACGGGCGTGTGCTGGGCGCGGTGAATCGCCGTGCGCCAGAGGGCCTGGCCTTGCGTGCCGACGAGAGCCGCGGCCGCGTCCGGGTTGGGGACCGAGCAGAGCAGGCGGTTGAAGAGCGCCACTTGGCGGTCGAAGCCGGAGCGGCGGAGGATCTCGGCCGGGACCGACGGCCCGCCGGCGACGCCGTTGTCGAGACGTTGCTCCTCGACCGTCCCGGTGACGGACTCGTCGAGGCAGCCGGTGATGGTGGTCGCCTGGACCGACGGAGCGCCGGACAAAACCGTGGTGAGGGCGATCGCGCCGACGAGCAGTGAACGTGAGAACGAGCTGGGGCGGAGTCTCATACGGGTTGGTCGCGGAGAATCCCGCTTCGCAGGGCGGAGAGAAGCCGCGACCGCCTCCCTTCGGGGATCGGGGACTGTCGGTCCCGACTGATTGGATGGATCTTATGTCCCGCTTCCGGATGTACCCGACTCCCGCGCAGCACGTTGCATTGCTGGAACAGTGCAGGCACGCCCGGTACGTGTGGAATCTGGCGCTTGAGCAGTGGGCAATGTGGACCCGCGACAAGGGCCCGACGCCCGGGTATGTAGAGCAGTCGCGGCAACTGACCGAGGCACGACACGCGTTCGGCTGGCTGCGCGCAGGCTCGCAGACCGTCCAGCAGCAGGCCCTACGAGACTACGACCAGGCCGTGAGAAGCTTTTACGCAGGTACTCACCAGCGGCCGAGGTGGCGCAGAGCTGGGCTGCACGAAGGGTTCCGGATTGTCGGGCCCCAGGCGTCCCGGACGGTCGCGGTGAATCGGAAGTGGGCGGCAGTCAACGTCCCGAAAGTCGGCTGGGTGCGTCTGCGCCTGTCCCGTGCCATCCCCAACGCGAAGTCGTACAGGGTTACCCGTGACCGAGCCGGCCGCTGGCACATAGCGTTCGCTGTCATCCCCCGACCGATACCCGCACCTGGTACCGGTGAGGTCGTCGGTGTCGACCGTGGCGTCACCGTCTCGGCCGCCCTGTCCACCGGACAGCTTCTGACCTCTCCGAGGCTGTCGGAGACCGAACAGGCACGGCTCAAGTACTTGCAATGCCGCCTCGCCCGGTGCTGTCGTGGCTCCAATCGGCGGGAGCGAGTGAAGGCCGCGATCGCCAAGTTGCATGCGGGTGCCGGCGACCGCCGTAAGGATTGGGTGGAGAAGATCAGCACCGATCTTGCGCGACGGTTCGATGTCATCCGGGTGGAAGACTTGCGCATCACCCAGATGATCAGCCGTCCGAAGCCGAAGCCAGATCCCCAACGGCCAGGCAGGTACATGTCGAACCGGCGCCGTGCCAAGGCCGGTCTGAACCGCGGCATTCTGGCCAACGGCTGGGGTGCTTTGGTGTGTCGTCTGGAGGACAAGGCTGCTGGACGTGTGGAGAAGGTGAAGGCTGCGTACACGTCGCAAACCTGTAGCGTCTGTGGGCATCGCGCACCGGAGAACCGTGAGAGCCAAGCGGTATTCCGGTGCAGAGCCTGCGGGCATCAGGCGCATGCGGATGTGAACGCGGCGGTGAATATCGCGGCCGGACGGGCCGTCAGTGCACGCCGAGAGACGCCAACACGGATCTCGTTGAAGCGTGAACCTCAACTCGCTACCTCCGTGTAGTGATTGGAATCCCCGTCCTCGAAGGCGGGGAGGACGTCAAACGGGGTGTCTATCAGATTTCCCGGTCCGGGTTAAGAGACTCCGAACAACCTGGCGTACTGCAGACAGTATGCAATAAGATACCCTCGACAGGCGGTGATCGCCCACGCCGCCTTTCTGTGAGGAGTACCCGTGAGCACTCCATCCCGCCGGCGGTTCCTGACTGCCGCCGCTCTCGCCGCCGGAGCCCTCGCCGGATGCGCCGACAGCACCACGTCAGGTACGACGTCCGGCCGGCCCGCGGGCGGTACGAAACCGCCGGACCCAGCTGTGCCGGCGCCTTTGGTTGTCGATGGCAATCAAGCGTTGGTGCGGTTGATGGAGGGCAATGCGCGGTTCGTCGCGGAGCGGGACGAGGAGCTCGACGAGGGCATCGCCCGGCGGATCGCGGTGAGCAAGGGGCAGCACCCGTTCGCGACGATCCTCGGATGTGTTGATTCGCGCGTCCCGATCGAGCTCGTCTTCGACCAGGGCCTCGGCGATCTGGTCGTCGTACGGAGTGCTGGTGAAGCCCTCGACCACTCGGTGACGGGGAGCGTGGAGTTCGGGGTCGCCGAGCTGCACACGCCACTCCTGATGGTTCTCGGGCACCAGCGCTGCGGTGCCCTCGACGCCACGATCAAGGCGCTCGACGCCACCCACCGAACCTCCAAGGCCGGCGCGATCGGCTACCTTGTCGACACGCTCGCTCCGGCGGTCCGCCAGGTCGCCGGCAAGCCAGGCGACCTGCTCACCAATGCCATCCAGGCCAACGTCGACATGGTCCTCGCCAAACTCCGCCAGTCGCCAGTGGTCGGCCCGCTGGAGAAGTCCGGCAGACTCAAATTCGTCGCCGCCTACTACGAACTCGACACCGGCAAGGTGACCGTCAGCTAAACGCCTGGCGCGCAGAGCTGGCTGTGGAGGGTTGAGGTTGCCCAGTCGACCCAGCGGTCGTGGGGCCAGGCGCGGTCGCGGGTGAGGAGGAGATAGAGCTCGGGGCTGAGGATGGCGTAAAGGACGTCCGCGGCTTCGTCGGTGGTGACCTCTTTGCGGGCGCCGGGCTTGGTGACGAGGGCGTCAGCGGCTGCGCGTTGGACGACGTACCGGAGGTCCTCGTCCTGAGGCCAGAGGGCGGCGACCTCGGGATCGTTCGCGACGGCGGCTTCGAGGACGCGCAGGATCGGTGAGACGCGAGCGAGTACGGCGCTCGACCCCGGGACGTATGCGGTCAGCATGCTCTGGGTCGTGGGCGCGGCCAGCGCGTCGGTGAACCACGGGCGGTCCATGGTGGCGATCGGCTCGCTGTCGCCGGCGATCGTGACGTCGACCAGCTCCTTCAGGAGCACGCGTTTGTTGCCGAAGACGAAGTAGATCGTCTGTACGGCGACGCCGGCCCGGTCGGCCACATCCTGCAGGTTGGTCGCGCCGTACCCGTCGGCAACGAACAGGTCGGCCGCGGCCTCGATGATCCGCCGCCGGGTCTCCTGGGCCTTCTCCGCCCGGCGATTAGGTCGCTTGACAACAGTCATGACTAGAGTCTATCTCTAGATTCGTTCACTATAAGCCAACTCTAGAGAAAGAGTTTAGTCATGTCGCTCATCGCGATCACCCGCTTCGAAGCCACCACCGACGACGCCGCTGACATCCGCACCCGGCACAACGACCTCGTGGACGCGGTCCGCGCCACCATCCCGGGCCTGACCGAGGCTCGCCTGGGACGCCTCGAGGATCAGTGGGTCGGCGTCTGGCGCTGGGAGTCGGCCGACGACCTGAAAGCAGCTCGCGAGCTCGCCCCGACCCTGGCCGAGACCAAGGCCGCCTTCGCCCTGGTCCGCGAAGGTACGTCGGCCGTCGACGAGATCGAGGTGGTCGACGAGCGTTAGCCGGTGGTCCGGGGGAGTTCGGTGACGCGGAGCTTCGTGCAGCCGTAAGGGATCAGGGTCAGGTCTTCGAGCGGTGCGTCGGCTGAGGCAACTCCGGACGGAGGTGCAGCCGCGGCGCCGTGTTCCAGGGGCCAGGGGATGCGGCGCCCGCGGACCTGCACACCGAGGGGCGCTGTGGTCGGTGCGAACGGGTTGTCGGTGATCGGATGCCGGGCGATGCCCTGGCTGGGGTGGCGGCCGCCCAGGTGTTCGTCGCCGCTGAAGACGCCGGTGGCCTGCCCGTGGTACTCGTCCAGGTCCGCCATCAGCCGGAGCAGGCGCGGCTGCTGATCGGCGGATGCGTCGTGACGCCACCAGACCGGCATCGCCTTGAGGCCCATCGCGACGTTGACGACGTGCGACGACAGGTAGTCGTCGTTCATCCAGTTGCCGCCGTGCCGCTCCTGAGCCGCGAGCAAGGTTGCCTGCGGCACCCTTTCCGGGGGAGGCGCGTACTCGATCCAGTGGAAGCCCTGCTCCTTGCACTTGGCCGCCAGCGGCAGCAGCCAGTCCTCGCAGGTGAGATCGTGCACCTGGTTGATCACCCAGACCACATCGGTCCATCGCGACCGCGCCCACTCCAGCAGCGGCCACTCGTCGAGCATGCCGTCGAGCAACCGCAGGAACCTCAGGGCCGCCGGAACCACCCGCTCGTCACCCGTCGCGTCGAGGTGCTGCAGCAACGCCTTCAAGACGATGACCCGCGGCCACACGTCGTGATCGGCGTACGTCGCCTCGCCCGCGCGCGGCCCGAACCAGCCGTTCGGGTGCTGGTGATCGAGGATGTGGTCCACCCAGCGCCGGACCTTCGCCTTCAGCCGATCGTCGTCGAGCAGGTAGGCGATCCCGGTGATGCCGTCGAGCCAGTACGGTCCGCGCTCCCAGCCCTCGGCGTCACCACCGATCCAGCCACTTCGCGCGACGTCCGGCCAGAACTCGTCCAGATGCCCGGCCATCCCGTCGGCCTGCAGGCGCAGCCGCTCGAGCAACCAACCGGTTGGTCGCAAGGTTCCCAACGGCAACGTCCGCAGGGCAGGCGTGGCGAGCGGGCCACCCGTCACTGGCTGGTCTCCTCGGGCGTCAGTCGATCTGGCTCAGGTGGCCGTTGTCCACGTCGTACATGAAGCCGCCGACGAGGATGTCCTCGCCGATCAGCGGGTGTTCGCGGACCGCGGCGACGTCACGGCGCAGTGCCTCGAGCTGATCGGGGATGACGTGGATCGGGAGGTAGCCGGCCGGCTTGCCGGCGGCCAGCTCGACCTTGGCACGCAGAGCGTCCTCGGACATTGCGGCCATCGCGCAGCGGGTGTGCGGGATGATCATGACCCGGCGCACGCCGAGCAGTTGCACGCCGAGCACCAGACCGGTCATCGTCACCTCGGTGACCCGGCCGCCGGCGCTGCGCAGCACCTTCGCGTCGCCCGGCTTCAGCCCGAGCATCTCCAGCGGTGGGATCCGGGAGTCCATACAGGTGACCACACCGACGCCGGCGTGCGCGATGCCGTCGAAACCGCCGTAATGGAAGTCGGCGGCGTACTCCGCGTTGGCGGCCAGCAGGTCCTCGAACCCGGGGGTCATCGGGCCTCACCTGGCACAGGGGTTCCGACTTGCAGGATCGACATCGCGAACGGCTCCTTTCCGCAGGACTCCGGACGAGGTGGATCGGCGGGTGCGCTGGTCACCGGCACGGTCCAGAACCGGCCGTCGCGGTGCCACACCGTCACGGATTCGAGGTCTTCGCCCGCGACGGTGAGGGCATCCAGCGCTAGTTCTCCGGTCAGGCGGCGTACGGCGATCTCCGCGGCCTGACCGCGTTTGGTCCAGGTCGACCGGCCGCGCAAGCCGGTGAGCACCGTCTCGCCGCGAGCAGCCGCGTCGAGGACGGTGGCGGCGCTCTCGGGGGTGAGGTGGCCGTGCATGGTGCCGGCCGGCAGGAAGGTCGCGGTCGGCGCGAACCGGTGACCGCCGAGGTGGTTCGCCTCCCACACCCGGCACGGCGCGATCTTGGCCAGGGCTGAGACGAGCGGCCGCCCGAGCAGCGCGCAACACTCGTCCCGCTTGCCGTTGGTGCAGACCAGCACCAGAGGACCCTCGACCGGAGCGAGGGCAGGTAGCGATGCCGTCACCGAGCCCAGGTCACCGCGAGCCACCGCGTCGAGGTCGAGTTGATCCAGCTCGGTGGGATCACCGACACAGCCGCCGAGCAGCCACGTCCGCCCTGGCGCGGTCGATGCGACGAAGACCTGGTGTGACCTCTCGGTCGCGTCCGAGTGCCGACCGGGGGAGCGGATCAGTCCGAAGCGCACGTCGACCTTCTTGCACGCGTCGTCGAAGTCACCGCCGAACTCCGGGTCCAGGTGGCTCTGCGTCGGCGCCTTCGCACCCCACGGGCCGGGCTGCTCGACGACCACCCATCCCGCGGCCACGACCGCCGTACCAGGAAGCGGCTCACGCAACTCCCGGCAGAACGTCGAGCACAGGCCAGCGCGGCCGGTGGCGTCGGGAGGTCGGGTCACAGCATCACGGTACGCGAGATGAGACAGGTTCCCGCATGATGATCATCAACTGTGCACAACACCACGTCGGCCGAGGAGTAGGACGGCGAGGGTGGCGGCCAGGAAGGCGGAGATGGCGGCGCCGGCGAAGATTGCGTGAACTTGTGAAACGGCGGCGTCGCGGAGGGCGTCGACGAACGGGCGGCAGTTGCCGGGGGAGGACGGGCACAGCTCGTTCGGGGATGGGATGTCGTCGGCGAGTGCGAAGTACCGGCGGAGTCCGATGGCGGTGAGGGCGGAGACGCCGACCAGCATGCCGACCATCCGCGCGACCACGACCAGTGCACTGACCAAGCCGTGGCTGTCGGCCGGCGTTGCGCCGAGCATGGCGGTGTTGACGGGTGACAGGGCGAGGCCGAAGCCGAAGCCACACAGCAGGAGTACGACGGTGGCAGGCCAGTGGTCGAGCGCCGTACGACTCCAGAACGCCATCAGCACGAACATCGCGCCGGACAACGCGAGGCCGGCGCCCGTGATCAGGCCGAGGCCGTAGCGTCGGGTCAGCCAGCCGCCGACGACCGCACCGACCGGGAGCGCGATCAGGAACCGCAGCAGTACGAGCGCTGCGGCCAACTGCCCGCCGCCCTGTGTCGTACGAGCGAACACGGGTACGTCGACCAGCGCGGCGATCAGCGCACACCCGACGAGGAAGCTGACAACCAGCGAGCCCCAAGCCGGCCGCGCACCTAAGAGTCCACGCGGCACGATCGCTCGCGTCGTACGGCGTTGCCACACCGCGAACGCGATCGCGAAGCCAGCAGCGGCGACCAGCAACCACGGACCGGCCGGCGCCATCAACTCACGCTCGGGATCCGCGGTGGCGAACGCGAGTACGACGCCTGCGAGGGCGAGAGCCAGCAGGACAGCCCCGACGAGATCGACCCGCGACAAGACGTCTGCCAGGTGACCACGACTCCGCCACAGCACCAGGCCGAGCCAGAGGAGCGCCAGTACGAGCGTGGCGACTCCGATCGGCGTGAGCAGCCGGGACGAACCGGTGAACGGCACGAAGGGCAGGCCGAGCGTGACACCGGTCGCCAGTCGCTCGGGTGCGGTGAGAGTGAGCCCGAGCGCGACGCACGCCAGCACCCCGACGACCGCGGACCAAGGTGGCAGCTTCAAGCCCCGCAGCAACACCGCGAGCACGACTGCCACGACGAGGTTGAGCCAGAAGATGTACCGCCAGTCGGCGACCGCGAGCACCAGCGCGCCGAGCAACGGCCCCAGTACTGAGCCGAGCTCCTGGACCGCACCGACGACACCGAGTGGCAACCCTCGCCGATCAGCCGGCCACAGGTCAGCCACCAGCGCCAGGGTCGCCGGCACCAGTCCACCGCCGCCGACACCCTGAAGAAACCGACCGGTTACCACCAGCGGAAGGTCGTACGCGCCGGCTGTGATCAGCGACCCGACCGCAAACAGCACCAGCGCGCCCACGAGCACCGGCGTCCGCCCGACCACGTCCGCGATCCGCCCGATGAGCGGCAGCACCGCGATGTATCCGAGCAGGAACCCCGAGATGATCGGTGCCGCCCGCTGCAGTTCATCCGCCGACAGCCCGACCCCGGCCATCATGTCGGGTAGCGCCAGCACGACGACGTAGGTATCCGCGGCCGCGAACGCGACGGCGATCGAGGCGAGCGTAAGCCGGGTCCTCGGGCTGCTCACCGGCACTGCGCGGCCGACGGGCGAGTCCTCGCTCACGGCTTGGTGATCTCGACCTTCTCGCCGTACTTGTCGAGAGTGATGTCGTAGCTGCTGGTCGCGCCGGCGTAGAAGGGGCCGGTGATGGTCGCGGAGACCAGCTGCTTGGTGTCCTTGTCGATCTTGAACGTGCTCGGGAAGTCCTGGTCGGCGGGCGCCTTCGGGAAGATGCCCTGTAGCGACTTGCCTTGGACGGTGCCGGTGATCTCGGTGAGGACCTTCGCACCCTCACGGCTCTCGCCCTTGACCTTCGGGTCCTTCACCGTCGGCAGCACCGCGGTGAGACCCTTCGCCGGGTCGAGCAGGATCGCCGGGTCGGGCGCGCCGAGGCCGGCCAGCTGCGATGGCGGCAGCTCGATGAAGCCCGGCGTGAACGGCAGCTTGGCGTAGACCTTGCTCCCGACCGCCACCACATCGGCATCGATGGGCGAGCCGCCCGAGCGCACGGTCAGCTTGCCCTTGAACGCCGGCGCGTGCGTCGCGACGCCGTCACCACTCGCCAGGGTCTGCGCGTTGTCCGGCAGGTCCCGCCCGGCCAGCACGATGTGCACGCTGGCCGCGTCGTCGATGGACTTCTTCGCCGCCGTCAGCAGCGCGGCAGCGTCGTCACCCGACTGACCGCCGTCGCTGCCACCGGAATCCTTCTTGTCGCTGCAGCCCGCAAGCGCCAGCACCAGGACCGCGCCGAGCGCGAGCAGTCTCTTCACGGGGGTCAGCCTGCCAGATCGGGAGCGCACGCGGCGATGGGCTGAGCCACCGGTACGCCGGAACCGTCGCGCCGCGGGTCGATCGGCGGCAACTCGACCGGAGCACCGCTGCTCGCACTGGCTCGAACCGGCGCCGAACCGGCGAACGCCAGCAGCAACCCGTCCTCACCCTTCAGCAGCCGCTGGCACCGCACACCGCCGGTGCCACGACCCTTGCCCGGGTACTCGGAGAACGGCGTCACCTTCACCGCGCCGACCTCGGTCCCCGGGAGCGCCGACGACGAGCCGGCGATCGTGACGACCTGTGCCTCGCGGTTGGTGTCGACGGCACCGAAGAACACGACCTTCGCCTTCGCGGCCAGCCGAACACCCGCCATACCGCCCGCGGTCCGACCCTGCGGCCGCACCGCCGAGGCCGAGAAGTGCAGCAGCTGCGCGTCCGAGGTGATGAAGCACAGCGCCTCTTCACCCGTGGTCAGCTCGACCGCACCGATCACCTCGTCGCCGTCGTTCAGCCGGATGATCTCCCACGAGTCCCGGTTGCTCAGGTGGTCCGGCACGACCCGCTTCACCACACCACCCGTCGTACCGAGTGCGACCCCGACCGAGTCAGGGTCCATCGTGGTCAGCGCGAGCGCCTTCTCACCAGGCTCCAGCGACACGAACTCCGCCACCGGCGCGCCACCCTGCAGGTTCGGCGCATGCGCGGTCGTCGGCACGGCGGGCAGGTCGAGTGACTCGAGCCGGATCAAGCGACCGGCACTGGTGATCAGACCGTACTGACCACGCGCCGTGCTCTTCACCGCCGAGACGATCGCATCGTGCTTGGCCCGGGTGTCGCCAGTGCCGAACGGCTCCACACCGTTCGTCCGAGCGAGTAGACCGGTCGAGCTCATCAGGATCCAGCACGGGTCGTCGCTGACCTCGAGCGGCACGGCCGCGGTCTTGGTCGCGCCGGACGACTCCAGCAGCACGGTCCGCCGCGGCGTGCCGTAGGTCTTGGCGACCTCGGCCAGCTCGTCGGAGACCGTCTTCTTCAGCAGGGCCTCGTCCTCGAGGATCGCGGTCAGCCGCTCGATCTCGCGCTCGAGCTCGCCCTTCTCGGTCTCCAGTTCGAGCTTGGAGAACTTGGTCAGCCGGCGCAGCGGCATGTCGAGGATGTAGTTGGTCTGCACCTCGGTCAGGTCGTAGATGTCCATCAACCTGGTCCGGGCGGCGGCCGCGTCGTCGCTGGACCGGATGATCTGGATGACCTCGTCGATGTCCAGGATCGCGATCAGCAGGCCGTCGACGATGTGCAGCCGGTCCTGCGCCTTCTTCCGGCGGAACTCGCTGCGCCGGCGCGTCACGTCGTACCGATGGCCGAGGTAGACCTCGAGGAGTTCCTTCAGGCCGAGGGTGCGCGGCTGGCCGTCGACCAGGCAGACGTTGTTGACGTGGAACGAGTCCTCGAGCGGGGTCAGCTTGTACAGCTGCTCCAGCAGGGCCTCGGGGACGAAACCGTTCTTGACCTCGATCACCAGCTGGGTGCCGTGCGTACGGTCGGTCAGGTCCTTGACGTCGGCGATGCCCTGCAGCTTCTTGGCCTGGACCAGGGTCTTGATCTTCTCGATCACCTTCTCCGGGCCGACCGCGTACGGCAGCTCGGTGACCACGATGCCCTTGCGTCGCGGGGTGACGTTCTCGATCCGGGCGGTGGAGCGCATCTTGAAGCTGCCCCGGCCGGTCGCGTACGCGTCCTTGATGCCTTCCAGGCCGACGATCTTGCCGCCGGTCGGCAGGTCCGGGCCGGGGATGAACCGCATCAGGTCGTCCAGATCGGCGCCCGGGGTCTTGATCAGGTGCCGCAGCGCCTGGATCACCTCGACCAGGTTATGCGGGGCCATGTTGGTGGCCATCCCGACCGCGATCCCGGTGGCGCCGTTGACCACCAGGTTCGGGAAGGCGGCCGGCAGCACGGACGGCTCTTCCTCCTGGCCGTCGTAGTTCGGCCGGAAGTCGACGACGTTCTCGTCCAGGCCGTGGGTCATCGCCACCGCGGGCGGCGCCATCCGGCACTCGGTGTACCGCATCGCGGCGGGGCCGTCGTCGAGGGAGCCGAAGTTCCCGTGCCCGTCGATCAGCGGGACCCGCATCGACCACGGCTGTGCGGTCCGGACCAGGGCGTCGTAGATCGCACCGTCGCCGTGCGGGTGGTACTTACCCATGACCTCACCGACGACGCGGGCCGACTTCACGTGCCCGCGGTCGGGGCGGATGTTGTTCTCCGCCATCGAGAACAGGATCCGCCGCTGGACCGGTTTCAGCCCGTCCCGCGCGTCCGGCAGCGCCCGGGAGTAGATCACCGAGTAGGCGTACTCCAGGTAGCTGGTGCGCATCTCGTCGGAGACATCGACGTCGAGGATGTGCTCCTCGAAGTCCTCGGGCTCGGCGGTGGTGCTGGTACGGCGTGCCATGCGGGTCTACGAACTCCTCGATCAAACCGGTACGGCGCCGCGACGGTCCGGCGCCGTGCCCATTGTCCCTGGTGAACGGCAATTTCCCGGCCACGACCCACCCTTGCGACCGTCGATCCGCCCGATACCGGTCTATTCCACCGCTGCGGACGGCTGCGACCGGCGCAGGATGTACGTCGTCGGGGCCAGAGCGGACCCTACCGCCAGGAGCAGACAGATTCCCGCGATCCCCAGCAGGATCGCCCACGGCACGGTCACCGGTACGTCGGCCACCCCCGCCGTCAGCGCATGCCGGATCAGGATCCCGACCGTCACCGTGATCGCCGTACCGAGCGTGAGTGCGACGGCTCCCACCAGTGAGGACTCCCACAGCACCATCCGGCGGATCTGGGCCGGCGTCGCGCCGAGCAACCGTGAGGTGACGAACTCGTGCCGCCGCTGCAGACTGCCCATCAGAAGCGTGTTCGCGATGGCGATCGCGCTGTAGAGCGCAGCCGGGCCGAGCAGCAGGATCAGCCCGAACTGGTTCCCCTTGCGGACACCTTCGGCCTGCTCGTTCTCCCAGTCGGTCGCCGGCTGTGCCTGGGGGAGCCGGGCCAGGAGCTCGGTCGCGGCGACCCCTTCCGTCGGCAAGACGAAGAGCCGCTCGGGCTCGGCCTTCGGAGCATGCTCGCGGACGAGGGGAAGCGGGAGCAGGAGCGACGGATTCACGCCGAATGCGTCCTTGACGATCGCGACCACCCGGAGCTTGGCCGCGGTCCGGTCGAGGAATGTCACCGGGATCTCGTCGCCGACCCGGTAGTGCTCGAGACCGGACATCTCCTTGCTGATGGCAACAGAATTGCCGGTCAGCCGGCCGAGGTCGCCGGACAGCGTGGTGAGGTCGCGGGTCCGGGCGGCGATCGCCGGGTCGATGCCCTCGGCGTCCTCGAGCTGGGCGTCGTCTCGATCGATCCGGACCAGTTGGATCGGCAGTCCGGCATCCACAACCCCCACACCGGGGATCGCTGAGAGATCAGGGGCTCCGGTGACCACGATCGGCGCGCGGACCGCGTCACGGATCGTGGCGGCGGCGCTGTCGGCGGCGAAGCTGAGACTGAGCACCATCGAACCCGCGATCGCGGAGATGGACAGGATCGGCGCCGCGAGCGAGGCGCTCC
>NZ_JBEZYF010000055.1:0-61075 GCF_040638415.1 Kribbella sp. NPDC026596 | reverse complement strand
GTTGGCAACGATCGCCTCGAGAGCGGTGACCGCGGGCTCCGGCGTACCGGCAAAGACGACTCTCACAGGCCGAATCCGTTCGTCGGGTGGGGGGAGACCTTGATCTGCGGTGGGCGGGACAGGCCGGACCACTCGGCCTCGCGGATCGCCTTCATCGCCTGCTTGCGGGTCGCGGTGTCGAGCCGGTCGACGAACAGGATGCCGTCCAGGTGATCGGTCTCGTGCTGGATGGCCCGGGCCAGGAGCTCGGAGCCCTCGATCACGACCGGGTCGCCGTACATGTTGAAGCCCTTCGCAATCACCGAGAGCGCGCGGCGGCAGTCGAACGTCAGACCGGGGATCGACAGGCAGCCCTCCGGGCCGAACTGCTCCTCGGCGGACAGCGTCAGCTGCGGGTTGATCAGGTGCCCGAGCTCACCCTCGACGTGGTACGTGAACACGCGCAGGCCGACCCCGATCTGCGGCGCGGCCAGGCCGGATCCGGGCGCGTCCTGCATGGTGTCGGTGAGGTCCGCGACCAGGCGGCGCAGCTCGGCGTCGAAGTCGACGACCGGCTCGGCCTTCGTGATCAGGACGGGGTCGCCGAACAGGCGGATGGGTTGGACCGACACAGACTCTCCACAGCACTCCGCGAACCAGGACCGGCCAAGTCTAGTTGGCTCCGCGCGGGGATTCAGACGGCAGGGGCCTCTCCACATTGTTGCCACGAGCACGTACTGTGGTCTCAGGCGTACCTACAGTCACTACCGTCTCACGCCCAACGGGAGAACCAATGCCCACAGCAGCACGGGGGGCAACTCTGATCATCCTGGGTGCACTTCTGGCCCAGGCGCCCCTGACCGCCGCCGCGTACCAGCCGCGCGATCCGGAGCCTTCCAGCCCGTCGTCCATCGCGGAGCCCGCACCTGTCACCGCGACCCCTACTCCAACGGCAACCCCCACCGAGACTCCGACTCCCACCGCCACCGCGACGCCGAGTCAGCCGATGCCCGAGCAGCCGGCGGCGCGGTCGTGGAGCGACGTGGTCAAGCAGGTGACCGAAACGTCGCCCGGCGACCTGGAGCTGCGGTCGGCGGACACGTCCGCGCAGGCGTCCTCGATGATGCGGTGCTTCAAGCTCGACGAGGAGAACTACTGTCTCGGACTCGGCTTCGTCGACCAGGTGCCGACAGGTGCCCAGGTGCGGGCGATGCTCAGCCCGCCGAGCGTTCGTACGGACGGTGATCTCGGAGTCGAGCAGGACATCCCGACCGGCGATCTGACCCCGGCCGCGTTCGTCGCGGAGCGGGCATCGATGCCGAAGAGCGCCCGCGTCAACGCCGAGCTCGACGAGCTGCAGGCAGCCTGGGACGGCCGGGACAAGGCACGGTCGCTTCGCCTCCTGGCTGCGGCCGACGCAGGCGATCCCACCACGCCAACTCCAACACCTACTCCCCCAACGACTCCTACGCTGACGCCTCCTACACCGCCGACTACCCCCACCCGGACGGCTCCCACGCAGGGCACGCCGACGCCGGTTCCGCCAGCGGCACCCGTGAAGGTGCCGGCTTCGGCGTACATCATGAAGGGGTTCCAGACCTCGCAGGAGAAGGGGTACTGGTGTGGCCCGGCGACGTTCCAGTCGATCGACTGGGCCGACGACAACCAGAAGGACACCCAGGCGTCCTGGGCGAAGGACCTCGGCTCGACCACGTCCGGTACGGCGATCTCCGCGATGGTCAAGCAGACCAACCTGAAGACGGCCTGGCCCAAGTCCGCCGGCACCTACGTCGTGCAGAACGTGGCGAGCTGGAACTCCCAGACGTTCTTCACCGTGCACCAGAAGCACCTCGGCGTCTACAAGGCCCCGGTCATCGAGCACGTGCAGCTGCTCAAGCGGTACTTCCCCTACCTGGCCTTCAACCACAGCGGCCATTACCAAGTCGGCCGCGGCTACGACAAGGCCAAGGGCACGATCGCGATCTACGAGGTGTTCAACGAGCGCCGGTTCAACAGCCGCGGCAACGTGACTGACGGCCCGAAGAACATCCCGGCGAGCGCGTTGTTCAACGCTACCCTGGCGAACTCGTTCAAGAACATCGGGCTTTGATGCGCCGTACCACCGTTGCCGTAGGCACCCTCTTCGTCCTGCTCCTGGCCGGCTGCTCATCCTCACCCAATGACGCCGGCCCGACAGCAACGCCGAGTGGGACGCCGACCGCGACCCCGACAGGCAAGCCCGAGACCCCGGGACCGCCGACCGACTCCGGTACGGCGATCCCGGTCTGGGCGAAGGTCCTGCGGCAACCGGTGGACGGGCAGCACCTCGTCACCCAGCAACGCAAGTACGTCGTCACCCGCGGCAGCGACGAGGCCGGCACCACCACAGTGCAGGACCGGACCAGCAAGAAGATCGTGGTCCGGCACACCCCGGCCGCCGGCTTCGTCGCCCAGTCGCCCGTCGTCATCGACGACCACTGGGCCCTGATCGAGGACATTCGCTCGGACGGACCCGACCCGCAGATCAAGCTCTTCCGCTACGACCTCACCACCGGCCGCACCGGCACCCTCGGATCACTACCGCCGGTCTCCGAACCCGAGATCGGCGCGTACGACGGCACGTTCGCCTACAGCTCGACCGACGCCAAGAACCGCTCCTGCCTGATCGTCGCCGACCTCGCGACCCTCAGCTCGCGCACTATCACCTGCACCGCCGCCCCCGGCTACCTCGCCGACCCAGTAGTGTCCGCCGACACCGTCACCTTCAGCGAGATCACTGCCCCCGAGACCGCCCACCGCTGCAAGCGTCTCCAGACCGCCTCGTTGTCCGGAGGTCCCGCCCGACCAGTGCCCGCGGCAACCAACTGCATCCAGTGGAGCGGCGCGTCCTTGCGTGGAGCGACCGTGTGGTCGGAGGTCGGCGCGTCCGACCCCGACCAGTACCAGAGCAAGGCCTACGTCCGTGAGTCCGCCGACTCCCCCGTCCGCGCACTCGGCGTGGTCGTCACCGACACCATCATTGCCTGCGGCAACTGGACCCTCTGGGAGATCAGGGCCGTGAGCAACGGTGACGACAGCTACCAGATCGACCGCTGGCGTCCCGGCCTGGCCAAGCCGCAACGCATCTACGCCGGCAAGCCCGGCACCGCCCTCACCCCGATGACCTGCCAGAACAACACCGTGTACGTCGAAGCCGCGTACCTCTCGACCACCCCGACGTACACCGAAACCATCTCCGCGACCGTCGGCTGACCTCAGCGCCAGGAGTGGCGGATGCGTAGGCGTCCGAACCCCATGGTTCCGGAGATGCGGATCTGCGGCCCCCCGGAGCCCGCGCCTCGCCGGGTCGTGTAGTGCGAGTCCTTCCACCAGCGCCGAATCGAGCTCGTGGTGCGTCCTGGCGGTCAGCACCTGATCGAGGCGCCGATCCATCTCATCGTCGGAGAGCTGCCCCTCCGAATACGCCTGCTGCACACGCTGGACGGCCGCGTCCCGGTCGCCTTCCCTGATCACCGTTCCACTTTAGACGTCGAGCCCCCGGCTGCGGAGCTGGTCGCGGAGGTTCGCGGCACCGGTGAAGAGCTCGGCGTCGAGTCCGACCGTACGGGCGCCGTCGACGTTGTACTGCATGTCGTCGGTGTAGAAGGTCCGAGCGGGGTCGAGACCGAAGCGGTCGATCAGGATGCGGTAGATCTTCTCGTCCGGCTTGACCGTCTGCTCGACGCCCGACACGACCTCACCGTCGAAGTGGCTGAGGATCGCGAACGCTTCCTTGGCCACCTCCCACTTCTCCGCCGAGAAGTTCGTCAACGCGTACGTCGGGATGCCGAGCGCACCCAGCTCCGTCAGCACGGCCGCCGTGTCCTCGAACACACCCTTGACCATCTTCAGCCAGCCGCTGTCGTACGCCTCGATCCACTCGGAGTGCTCCGGATGCAGGCTGGTGAGCTCCGCGACCGCCTCGGCCCACGGGCGACCCTCGTCCTGCTTGTGGTTCCAGGCCGGCGTGGTCACGTTGGTCAGGAAGTGCGTCCGCTCCTGCTCATCGGGGATCAGGTCGGCGTACAGGTAGTCCGGACTCCAGTCCAGCAACACCCCACCGATATCGAACACGACCACGTCGATCATCCGCTCGCTCATGCCCGCAACCCTACGAGACCCGGGGTGAAGGGCGCGGCGGATTTCAGGGTGCGGAGGATGGGGACGGTTTCGAGCGCGGTGATGGGTTCGACCGCGCCGAGCTGGTGGGTGAGGTAGGCGTGCAGAGCGTCGGGGCTCGGGCAGAGCGCGTGCGCGACGAGGTTCGTGCGGCCCGTGGTTGCAGCGACGAAGGCGAGCTCGTCGTGCTCGGCCAGGGCGCGGCCGACCGCGTCGGCGTGTGCTGGTGGGACGGACAGCCAAAGCATGGCGCTAGCGGTGACGCCGAGAGCTCCGGGGTCGACGTCGACGTCGAAGAAGAGCGCTCCCGTGCTCTGCAGTTCCTCGAGTCGCCGGGCCACGGTCGCGGACGACCAGCCGGTGCGTACGGCGAGGTCCGCGAGAGTCGCCCGCCCGTCCTCACCGAGCGCGGTGAGCAGCTTCCCATCTCCAGCTGAGAGCCCCCGGCCCGCGACACCCTCGATCCTCCGCGTGCGGAGGCCGGCCTCCTGGGCCGGGGTCAGGCTCTTGGCTCGACCGCGCCAGGCCGTGGGACCACCGACGTACAGATGCAGCAGGTAGTGCGCCGACACCGACGTGATCCCGGAAGTGCGCGGGATGTCGTGCAGTAGCAGGGTGTTCCCGTCGCTCGGCGTGGTGTGGACGATCGCCATGATCTCGGTCCCGCCCGAAGCCAGCTTGATCCAACTGGTGTCGGGCCGACGGGCAAGCGCCACCGCGAGATCTTGGGCGGCCTGCGGCGTCGCGGTCAGGCGAACCAGCCACTGCGACCGCCCGGCCGCCTGCGGATCCGGCAGACCGGCCACCCGCAGCCCGGCCTCCGCGCGCAGCCGGTTGTAGCGCCGCGCGACCGTCTGCGTGGACACACCGAGCACTTCCCCGATCCGGCTGTACGGCGCCCGCCCGTCGAGCTGCAGCGCGTGGATCAGGCCCCGATCGATCTCGTCCAGCATGGCAAGATCATCGCCCACTACAGCCACACATGGAAGATTCCACCAATTCCGCAGCACCAGATGGAAGCACCCAACACGCACCGGGATCGTTCAGCGCATGACGAACACACGATGGGTGGGCCTGATCGCCCTCCTGGTAGCGGAGGCGATGAACCTCCTCGACGCCACGATCGTCCAGGTCGCAGCCCCGGTGATCCACGCCGACCTCGGCGGCCGGACCGCGGACATCCCCTGGTTCAGCGCGGCGTACACCCTGCCTTTCGCGGCGCTGCTGATCACCGGTGGCCGGCTCGGCGACCTGCTCGGCCGGCGCCGGGTGTTCCGGATCGGCGTCACCGGGTTCGTCCTCACATCGACCGCATGCGCTCTCGCGCCCCAAGCCGGCGTACTGATCGGAGCTCGGGCGATCCAGGGCATCACCGCAGCGTTGGTCATCCCCCAGACGATCGGTCTGATCAGGTCGAGTTTCACCGGGCCTGAACTGTCCAAGGCACTCGGGACGATCGGGCCGGTGATGGGCCTCGCGGCGATCTCCGGTCCGCTGCTCGGCGGCTTCATCACCGACGTCAGCTCGTGGCGAGCGGTCTTCCTCGTCAACGTCCCCCTCGGCCTCGGCGTACTCGCGCTGGCCCACCTGCTCCCCGAGTCACGCTCGCCGCAGCGCCCGAAGGTCGACGTCATCGGCACCATCCTGCTGACCGCCAGTACGGCGCTTGTCGTCTATCCGATCCTGCAGTCACGCGACTGGTGGTTGCTGCCGGCGGGCATCGCCGTACTCGGGTTGTGTCTGCTGCAGCAACGCCGGAGCCGGGGACGGCTGATCGAGATGAGCCTGTTCGCGCACCGTGGGTTCGCTCCGGCGCTGCTCACGTCGACGCTGTTCTTCGCGGTGATGAGTGGCTTGACGCTGGTCGTCGTACTGCATCAGCAACTAACTCTCCACCACGGCGTCATGCGCTCCAGCCTCGCGCTCCTGCCGTGGTCAGCCGCCTCGGGGATCGCCTCGCTGGTCGCCGGTCAGTGGCTCGTCGGCCGCTTCGGATCCAGGCTCAGGTACGCCGGCCTCGGCGTACTCCTGGTCGGCATCGTCGCCGCCGCCTCCTGGCTGCTCCCGGGACTCGCGATCGCCGGTGTCGGAGTCGGGCTGTTCACGACCGCGTTCTTCACCGAGGCACTCCACCGCGTGCAGCCACACGAGACCGGGTCAGCGGCCGGCTTGCTCAACGCGGTGCAGCAGTTCGGCGCGACGCTCGGTGTCGCCGGGTTCGGCAGTGTGTTCCTGCATCACCCGGTGACGCTCGAGCGGGCGTTCTGGATCGCGGCCGCGATCATCGTGGTGACCGTCGGGACCGCTCACCTCATGCGGTCGCCGCGTTCGCAGCGGCACGGGCATGCAGTGCCGGCGCCAGCGAGTACTGCCCGATGAAGATCACCACGCCGAGCAGTGCGCAGCCGATCCAGGTAGCGGTCGGGCCGAAGTGCTCGAGCGAGTTCGTCCCGGCCAGGGGTCCGACCACTGTGCCGACGCCGAAGGCCATCCCGGATAGGCCCATGTAGCGGCCGCGCAGGTCGACGGGAGCGAGGTCGGCGAACACCGCGCCGATCACTGCGGCGAACCCGATCTCGCCGATCGTCCACACCACCACCGACAGCCCGTAGCCCCACCAACTGTGGACCACGGCGCCGACCCCGAACCCGAGCCCGACCACGAGCATCGACGCGGCGAGCAGCTTCGGCCGGTCGAACTTCACCAGCCATGTGCCGAGGAACGGCTGGACCAGCACGATCACCACGCCGTTGAGCGCGATCACCAGACCGTACGTCTGTGACGGCAGGCCGTCGTCCGCCATCGCGAGCGGCAGCGTCGAGTACCCCTGGAAGTAGATGGTCGCGTAGCCGATCTGGATCAGGATCATCAGCAGGAACACCGTGTCGCGCAGCGCCACCGGCAGCACTGGGCGCCTGGCCACACCCTCTTCCAGCGCCGGACGACTTTCGGGCACCATCGCCCAGATCACGAGGCCCGCGATCGCCGACGTACCGGCGTTCAGCCAGAAGAGCAGCCCATATCCAACCGACGCCAGGACGCCAGCACTGACGGTGGACACGGAGAAGCCGAGGTTGATCGCCCAGAACAGCAGCCCGTACGCGCGGACCCGCTCGCCCGGCTCGAGCAGGTCGGCCACGGTCGCCTGCACGGCCGGGCGGAAGAGGTCACCGAGCAGACCGACCAGGAACGCCGCCACCCAGATCATCACCATCGCCCGGGCCGAGCCGAGCAGGATCAGCGCGGCAGCGGTGCCGAAGAAGCAGATCAGCATGGTCAGCCGGCGCCCGACGCGGTCGGCCAGCCAGCCGCCGACGAGCTGCGCGACCACGGTTCCGGCGCCGACCGCGGCCGCCACGGCACCCGCCGTACCGGCCGAGAGGTGACGGTCGTGGGTGAGGTAGAGGACCAGGAACGGCTGCACGAAACTGCCGAGCCGGTTGACCAGTTGGCACACCCAGAGCGCCCAGAAGGCTCGGGGCAGAGTGGTCGGCGTGGGCGCCCCGACAGCAGCGGCAGTCGTCATGAGCACAACTCTCAGGCTCCGCCCGATCGCTGTCGACGATTAGGCAGAGAACTAATCAGCTAGAGTGGGGCCGTGATCACGATCAGGCTGAACGCTGAGGACGTGGGCCGGATCCGGTTCGCCCTGTCGCCGGTCTGGGAGGCCGTCACCAGTGTGCGGGCGCTGAGCAACAACACGGCGCGGAGCGTGCACGGGCCGTGGCTGCAAAAGGTCCGGCCGATCATCGAGGGCCCGGACCTGATGTTGCTCAGGGCATTGATCCCGCCGGTCGGCTATATCCCGGACTTCATCACGCCGGCGCCGCCGAGGCGATCGACCAGCCTGGAGTCCGGCCTGGCCGCGATCGCCGCCACCCCGCACCACCTCGTGGTGGACGAGCTCGGCAAGTTGCACCACGACACTCCCCATCCGCTGCTGCCGGATCTGATCGCGCACCCGGGCAAGGCACTCGACGTGATCACCTCGGCGCTGGAGACGTACTGGCGGCGCGCGATCGAGCCGGACTGGCGACGGATGCGCTCGCTGCTGCAGGAGGATCTGGCCTTCCGGCTGGATGAGCTGGCCAGTGGCGGCATCGAGCGGTTGTTCCGGAACCTGCATCCGTCGGTGCGGTTCACCGGCGATCAGATCGTGGTCGATCGACCGTTCTGCTGCGACGGCGAGCCGATGGCCGGGCAAGGTGTGCTGCTCGTGCCGTGCGTGTTCACCTGGCCGGCGGGGTTGGCGGTGACCGCGGCGCCGCACGTGCCGACGATCACCTACCCGCCGCGCGGCCTCGGCCGGCTGTGGGAGGACCGGCAGGACACGACCGACTCACCGCTCGCGGATCTCGTCGGCCGGACGCGCGCAGCGATCGTCAGTCACCTGGATCTGCCGATGTCGACGACGCATCTGGCGCACCAACTCGGGGTGTCGGCGCCGACGTTGAGTGTGCACCTGAGCATCCTGCGCAACGCGGGCGTGGTCGACTCCCGCCGCGACGGTCGTGCGGTGCTCTACTACCGCACGACCCTAGGCACGCAGTTGCTGACCGCGTCGACTCCCCTGGCCACGACTGCCTAGCCGAAGCTCGGCGGATCGACCTGGACCCGGACCGATCCCGGATTCTTCTTGGCGCTCCGGGTGGACTGGGCTTCCTTCAGCGCGCGGACCAGGGCTGTGCCATGCGAGCGCGGAGTTCGCACGACGGCTCGGACGGTTTCGTCGTCGACGTCTACCGGCCCCAGAACCTCCAGGCCGGTCTGCGCGGGCAGGAGGTCGCGGAGGCGGGCGATGAGGTCGGCGACGGACTCCGAGGGCCCGGTCAGCTCGGCCAGCTTGGCGGCCGGGGCCAGGCGCGCGGCACGACGTTCCTCGATCTCGCGGGTCGCATAGCCCTCGGGACTCCACCGGACAACCGCTTGCAACGGCAGGGCGGACGGATCGCCGACGAGGATGACCGTGCCCGACGGGCGGACTAGCGCGGCCGCATTGAACCAGCGACGGACCGCCTCCTCGGGTGCGCGCAGGTCCGGGCGGGCGAGCATCAACCACGTGTCGAGCAGCAGCGCCGCACTGTAGCCACCTTCGGCGACCGGCTCGGCGCCCGGTGTGCTGACGATCAACGCCGGCTTGTCCGGTATGACGTCGAGCATGTTGTCGCCCCCCGACGTACGGACGACGAGGCCGGGAAACGCCCGCCCCAGCTCCTCCGCCGTACGACGAGCTCCGACGACCGCCGCACGCATGCGGGTGTCACCGCACTCCGGGCAGCGGTGATCCGTCGCCGGCCGGCCGCACACACTGCAGCTCGGCGGCCCCGATCCACCAGTACGACGCAACGTCCCACCGCACGTCGAGCACCGGGACGGCGCCCGGCAGGTCTGACACACCAGGCTTGGCAGGTACCCGGCGCGCGGCACCTGCACCAGCACCGGCCCCGACCGTAGTCCCTCACGCGCGATCTCGAACGCCCGCTTCGGCAACCGCGCCGCTCGAGCCGCCGGGTCACGCGCCAGGTCCGTGTCCGACTCGCCCGCGATGTGCAGCGCCGGAGCCGCAGCCCTGATCACCGACCGGTCCGCGATCAGCTCGTTCGCGAACCCGGACTCGACCAGTGCGGCCGCCTCCGGGGACCGCGCGAATCCGCCGAGCAACACCGCACACTTCTGCCGGAAAGCCCTGAGCAGCAAGACTTCCCGGGCATGCGGGTACGGCGCCCGCGGCTCGGCGTACGAATCGTCGCCGTCGTCCCACAACGCGACCAGCCCGAGATTCGCCACCGGCGCGAACGCGGCCGCCCGGGTCCCGATCACCACCCGCGTACATCCCCGCAGCGCCGTAAGAAACGCCCGGTACCGAGCCGTTGGCCCAAGGTCCGCCGACAGCGCGACGAACCCGGTCTCCCCCAGCACGGCCGCACACGCCGCGGCCAACCGCTCGAGGTCACGCGCGTCCGGCACCAGCAGCAACGCACCCCGACCGGACGCCGCACACACCGCCGCCGCCTGCGCGAACGCGAGCGCCCAATCAGCCCCCGGTACGGCGGTCCAGATCGCACGCGGCGACTCCGAACGCGCAACCGCATCCAGGAAACCAGCCGGGTACGCCGACCACTCGGAGCGCGAGGTGGACAGCGGAGGCGGCGCGGGCTGGGTGCAGCGCAGTGGCTCGCCCTCGACCTTCGCGTGCCGGGGCGGGACCGCCAGCCGGGTGACGTCCGCGAGGACTCCGGCGTACCGGTCGGCGACCGCGCGGCACAGGTCGGCGATCTCCGGCGTGAGCACCTGCTCGGGCGAGACGACCTTGCGGATCCGGGCCAGCTTGCCGTCGTGGTCGGAGGATTCGAGGCGATCCAGGACGAAGCCGTCCAGGTCCTTGCCGGCAAAGCGGACCTTCACCCGCGCACCGGGCTGGGCGGCGTCGGCCAGGTCGTCAGGTACGAGGTAGTCGAAGGGCCGGTCGAGGTGCGGCAACGAGACGTCGACCGCGATCCGGGCGACCGGCAGCGTCGCCGTGATGCCGGCGGGCTCCTTGGTCCGCGACTTGCGAACGGTGTCGCGCAGCAGGGTCAGCTGCTCCGGCGAGTCCCCGTTCGATGTCACCGGGAAACTCTAGTCCGCCGCGACGACAGTGCGTGGGACGCGGCGACCCGGCTGTGGACAACTGCCACAGCCGGGTCGTCGGAGCTTTCGTCGTTACCCGTTGATCGCGGCCTTCAGCGCCTCGACGCGGTCGGTCCGCTCCCAGGTGAAGTCCTCGCCGGTGCGGCCGAAGTGGCCGTTGCGCGCGGTCTGGGCGTAGATCGGCCGGAGCAGGTCCAGGTCGCGGATGATGGCCGCCGGACGCAGGTCGAACACCTCGCGCACCGCGTCGGCAATCTTGTCCACCGGCACCTTCTCGGTCCCGAAGGTGTCGACGTAGAAGCCCACCGGCGCGGCCTTGCCGATCGCGTACGCGACCTGGCACTCGACCCGGTCGGCCAGCCCGGCGGCGACGATGTTCTTCGCCACCCAGCGCATCGCGTACGCCGCCGACCGGTCCACCTTGGACGGGTCCTTGCCGGAGAACGCGCCACCACCGTGCCGCGCCATGCCGCCGTAGGTGTCGATGATGATCTTCCGCCCGGTCAGCCCGGCGTCGCCCATCGGGCCGCCGACCTCGAACCGGCCGGTCGGGTTCACCAGCAGCTTGTAGCCGGTCGAGTCGATGTCGAACTGCTCGAGCACCGGGTCGACCACGTGCTTCTTGATGTCCGGCGTCAGCATCGAGTCCAGGCTGATGTCGGACGCGTGCTGGCTGGACACCACCACGGTGTCGACGCGGACCGCCTTGTCACCGTCGTACTCGATGGTGACCTGGGTCTTGCCGTCCGGCCGCAGGTAGGCCAGCGTGCCGTTCTTGCGGACCTCGGACAGCCGCTCGGACAGCCGGTGCGCGATCGTGATCGGCAGCGGCATCAGCTCGGGCGTCTCGTTCGACGCGTAGCCGAACATCAGTCCCTGGTCGCCCGCCCCCTGCAGGTCCAGCTCGTCCTTCGACGCGTCCGACCGCGTCTCGTACGCCGTGTCGACACCCTGCGCGATATCCGGCGACTGGCTCCCGATGGCGACCTGCACCCCACAGGACGCGCCGTCGAAACCCTTCAGCGACGAGTCATAGCCGATCTCGAGGATGCGCGACCGCACGATCCCCGGGATGTCGACGTACGCCGTCGTGGTGACCTCGCCCGCGACCACGACCAGACCCGTGGTGATCAGGGTCTCGACCGCCACGCGGCTCTTCGGGTCCTCGGCCAGCAACGCATCGAGGATGGAGTCGCTGATCTGGTCAGCGATCTTGTCCGGGTGACCCTCGGTCACGGACTCGGACGTGAAAAGGCGCCTCGCCACAGTTCTCCCTCGAATCCACTTGTGCCGCGCGGCGTGTCACGGCCGCGCGATCCCCCCATGCACCGGCGGTTGGCGATGCATCTTGGGAAGTATGCCAGCAGTTTCCCCCGGAGTCCCGGTAACGCTCCGAAATCATCCGGAATGCGAGATTCGCGACCATATTCTGGGACACCGTCCCGGATTCAGGCGTGCGGACCGACCGTGACGTCGCCCACGGTGAGCGACGGGGTGCAGGCCAGGATCGCCGCCAAACGATCCACCTCGGCGTCCAGCAGGCGGCGCCGGCGGCGGTTCAGCGGCGTGATCGCCTCGACGGTCACGTGCAGTGTGCGGCCGGACTTCTTCTGGTGCCAGACACCGGCGACGATGCCGTCGACCAGGAGCAGCGGGTAGTTGCCGGCCTGACCGCGCGCGGTGGCCCTGGTGAAGGCCTTGCCGGGGAAGAGGAGTTCCCTCGGGAAGCTGCCGACGCCGTACGCATCGAAGTACGGAACGAGCCGCACACCCTCCGCCTTCTCCTCGGGGAAGTCGTCGTCGCCGGGTGCGAGCCACGCGGTCTGGCCGGCCAGCTCGACCTGCGGCAGGTTGTCGAAGTACGGCCTGACGAAGGTCGGCGTGGTCTTGAGCCAGCGGGCGAACTGCTGCGGTGTGGCCGGGCCGTAGGCGTAGAGGTAGCGGTGCAGGAGTTCGGTGAGCGCTCTCTCACTGGGCAGCGGCTCGAACGGCTTGAAGCGGTGCGGGTTCGAGTACGTCGTACTCCGGCCGCGGTTCGGTCCGTAGCAGAGGACACCGGCGTTGGCGGCATCCGAGATCGCCTGACGCCACCGCGGCCAGTACCCCTGGAACGCGGGCATGACAAGATCGCCGGCCCACGCGCCGGTACGCCGTACGACCTCGTCCGTGAGTTCGTCGACGGTCAGGTCGTCGTGGGCCAGCGCTTCACCGACCGCGGAGATCACCTCCGCAGTCTGGCCGGGAGTCATCCGCATCACCTCAGGCACCTGTGCACCGGGCGGCAACGCGGACAGCGCACCGGTCCACAGTGGTAGGTCGTCGAGTGGCAGCAGGTGCACCGTTCCGCGCGGTCCGAATGTCTTCACCAAGCCAGCTGCTTGCTGGACGGTCTCCCGCGTCGCATCCGCGACCCGAAGTGCCACCGACAGCTCCCCCGCCGCCAGGATCTGCGCATGCGCCCCACACATCGCCCGTACGCCGTCAACCGGCGTCGCAGCGGGCTCGGTCAGGTAATGCCGCTTCATCCGCCGCGCGACCACGGACTTCCAGGTGAGCTCCATACCGCTGACGCTAGAGCCTGAAGAGGACAGCTTCTGTCCTCTTAGTGCCAGTGGGCGGCGACCAGGTTCCAGATGACGCCGGCCAGGGCGTCCTTCGAGCCGGACGGGACCGGAAGGGCGCTGCCTTTGCGGTCGAGGATGACGGCCTCGTTCAGATCGCTGCCGAAGACCTTGCCGCCGGAGACGTCGTTCACGACCAGCAGGTCGCAGCCCTTGCGCTCGAGCTTGGCGCGGCCGAGCTCCAGCACGCTGTGTTCCGCGTCGCCGGTCTCCGCGGCGAAGCCGACGATCACCTGCTCGGCGCGGGCGCGATCGTGCGAAACGGTCTGCAGGATGTCGGGATTCTGCACCAGGTTGACCGCGGGGACCGAGCCGTCGGCGGTCTTCTTGATCTTGTGCTCGGCGACGTCGGCCGGGCGGAAGTCGGCCGGGGCCGCCGCCATCACGATCGCGTCCGCGTCACCCGCGCGGCCGGTGATCTCGTCGTACAGGTCGCGGGTGCTGGTCACCGGGACCACCTGCACGCCGGCCGGGTCGGGCAGCTCGGAGTTCGCCGCGACCAGCGTGACCTTGGCGCCGCGGGCGGCCGCGATCCGGGCCAGCGCGTACCCCTGCTTACCGGACGAGGAGTTGCCGAGGTAGCGGACCGGGTCGAGGTGTTCACGGGTCCCGCCGGCGCTGATCAGGACCTGCTTGCCGGTCAGGTCGGCAACCGACTGACCGGCGGCGCGGGCCGCCTCGTCGGCAAGCATGAGCTGGCTGATCGCGAAGATCTCGGACGGCTCCGGCAAGCGTCCACGACCGGTGTCGGCGCCGGTGAGCCGGCCGACTGCCGGGTCGAGCACAGTGATCCCGCGGGACCGCAGGGTCTCCACGTTCGCCTGCGTCGCCGGGTGCTCCCACATCTCGGTGTGCATCGCGGCCGCGAACAGGATCGGGCAGCGGGCGGTCAGGAGTGTGTTGGTGAGCAGGTCGTCGGCCAGGCCGTGCGCGGCCTTGGCGATCAGGTTGGCCGTCGCCGGAGCCACCACGACGAGCTCAGCCGCCTTGCCGATCCGGACGTGCGGGACCTCTTCCACGTTGTCGAAGGGGTCAGCGGTCACCGGCTGCCCGGACAGCGCCGCCCAGGTCGCCGCCCCGACGAACTCGAGCGCGGCCGCCGTCGGCACCACCCGCACGCTGTGTCCGGACTCGGTCAGCCGCCGCAGCAGATCACAGACCTTGTACGCCGCGATGCCGCCACCGACGCCCAGGACGACGTTCGGCCGGGCCTTCGCGGGAACCACAGAAGCCCCCGGGCCAGGAACGGCCTCGGGGGTCTGGTCACCGGTTGCGGACATCAGCTGGGACTCCGTTCCCGGTCGGTGTGAACGCTACTCGGACTTCTCCGCGGCAGCGGCTTCCGCCTCCGCCTCGGGGTCGATGTCGGTGCAGGTCAGCACGCCCTCGTTGATCTCGCGCATCGCGATCGACAGCGGCTTCTCCTGCACGTGCGTCTCGACCAGCGGCCCGACGTACTCCAGCAGGCCTTCGCCGAGCTGGGAGTAGTAAGCGTTGATCTGCCGCGCCCGCTTGGCCGAGTACAGCACCAGCTTGTACTTGGAGTCGGTGCGGGTGAGCAGGTCGTCGATCGGCGGAGAGGTGATGCCGATGGCGACGGGCTGGTTGTTGCCAGACAAGGTCAGCTCTTTCCAGAGATGGAGGGTGATCGAATCAACTTTACCAACTGATCAGCGGCTTCCCGAACCGACGCGTTCACGATCGTCACGTCGAACTCCTTCTCGGCGGCCAGCTCGAGCGTCGCGGTCTCCAGCCGGCGCTCCCGCTCCTCGGCCGTCTCGGTGCCCCGGCCGACCAGCCGGCGGACCAGTTCGTCCCAGCTCGGCGGGGCCAGGAAGACGAACTGCGCCTCCGGCATCGTCTCGCGGACCTGGCGGGCGCCCTGCAGGTCGATCTCCAGCAGCGCGGGCCGGCCCTCGGCGAGCTTGTCGAGCACCGGCTGCTTCGGCGTCCCGTACCGGGCCGCCTTGTGGACGACCGCCCACTCCAGCAGCTCGCCGTCGGCGATCATCCGGTCGAACTCGTCATCGGACACGAACAGGTAGTGCACACCGTGCACCTCGGCCGGCCGCGGCTTGCGGGTCGTCGCCGACACCGAGATCCAGATGTCGCCGAACCGCTCGCGGATCTCCGCCGCGACCGTCCCCTTCCCCACCGCCGTGGGGCCGGCCAGCACAGTCAGCCGCGCGGGCGGACCACCGGCGGCCGTGGGTCCTCCTGTCGCCGGCTCGTTCGTCGTGTTCTTCGCGTGCGTGGTCATCGTCACACCAGTGTCCAACGAGCCGGTCAGGATTTCGGTTTGGCTCACTCGGCGAATTCGCGCTCGAGCGCGGCAATCTGGTTCGAACCGAGGCCGCGCACCCGCCGCGTCTCCGAGATTCCCGCCCGCTCCATGATCTGCTGGGCGCGGACCTTGCCGACGCCGGGGATGCACTGCAGCAGCGCACTGACCCGCATCTTGCCGATCACGTCGTTCTTCTGCCCCTCGTGGAGCACCTCCGTCGGAGACGCTCCCGAATGCCGGATCCGATTCTTGATCTCGGCTCGCTCACGCCGCGCCGCCGCGGCCTTGTCCAGAGCCGCCGCTCGCTGCTCCGGGGTCAAAGTAGGAAGTGGCACCGTCTCACCTGTCCCGTTGTATGGCTTCGCAAGGGAACCTAACACGGGTACGGGCGGCACAAGCCCCCAGCGCGGCGATGAGGCCGAACCAGGCCCCGGAACCTGCCCGGATCGACCGTGTCAGGGCCGATCCAGGGCTCAATCCAGCGCTTAGTTGAGCGCGGGGACGTCGACCTTGCAGGAGTCCTTGGCGTGCGTGGTGATGGCCTTGTACGCCGTCATCACACCGCCGGTCTCCTTGCTCAGCTGAGCCAGCTCGACCCGGTCCGAGCCGGCCTTCTTCGCCTTCTCGGCGAACGCCACCACGACTGCCCAATCGTCCTTCACACCGTCCGGCGCGGACTCCTGCAGCTTCTTCGCGTCGTCGAGGATCTTCACGTAGTCGGCCGGCTTCTGCGGGTCGACGTTCACCGCGCTCGCGGCGTACTTGGCCAGGTCCACGCAGTAGGCCTGTTCATCGGTGCAGGCGGTCAATGTCGCGGCACCGGCGATCACGGTCAGGGCGAGGGCGAGTGTGCGCTTCATCGGTCCGACACTACCGGTGGTCACCAAATGATCCGAAACGAATACATTCCGCAACCTTTGTCACGGGAATCCTGCGAGGGCGGCGGGGACGGCCGCCGCCCTGGCCGGGTCAGCCTTCGAGGTCGACCTTGCAGGTGTCCTTGGCCTGCTTGGTGATCGCGTCCATGGCCGGCTTGATCTTGTCGCCGTCGTTCTTGGCCAGCTCGGTCAGCTTGCCCGTGTCGCCCTTGGCGTCGACCGCCTTCTCGGCGTAGTCGATGACGACCTTCCAGTCGTCCTTCAGGTCGTCCGGCGCCGCCTTCGACACCGACTTCGCCTGGTCGAGCATCTTGCCGACCGCACCGGAGTCCTTGATATCGAGGTCCTTCGCCGCGTCGGCATAGGTCTTCAGCTCGCCGCAGTAGTCGCCGCCCGAGCAGGCCGTCAGCATGCCGACGCCCATGGTCACTGCCGCCGCGATGGCCGCCACCTTACGCAATTCGGTTCCTTACTGTGTCGCGCGGGAAGACCGTCGCTCCCCGTCCGCCGACACCTTTCCGAACCGCGGGGTCACGAGCCCGTCGGGCACGCCGTGAACAACATCGCACGCCCCGACTGGAACCAGGCTGTGATCTGCCGCGTCGTTCGAGCTCACTTGAGGTACGGCGTCCGCCCTGCCACCGAACGAGATCGCGACCGCGTTGGCGGACACGATCACCCCGATCGCCAGCCAGTCGAGCGGACCGAGGTGCTGATCGAGGACGACGAGCCCGACGAGCGCCGCGAGTACCGGGTTGACGCTCATGAACACCCCGAAGAACTGCGCCGTCACCCGGCGCAGGGTGAGCAGGTCGACCAGGAACGGGACCGCCGACGACAGCACCCCCGCGACCAACGCGTACGACGCGGCCGCGAGCGTCGGCGGATGGTGCCAGAGCATGATCACACCGATCGGGATGTAGACGAGCCCGGACACCCCCGCGGCGGCGGCCGAACCGGTTGCCCCCGGCAACTCCCGGCCGACGGCCCGGTTCAGCAGGATGTAGCAGGCCCAGCAGACCGCGGCCAGCAGCCCGAGCCCCACGCCCAGGTAGTCCGTCGTCGCCTGCGGCCGGGTCAGCAGCACCACCGCCGGTGCGGCCGCGAGCGCACACAGCAGATCGAGCACCCGTCGCGATGCCAGCAACGCAACCGCCAGCGGGCCGAGGAACTCCAGCGTCACCGCCAGCCCCAGCCCGACCCGGTCGATCGCCGTGTACAGCGACACGTTCATGACCGCGAACACGGCCGCCAGCCCCAGCACCGGCCGCCACTGCCGGGCCGTGATGGATCGCAGCCGCGGCCGCCCGACCGCGAGCAGCACCGCGCCCGCCACCCACTGCCTGATCGCCACCACGCCCACCGGCCCGATCACCGGGAACGCCAGCGCCGCGACCGAAGCACCCACCTGCGTCGAGAGTCCACTCCCGAGCATCATCACCATGCCGGCCAACCGGTCTCGCCTCATGCTCAGAGGGTCCGGTCCACGGTCGCCTGCACAAAATGCATCGAAGGCGTTATCTATACGCTGGAGTCATGGATATCCGGCAGTTGCGGTGCCTCGTGGGGATCGTGGACGCGGGGACGTTCACCGACGCGGCGATCGAGCTCGGGATTTCGCAGGCCGCGGTCTCGCGGAACCTGCTCGCGTTGGAGCGGGAGCTCGGCGTACAGCTGCTGCATCGGACCAGCCGGTCAGTGACGCCCACCAGCGCCGGGGTTCGGGTCCTGGCGCGAGCGCGGCACATCCTGGCCGAGGTCGACGAACTGGTGACCGAGGCGACCAGCGGACACACGCGGTTGCGGATCGGGCATGCATGGTCGGCGCTGGGATCGCACACAACGGAGTTCCAACGGCGGTGGGCCGCCGAGCATCCAGGCATCGAACTGCAGTTCGTCCGGACGAATACGGCAACTGGTGGCCTGGCGGAAGGGCTGTGCGACCTCGCGGTGGTGAGGTCGCACCTCGACCTCAAGCGGTTCGCCCACGTCCTCCTCACCCAGGAGCAGCGGTACGGCGTTCTGCCCGCCGACGACCCACTGGCCCGGAAGCGAACGCTGACCCTCGCGCAGCTCCAGGACCACACGCTCGTGATCGACCGCCGGACCGGAAGCACCACGATCGACCTGTGGCCCGAGAACGCGCGTCCGCGGATCGAGTACACCCATGACGTCGACGACTGGCTGGCCGCGATCGCGTCCGGCCGCTGCATCGGGCTGACCCCGCAGGCCACCACGACGCAGTACCGGCGCGACGGCGTCGTCTACCGGCCGATCCGCGACGCACCACCGGTGGACGTCCACCTCATCTGGAACCGTCAGGACCCGCACCCGGCGACCCAGACGGCCGTGGACCTGCTCACCGAGCTGTATCGAACACCGCGAGCAGCTGCCCACGCCACCGGGCGGGCCACATGATCTCCCTGAGCTGGTCGATCCCGCCGACCGGCCAGCGCTCAGCGATCTCCCGCACCGCCGGGTCCTTGATCTCAGCGGCGAGTGGGCCGACGTAGTCACCCCAGACCACCTTGAACGGCCGTCCGCACATCTGCTCGATCCCGAGCTCCACCGCCGGCGTGATTTGCAACGAGTTGTAGTTGCGTCCGATCTCCTCGTACGCCGTCATCAACGCGGCCTCGCGGTCCTGCCATGACTCCGCCCGCAGCACGGTCCGCAGGATCGGCCCCAGCGACGGACCACAGGACAACCGGGAGAACGCCGTACCGAACCATTTGGGGTACGGCGCGTACTTGCGCTCCAGCAGGAAGCACAAGTGCATCAGCTCCCGCACGAGCCGCGCGCCGATCAACCCCGATCCAAGCTCGTCACCCACGAACCCGGTCCGCCCGACCAGGTTGACCTCCGGATGAACCCGCCACCACCCGGCGACCAGCAGGTAGAGCCAGACATCACGCGGGTAATAGGCGAACCTTTCCCGCACCTCGGCCAGCCCGACCTCGTCGTGGAACACCGCGCCGGCGGTGACCGTGGACAGGTTCTGTTCGGAGAATGTCAGCCAGTCCCGGGCAGTGATCTCCTGGCCGAGGTCGAAGTTCAGTTCCTGCTGGAAATACCCGGACAGCGTGTACACACCGAATTCGGTGTCATGATCCGCGAACCGCGCCGGCACCTTCTGCCGCAGCGCCTCGGTCACGGCGTCCGCGTGGCGCACGTGGTCCTCGTCCCGCAGGAACAGCTGTACGCGCGGCTCCCAGTTGTGATCGGACGACATCGCATCGTCGTACCCCAGTACCTCAGACCCCCGGCCGAGCAACGCCGCGCTGTGCGGCAACCCGGGGAAGGCGGTGTCGAGCACCGGCCGCACCGCTTCGGAATAGAACCGCCGGCTCATCTCCTGGCCGGACACGAAATCAGTAGGCATGCCAATGACGGTCGCATGCCAAAGCCGCAGAATTCAAGAAAAACAGACCAAATGGCGCGAAATTACTTCGCGCCATTCAGCGGTTTCTGTAAATCAAATTCTACCGGTCCGGACCGGCTTTGTCAGTATCCCAATACCGTCCGGAACGCGTCGTTCGCCCGATCCGCCGCATCCTGCAGAGCGCCGGCCGACGGACCCGCGCCGAGGATCTCCCGCGAGCTCGCCGGTACGACGTTCCGCACCGCCGACCCGAAGACCTTCGTCAGCCCCTCGGCCGTGCCACCTTGGGCGCCCAGACCCGGCGCCAGGAGCGGGCCGCGGATGTCGAGGTCCTCGTCAGTGGACGCAATGGTCGCGCCGACGACGGCACCGAACGAACCGAGTGCGCCCGGGCCGGCGTCACGGAGGTCGCTCGTGTTCAGTTCACGCAGACCATCCAGCACCGCACCGGCCACCGTCGGACCGGCGGCCGTCCGCGCCGACTGGAACTGCGGCCCCTCCGGGTTCGACGTCAGCGCGAGGACGAACAAACCCGCACCCGCCGCGCGCGCCTCGTCGATGGCCGGCTGCAGCGAGCCGAAGCCGAGGTACGGGCTGACGGTGAGGGCGTCACACGCCAAGGGGCCCTTCTCGGCGAGGTACGCGGAGGCATAGCCGGCCATCGTCGACCCGATATCGCCGCGCTTCGCATCGATGATCACCAGCGCGCCGGCCTCCCGCAGCCGGATCGTCGCCTGCTCGAGGACGGCGATCCCCGCCGACCCGAAGCGCTCGAAGAACGCGGACTGCGGCTTGAACACCGCGACCCGGTCGGCGAGTGCGTCGACGACGCCGTACGTGAAGGACGCCAGGCCCTCCGGCGTGTCCGGCAGGCCCCACTGCTCGAGCAGGTGAGCGTGCGGGTCGATCCCCACGCACAACGGCCCGCGGGCGTCCATGGCGGCCCGCAGCCGGGTGCCGAAGGGTTCGTTCCTCATGTCAGTCTCCATGGGTTGTCAGTCCTCGGTTGATGCGGCGGATGAGGCCAGGCCCGCGGTAGATCAGCCCGGTGTACACCTGGACAAGACTCGCGCCGGCATCGAACAGCCGGGTGGCGTCGGAGGGTTCGAGGATGCCGCCGACCCCGATGATCGGCAGTGCGCCCTGCGTCTCCGCATGGATGTGTGCGACCGTCTTGGCCGCGATCTCGGCCAGCGGCCGCCCCGACAACCCGCCGGCCTGCGAAGCCAACGGATGCTCCGAGACGCCCGGCCGGCCGATGGTCGTGTTGGTCGCGATGATCCCCGCGACGCCGACGTCGGTGCAGACCTGCAACAGCTCGTCGATCGCCGAGGTGGTGAGGTCCGGCGCGATCTTCACCAGGATCGGCTTCCCGCCCAGCCCACCGGCGCTCAACGACAACGCCTCGTCGCGCAACGCGGTCAGCAACTCCCGCAGGTGCCCGGCGTCCTGCAACTCCCGCAACCCCGGCGTGTTCGGCGACGACACATTCACCGCGAAGTAGTCGCCGTACCGGTAGAGCCGCCGCAGCGAGGTGACATAGTCCTCGACCGCCTCGTCGAGCGGCGTCACCTTCGACTTCCCGATCGAGATCCCCAGCGGATATCCCAACGGCCCGTACGCCGCCAACCGCTCGGCCAACGCCGAGGAGCCGAGGTTGTTGAACCCCATCCGGTTGATCACGGCCTCGTGCTCGACGAGCCGGAACAACCGCGGTTTCTCGTTCCCCGGCTGCGGATGCGCGGTGACCGTACCGACCTCGACGAACCCGAAGCCCACGGCCCGCCAGGACCGCAAGGCGATCCCGTTCTTGTCCATCCCGGCCGCCAGACCCACCGGCGAGGGGAACCGGAGGCCGAAGACCGTGCGGGGCAGGGCGGATCCGAACAGGCGGGCGCCGGCCGCGGCGGCACCCGGAACGCGGCCGAGGAGGCGGAGGCCGGCGAGCGTCTGCTCGTGCGCGACCTCCGCGTCGCCCTTGCCCAGCCGGTACAGGACCGGCCGCACAACCCGCCTATACACCGCGGATCCTCGGCACCCAGTCCTGCAGCGACCGTACGCCGATGTCCCCGGCCTGCTGCGCCTCGATCCCCTGTACGGCGGCCGCGAGCCCTTGCACCGTGGTGATGCAGGGGATGTTGCGCGCCACCGCTGCGCTCCGGATCTCGTACCCGTCCAGCCGCGGCGAACCGCCCTTCGTGATGCCGATCGGCGTGTTGACGATCAGGTTCAGCTCGCCGTCCTGGACCATCTGGACGATCGTCGGCTCACCGTTCGGGCCGGGGCCCTGGCTGCTCTTGCGGACCGTGACCGCCTCGACCCCGTTGCGCCGCAGGACGTCCGCCGTCCCTTCAGTCGCGTAGATCTGGAAGCCGAGATCGGCGAGCCGCTTGACCGGGAAGATCATGTGCCGCTTGTCCCGGTTGGCGACCGACACGAACACCTTGCCCGTACCCGGCAACGGCTGCGAGGCCCCCGCCTGCGACTTGGCGAACGCCGTACCGAAGGTGTCGTCGATGCCCATCACCTCGCCGGTCGACTTCATCTCCGGCCCGAGCACGGTGTCGACCGACGCACCGTCGATGGTCCGGAACCGGTTGAACGGCATCACGGCTTCCTTCACCGCGATCGGCGTCGAGGTCGGCAGCGTGCCGCCATCGCCCACGGCCGGCAGCATGCCCTCGGCCCGCAGCTCGGCGACCGTCGCCCCGAGCATCACGCGGGCCGCCGCCTTGGCCAGCGGGGTCGCGGTCGCCTTCGACACGAACGGCACCGTCCGCGAGGCCCGCGGGTTCGCCTCCAGCACGTAGAGCACGTCCCCGGCCAGCGCGTACTGCACGTTCAGCAGACCCCGGACGCCGACTCCGCGCGCGATCGCCTCGGTCGACTTCCGGATCTTCTCGATGTCGGCGTTCCCGAGCGTGATCGGCGGCAGCGCGCACGACGAGTCGCCCGAGTGCACCCCGGCCTCCTCGATGTGCTCCATCACGCCGCCGAGGAACAACTCGTCGCCGTCGAACAGCCCGTCCACGTCGATCTCGACCGCGTCGTCGAGGAACCGGTCGATCAGCACCGGGTGCTCGAACGCCTCACCACCACCGAGCCGCTCCAGCGCGGCACTCAGCTCGGCCGTGCTGTAGACGATCTCCATCCCGCGCCCCCCGAGCACGTACGACGGCCGCACCAGCACCGGGAACCCGATCTCCTCGGCGATCACGTGCGCCTCGTCGGCCGACAGCGCCGTACCGTGCTTCGGCGCCGGCAGTGCCGCGTCCGCGAGCACCTTGCCGAACGCACCCCGCTCCTCGGCCAGGTGGATGGCGGCCGGCGACGTCCCGACGATCGGTACGCCGGCGTCCGCGAGCCGCTGCGCAAGCCCGAGTGGAGTCTGGCCACCGAGCTGCACGATCACTCCGGCGACCGGGCCGGCCTGCATCTCGGCGTACACGATCTCGAGCACGTCCTCGCAAGTGAGGGGCTCGAAGTACAGCCGGTCGGAGGTGTCGTAGTCGGTCGAGACCGTCTCCGGGTTGCAGTTCACCATCACCGTGCAGTAGCCGGCCTCGCGCAGCGCCATCGACGCGTGCACACAGGAGTAGTCGAACTCGATCCCCTGCCCGATCCGGTTCGGCCCGGAGCCGAGGATCAGCACGGCCGGGGTATCCCTCGGTGCGACCTCGGTCTCCTCGTCGTACGACGAATAGTGGTACGGCGTCTCGGCCTTGAACTCGGCCGCACAGGTGTCGACCGTCTTGAAGACCGGCCGGATCCCGAGGGCCTGCCGGACGCCACGAACGACGTCCTCGGTCAGCCCGCGGATCTCGGCCAGCTGGAGATCCGAGAACCCGTGGCGCTTGGCCAGCTTGATCACCTCGGGCGTCAGCCGTGGCGCGGCCGCGACCTGCAGCGCGGTCTCGTGGATCAGGTAAAGCTGATCGACGAACCACGGATCAATGCGAGTGTTGTCGAAGATCTGCTCCGGCGTCGCACCGGCCCGGATCGCGTCCATGACGGTCCGCAGCCGGCCGTCGTGCGGGGTTTTGATTGCCTCTAGCAACGGTTCGAGATCGGTCGCGGGCGAGCCGGCCCAGGAGAACCGGGCCTCCGGCTTCTCCAGCGACCGCAGCGCCTTCTGCAGCGCCTCGGTGTAGTTGCGGCCGATCGCCATCGCCTCGCCGACGCTCTTCATGTGCGTGGTCAGCGTGGCGTCCGCGGCCGGGAACTTCTCGAACGCGAACCGCGGCACCTTCACCACCACGTAGTCCAGTACCGGCTCGAAGCTGGCCGGCGTCTGCCGGGTGATGTCGTTCGGGATCTCGTCCAGCGTGTAGCCGATCGCGACCTTGGCCGCGATCTTCGCGATCGGGAAGCCGGTCGCCTTCGACGCCAGCGCGGACGAGCGCGAGACCCGCGGGTTCATCTCGATCACGATCAGCCGGCCGTCGGCCGGGTTCACCGCGAACTGGATGTTGCAGCCGCCGGTGTCGACGCCGACCTCGCGGATGATGCCGATGGCCAGGTCCCGCATCACCTGGTACTCGCGGTCGGTCAGCGTCATCGCCGGCGCGACCGTGACCGAGTCGCCGGTGTGCACGCCCATCGGGTCGACGTTCTCGATCGAGCAGATGATCACGACGTTGTCGGCCTTGTCGCGCATCACCTCCAGCTCGTACTCCTTCCAGCCGAGAATCGACTCCTCGATCAGCACCTCGGTGGTCGGGCTGGCGCGCAGGCCGGCGCCGGCGATCCGGCGCAGGTCGGCTTCGTCGTACGCCATCCCGGAGCCGACGCCGCCCATCGTGAACGACGGCCGCACCACCAGCGGGTAGCCCAGCTGGCCGGCCGCGCCGAGCACGTCGTCGATCGTGTGGCAGATCTGCGACCGCGCGACCTCCGCCCCGAGCTTCTCGACGATGTGCTTGAACGACTCGCGGTTCTCACCACGCTGGATCGCGTCGACGGACGCGCCGATCAGCTCCACGCCGTACTTCTCGAGTACGCCGTTGTCGTGCAGGGCGATCGCCGCGTTCAGCGCGGTCTGACCGCCGAGGGTCGCGAGCAGCGCGTTCGGGCGCTCCTTCTCGATCACCTTCTCGACGTACTCCGGGGTGATCGGCTCGACGTAGGTCGCGTCGGCGAATTCCGGGTCCGTCATGATCGTCGCCGGGTTGGAGTTCACCAGCACGACCCGGAAGCCCTCTTCGCGCAGCACCCGGCACGCCTGGGTGCCGGAGTAGTCGAACTCGCAGGCCTGACCGATCACGATCGGACCGGAGCCGATCACGAGGACCGACTCGATGTCTGTACGCCGCGGCATCAGGCCCGCCCTTCCATTTGCTCAGAATGGACAGTCATCAGTTCTACGAAGCGGTCGAACAGGTACGCCGAGTCATGTGGCCCTGCTGCGGCTTCAGGGTGGTACTGGACCGAGAAGGCGAGCACCCGGCCGTCCTTGCCCGTGAGTCTCAGCCCCTCGACCACGTTGTCGTTCAGGGACACATGACTGACCTCGGCCGTCCCGTACGGCGTCTCGACCGTCTCCTCGATCGGCGCGTCGACCGCGAAGCCATGGTTCTGCGCCGTGATCTCGACCTTCCCGGTCGCCCGGTCGAGCACCGGCTGGTTGATCCCGCGGTGCCCGTACTTGAGCTTGAACGTCCCCAGCCCGAGCGCCCGCCCGAACACCTGGTTGCCGAAGCAGATCCCGAAGTACGGCTTGCCTCGCTGCAGCAACTCCTTGAGCAGCGTGGTCGGGTGCTCGGTGGTCTCCGGGTCGCCCGGACCGTTGCTCATGAAGATGCCGTCCGGGTTCACCGCGAGTACGTCGTCCAGCGACGCGGTGGCCGGCAGCACGTGCACCTCGATGCCACGCTCGGCCATCCGCTTCGGCGTCATCGACTTGATCCCGAGGTCGAGCGCCACCACGGTGAACCGCTTCTCGCCCTCGGCCGGGACCACGTACGTCTCGGCCGTGGTCACCTCGTCGGCGAGGTCGGCACCGGCCATCGGCGGCTGCTGCAACACCTTGTCCAGCAGGGCTTGTGGGTCGAGGACCTCGGTCGAGATCCCGGCCCGCATCGCTCCGCGCTCACGCAGGTGCCGGGTCAGCGCCCGGGTGTCGATCCCGGAGATCCCGACGATCCCCTGGCCCTTGAGCTGGTCGTCGAGCGAGCGGGTGGCCCGCCAGTTCGACGGCACCCGGGCCGGATCGCGGACGACGTACCCGGCGACCCAGATCTTCTGTGATTCGTCGTCCTCGTCGTTCACCCCGGTGTTGCCGATGTGCGGCGCGGTCTGGGTGACGATCTGCCGGTGGTACGACGGGTCGGTCAGCGTCTCCTGGTAGCCGGTCATCCCGGTGGTGAACACCGCCTCGCCGAACGTCTCCCCGGTCGCCCCGTACGACGTACCGGCGAACGACCGGCCGTCCTCCAGGACCAGCAATGCGGGCTGGCTCATCTTTGCTCGGCTCCGATCAGAGTCGCGATGGATTCGGTCAGGGTGGCGGTGTCGGCCTTGCGGCGGGGCCGGAAGCCGGTGTCCAGCTCGTGGCCGTCGTGATTCCACGTGACCACCACGAGGCCCGACTTCTCCGCGGTCACCTTGCCGGCGATGCCACGGTCGGTCCGGACCCCGGTCAGATGGTCCACGGGGATGAACACGTCCGCCGCGCCCTGGCGGTGGAAGATCAGGCCGGCCTCGCTGACGGCCAGGTCCGCGGTACTGCGGACGCCCAGTTCGTGCACGGCGACCCGGTCCATCCAGTCGCCGGCCGTCGTGGTCGCCACGTAGACACCCTCGACACCCTTCGTCTTGTCATCAGCAGGCACCTGCGGAAGGGGTGGCAGGTCGGCCTGCCGGGACTTGCGGTTCCGCCAGCCCCGGAGCATGCCGTAGTAGGCGACCGCCAGAATCAGCAAAGTGCCGAGAATGCCCAGGAAGGCCTTCACCGGGCCAGCTTTCCGTCCAGGACGGTCGGCGTACCGCGCAGGAACGTCGCGATGACCTTGCCCGGCAGCGTCATCCCGTCGAACGGCGTGTTCCGCGACAGCGACGCCGACTCCCGTGGCTCGACCGCCTTCTCCACCGACGGGTCCACGAGCACCAGGTTGGCCGGCGCACCGGCTTCCAGCGGGCGGCCGTGATCGCTGATCTGCCCGATCGCGGCCGGCCGGTAGCTGAGCTTCTCGGCCACGTCGGCCCAGGTCATCAGCTTCGTGTCGACCATCGCGTGCTGGACCACACTGAGCGCGGTCTCCAGGCCGGTCATCCCGAAGGCGGCCGCGCTCCACTCACAGTCCTTGTCCTCGACCGGGTGCGGCGCGTGGTCGGTGGCGACGATGTCGATCGTCCCGTCGGCCAGCCCCTCGCGGACCGCCTCGACGTCCGCCTTGGTCCGCAGCGGCGGGTTCACCTTGAAGACCGGGTTGTAGGAGGCGGCCAGGTCCTCGGTCAGCAGCAGGTGGTGCGGGGTGACCTCGGCGGTCACCTCGAGCCCGCGCCGCTTCGCCGCCCGGACGATCTCCACCGAGCCCTTGGTGGACAGGTGGCAGATGTGCAGCTTCGAACCGACGTGCGCGTTCAGCAGGATGTCGCGGGCGATGATCGCCTCCTCGGCGACACTCGGCCAGCCGGTCAGGCCGAGGACGCCGGAGAGCGCACCCTCGTTCATCTGCGCGCCCTGGGTCAGCCGCGGCTCCTGCGCATGCTGGGCGATCGTGCCGCCGAACGCCTTCACGTACTCGAGCGCGCGGCGCATCAGGGCGGCGTCCCAGACGCAGTCGCCGTCGTCGGAGAACACCCGCACGCGCGCGGCCGAGTCCGCCATCGCGCCCAGCTCGGCGAGCTGGGTCCCCTGCCGCCCCACCGTGACCGCGCCGATCGGGTAGACATCGGCGTACCCGGCTTCGCGGCCGAGGCGCCAGACCTGCTCGACGACGCCCGCGGTGTCGGCGACCGGATCGGTGTTGGCCATCGCGAACACCGCGGTGAACCCGCCCATCGCCGCCGCCCGGGTGCCCGTGAGTACCGTCTCGGCGTCCTCCCGGCCCGGCTCCCGCAGGTGCGTGTGCAGATCGACCAGCCCCGGCAGCGCGATCAGCCCTTGCGCGTCGATGATCTCGGCATCGGCCGGCGTCTCGAGGTTGGTGCCGACAGCAACGATCTCGCCGTTGTCGATCAGCAGATCCGCCACCTCACCGCCGATGATGCTCGATCCGGTGATCAGGTACGCGGTCATGCGGTCTGCTCCTCTGTGGATTCGTTGCTGCCCGACAGCAGCAGGTAAAGGACCGCCATCCGGATGGCGACCCCGTTGGTGACTTGCTCGACGATGACCGAGCGGGTCGAGTCGGCGACGTCGGCGCTGATCTCCATCCCGCGGTTCATCGGGCCGGGGTGCAGCACGATCGCCTCGTCCGGCAGCTGCGCCATCCGGTGCACGTCGAGCCCGTAGCGGCGGGTGTACTCACGGGCGCTCGGGAAGAACGCGTCGTTCATCCGCTCCCGCTGCACCCGCAGCATCATCACCGCGTCGCTCTTGGCCAACGCGCCGTCCAGGTCGTACGACGTGGCGCACGGCCAGCTCGTCATGTCGACGGGCAGCAGCGTCGGCGGCGCGACCACGGTCACGTCGGCGCCGAGCGTCGACAGCAGCAGCACGTTGGACCGGGCGACCCGGGAGTGCAGGACGTCGCCCACGATCGTGATCCGCCGCCCCTCCAGCGAGCCGAGATGCCGCCGCATCGTGAAGGCGTCGAGCAGCGCCTGGGTCGGGTGTTCGTGGGTGCCGTCGCCCGCGTTCACCACCGAGCCGGTCATCCAGCCCGAGGTCGCCAGCAGGTGCGGCGCGCCGGACGATCCGTGCCGGCAGACCACACCGTCGGCGCCCATCGCCTGCAAGGTCAGCGCGGTGTCCTTCAGGCTCTCGCCCTTGCTCACGCTCGACCCCTTGGCCGAGAAGTTGATCACGTCCGCGGACAACCGCTTGGCGGCCGCCTCGAACGAGATCCGCGTCCGGGTGGAGTCCTCGAAGAACAGGTTCACCACCGTGCGCCCGCGCAACGCGGGCAGTTTCTTGATCGGGCGGTCGGCCAGCGACCGCATCTCCTCGGCGGTGTCCAGGATCAAGTTCGCCTCGTCCCGGCTCAGATCCCCCGCGCTCAACAGGTGCCTCATCACGCCTTCACCCCCGGGGTGGTCTTGTCCGCGATCAGGACCGCGTCGGTCCCGTCGTACTCCGTCAGGTGGACGGTGACGCGCTCGACCAGCGAGGTGGGCAGGTTCTTGCCCACGTAGTCGGCGCGGATGGGCAGCTCGCGATGGCCGCGGTCGACCAGGACCGCGAGCTGGACGGCGCGCGGCCGGCCGATGTCGCCGATCGCGTCGAGGGCGGCGCGGATGGTGCGGCCGGAGAACAGGACGTCGTCGACCAGGACGACGACCTTGCCGTCGATGCCACCGGGCGGGATGTCGGTGTGTTCCAGGCCACGCGGCGGTTTGAGACCGATGTCGTCGCGGTACATGGTCACATCGAGTGACCCTGTCGGCACGCTCTGCCCCTCAACCGCCGCGATCCGGGCGGAGATGCGTGCGGCCAGACCGACGCCTCGGGTGGGGATGCCGAGCAGGACGACCGGGTCTGCGCCGCGGTTGCGCTCGAGGATCTCGTGGGCGATCCGGGTCAATGCCCGGGAAATGTCGGAAGCGTCCAGAACCGTCCGCGGCGCTGGTGTCAGCGGCTGCGCGACGTCTGGAGTCTCTGCGCTCTGGGCAGGGCTCATCGCTACCGTTCCTCCTTTCCCGCCTCTCTGGACGGGTCTTTAAAGGACGTTCGGACCGCTTGACATGGTATCGGATGTGACACGCCGTCTTGACGCTGGCCTCGCCGCCGGAATATTGTTACTCTGTGTAATCGAGGGGGGTTTCACCTACCGGCCCGTTCCGGCGGGCCGGACATGACGAAACTAGTCGGAGGGAAGAACCAGCGTGCCTAGCGAATACGCGAAGACACTGGGTGGCAAGTTACGTGCCATCCGCCAGCAGCAAGGGCTGTCGCTGCATGGCGTGGAAGAGAAGTCCAAGGGTCGCTGGAAGGCGGTCGTCGTCGGCTCTTACGAGCGCGGCGATCGAGCCGTCACGGTCCAGAAGCTCGCGGAGCTCGCCGATTTCTACGGCGTGCCCATCCGTGAACTGCTTCCTGGCTCGGCCAGCGCGGCGGCTGCGGCCGCTGCTCCGCCCCGGTTGATCCTCGACCTGGAGGCTCTGCAACACCTCGACGCGAGCGAGGCCGGTCCGCTGACGCGGTACGCGGCCACGATCCAAGCTCAGCGCGGGGACTACAACGGCAAGGTGCTGTCGATCCGTCAGGACGACATGCGCACGCTCGCCGTGATCTACGACGAGTCGCCGACGACTCTGACCGAGCGCTTCATCTCCTGGGGTGTGCTGAACCCAGAGGCGAAGGGTGACGTCGAGGAGTCCGAGGCAGCCGGCGCCTAACGGCTCCGGAGGAGGCAGCAGAGACGGTCGGGGCTCGTAGCAGCTGGCCCACGGCCGCCCGCCTCCCAGAACAACGGCACACTACGGGGACGTAGAGCCGGCCCGGGACCGTACCGAGACGGTCACCGGGCCCTGTTTCCCGGAGGGCTCGCCCCCTCCGTCCCTCAGACGCCCAGCGTGGGCTTCAGCTGCAGCAGTCTGGCCAGCAGGCCGTTGACGAACGCCGGCGACTCGTCGGTGGACAGATCACGCGCCAGCGCCACCGCCTCGCTCACCGCGACCACGTCCGGCACCTGGTCGTCGAACAGCAGTTCGTAGGTTCCGATCCGCAGGATGTTCCGGTCGACCGCGGGCATCCGGTCCAGCGACCAGCCCACCGAGTGGGTCTCCAGCAGGTCGTCGATCACCTCGCTGTGCTTCGCGACGCCCTCGACCAGCGCCACGGTGAACTCGTTCACCGGCGGATCGTTGTCGGCCACCCGGTCGGCCAGGGTGCCGCCGACCGGCAGTCCCCTGACCTCGGACTCGAACAGCACGTCCAGTGCGCGCTTGCGGGCCTTGCTACGGGCAGACATGTTCTGTTGTCAGCTCTCTCGCCGGGTCGTCAGGAGGTGACGCGGCCGAGGTAGTCCCCGGTGCGGGTGTCGACCTTGACCTTCTCGCCAGTGGTCAGGAACAGCGGGACCTGAATGGTGTAGCCGGTCTCCAGCTTGGCCGGCTTGGTGCCACCGGTGGACCGGTCGCCCTGCAGGCCGGGCTCGGTGTACTCGACCTGGAGCTCGACCGAGGCCGGGAGCTCGACGTACAGCGGGAGGTCGTCGTGCACGGCCACGATGGCGTCCTGGTTCTCCAGCAGGAAGTGCACGGCGTCGCCGACCACCTCGGGCTGCAGCAGCAACTGGTCGTAGGTGCTCTTGTCCATGAACACGTACGCCGAGCCGTCGTTGTACAGGTACGTCATGTCACGCTTGTCGACCGTGGCCACATCGACCTTGACGTCGGCGTTGAAGGTCTTGTCGACCACCTTGCCGGACAGCACGTTCTTCAGCTTCGTCCGGACGATGGCGCCGCCCTTGCCCGGCTTGTGGTGCTGGAACCACACGACGGACCACAGCTGCCCTTCCAGGTCGAGCACCATGCCGTTCTTGAGGTCGTTCGTCGATGCCACGCGGGTATGCCCTTCGAATTCGATCAGCGGTAACACCGGATTGTAGCGTTCACACCGGTTTCCTCCGATTCCGCGGCCCCGGTGGGCCGTAGGCTGGCAGTCCAGACCGACAAGCCGGTGCCGGGAGGCAGCGATGACGGGGTTCGTGATCTTCGTCGTGGTGATGATCGTCGTGGGCCTGATCAACAAAGCCAGGCAGCAGTCGGCGAAGCCCAGCGGTCCGCCGAGCCCGCGCGTACAGAAGCTGCTCGAGCGGATCCAGGCCCAGCAGGGCGGCAACCAGCCGGTCCGGTTCCAGGGTCAGTTCACTCAGCCGCAACACCCCGGGCAGCCCGCTCCGGTCGCGCAGGCACCGGTCCAGCAGTACCAGCCGCCGGCGACCTGGCTGCCCTCGAACCAGCCGCCCGCGCACCGCCCGCCGCGGAACAACCTTCCCGCGCCGAGGCAGGACCTCGACACCCGGGTGCGGCAGCTGATGAGCAACGGCAACGAGGTCGGTGCGATCCGGCTGCTGTGCGACGAGCAGGACCTGGGCATCCTCGAGGCCCATAAGTACGCCCGTGCTCTGGTCACCCCGGCCGGCACCGGCCGCTCGTCATCAGGCGAGGATGCCGAGCCGGAGGAGGAGTCGCGGTACGTCGGCTCCGCCGCGTTCGCCGAGTCGATCTTCGACCTGGACCGCGACGAGGAGGTCTGGGCCAGCGGTTGGGTCGACACCCCCGAGCCCGACGACCGCTCCGACATCGACGGGCTCTGGCAGACGGTCCGCAACCCACCGCGCCCCGGAGTCACCCCTTCCAGCTGACGGTGATGTGACTGTTCCGCCGAGGGATCCGAAAGCCCGGCGGAAGCTCGTCGCCGACCACATGCACCTGGAACGCCGGTCCCGGACCACGCCGGTGGTGCACGTCCCAGATCCGCAGCTGATCAATCATCCGGTCGATCAGGTCACGCGCATCCGGGCCATAGCCGGTGAACCCGAGCTCCACGAACGACTCCGGACCACGCCGGAGGGGACGGCAGCACAAGTAGGCCACGCTGTCGCCGGTTGCCACCGCCGCCGCTCCCGCGCGTGGCGCGGCGACACCAGGTAGCTCACCGGACAGAACGCAGTACCCGGGCAGTGTGGTCGCGAGCCAGAGGTTCAGATCGAGCAGTGGCTCCTCCCGGTCCACCACGACGCCTGACCACACCTGCTCCGGCGGCTGCGCCAGTACGCCGTCGCACGGATGCGCCTCGATCTCCTGGTCCTCGTCGAAGCAGAGACCCAGCCGGTCTCCCGCGATCGGAACCAGCCGTTCGTAGTTCGCGCCCACGCCCTGCATGGAGACGAACCCGCACAGCGTGGTCGACCGGCTCTCCAGATGGCCGCCCACCCGGTCGAACGCGATCGACCGCGTCTGTCCCCGCACCCGCAGCGGTACGACAATCCGCCCGCCGGGCCGCAGCTGGTCGATCCAGGCCGTGGCGATGTCCCACGCCGTCACAGTCACCACGATCCGGTCGTACGGCGCCTCATCGGGTACGCCGTACTCGCCGTCGGCACGCACGACCCGGACATCGGCGTACCCGGCCAGGTCCAGCAACGCCCGCGCTCGCTCGGTCACCTCCGGGTCGATGTCGACCGTGGTCACTGATCCGCCCGGTCCGGCCAGCTCCCGGAGCAGCGCCGCGTTGTAGCCACCGGATCCGATCTCCAGCACGCGGTCACCGGGCCGGATCGCGGCCTGCTCGATCATCAGCGCGACGATGCTCGGCTGTGAGACCGAGCTGATCACCACGCCTGCTTTACTCCGCTTCATCAGCACGACGTCGTCGGCGTACGCGATCTCGAGTGGTGCGTGCGGGACGAACAGATGCCGCGGCACCGCCCGGAACGCGGCCGCCACCCGCTCGTCCCGGATGGTGCCTTCAGCAACCAATTGCCGGGCGAGGGCCGTCCGCAGCGACTCCGCCTGCGCCGAGTCGTTGCGGAGGACTGCCATGGCGACTCAGTCCCGCTTGTCGCCGAGGGACTCCAGCAAGGTCCGCAGCAGTCCGGCGAGCTGCTTCTGCTCGTCCGCCGACAAACCGGCGAGCAGTTGATGTTCGGTATCGACATGGGTCGGGAGTACTGCATCGATCAGCCGCAGCCCCTCGGCGGTCAGAGTCACCCGGACCCCGCGCCCATCGGTCTCGCTGGGAGCCCGGGTGACCAGGCCGCGCGCCTCCAACCGATCAAGCCGTTGACTGATCGCTCCGGACGTCACCATCGACGAGTGCATCAGACCGGCCGGCGTCAGGCTGTGCTCGGAGTTGCTGCGGCGCAGGGTCGCCAGTACGTCGAAGGACGCCCGGTCGAGGTCGTGCCGGGCGAAGTTCCGCCGCAGCTCGCCGTCGAACAGTTGGCTGAGGCGGCTCAGCCGGCCGATGACGCCCATCGGCGACGCGTCGAGGTCAGGCCGCTGCTCGCTCCACTGCTCGAGCACCAGGTCGACGTGATCTGCCATCTTCCCAGCCTAGTCCCAGATTGCTTAGCGGTGAGGGATTGAAACTTGCTTAGCACTGAGATACTTTATCTTAGTGCTAAGCAATCGACTCGCTCTTCTCCTGACCACGGCGATCACGCCGCTGCTCTGGGGTACGACGTACCTGGTCACCACCGAGCTCCTTCCGCCGCACCGTCCGCTGCTCGCCGCCCTGCTTCGGGCACTGCCGGCCGGGCTCCTCCTGGTCGCGATCACCCGCACGCTGCCGCGCGGCGACTGGTGGTGGCGCTCACTGATCCTCGGCACGCTCAACATCGGGGCGTTCAACGCATTGCTGTTCGTCGGCGCCTATCGGCTCCCCGGCGGCGTGGCTGCGACAGTCGGCGCGATCCAACCGCTCCTCGTTGCCTTGCTCTCGACCGGACTGCTGCGTGAGCGCCTGTCGCTGCGGACCGTCCTCACTGCGATCGCCGGCATCTTCGGTGTCGGCCTGCTGGTCCTCCGAGCCAACGCGCACCTGGACACGTGGGGTGTGGTTGCGGCGATCGGTGGAGCAGTCGTCATGGCTCTCGGCGTCGTACTGAGCAAGCGCTGGGCGTCGCCCGCTCCCCTGCTCGCCACGACCGGCTGGCAACTCGTCGCCGGCGGCGTGGTGCTGCTCCCGGTCGCCTTCCTGGTCGAGGGAGCACCACCCGCGTTCACCCTGCAAAACCTCGCCGGCTACGCCTACCTGACAATCGTCGGCTCCGCGGTCGCATATGCACTCTGGTTCCGCGGCCTGCGCGACCTGTCCCCCACCGACGTCACCTTCCTCGGCCTACTGAGCCCGGTCATGGCAACCACCCTCGGCTGGCTAGTACTAGACCAGCGCCTAACCTCTACTCAAGCCCTCGGCGCCCTAATCGTCCTAACCGCCCTCATCACCGCCCAGGTACGCCGAACCAGGAAGACGCCGGCCACTCCGGCCCCCGTCCTAGCCTCCGTGGGCTCCTAGATCAGGCCTTCGCGGAGGGCGTAGGCGACGGCGTGCGAGCGGTTCTTCAGATGCAGCCGGCTGGTCACGTCGTGGAGGACGTTCTTCACCGTCCGCTCCGAGTAGGACAGCTCGCGGGCGATCTCCTGGGTGTCCTTGCCGTCGGCAACCAGCCGCAGTACCTGCGTCTCACGGTCGGACAGCCCGGGGTGGGACAACCCGCGCGGTGCCAGCACATGCCGCTGCATGCGCGACACCTGACCGAGCAACCGGCCCAGCAGATCCGGCGGCAGGCTGCCGTCACCCGCGGCGGCGGCCTGCAGCAGGTGCACGATGCGGTCGGCCGTCGCCTCGGTACGCCGAAGTACGCCGGACACCCCCAGCTCGACCGCGGTCATCAGCGCGTCGTCGTCGATCGTGCTGCCGATCAGCACCGTCCGACGACATCCCCGCTGGATTGCCCCCCGGAGAACCTGCACGGCCCCGGCGTCCAGCGAGTCGACGGCGACCAACGCGACCACTGGCGGGGTGGTGCGCTGGTCGGCCGGGCTCTGCTGCAGCGCCGCCAGGTCGGCATCATTGATCAGCGCGACCTCCGGCTGCTGCCTGAGCGCATGCACCAGCCCGAACTGCGACAGCGGGTCCAGCGCCTTCACCCAGACCGGAATACGGTGTTGCGTCGTCATACTCGTCACTCCCCCAGAGCGTTGATGAACGGAACGGATCGAATCCGCAGTCACGCGAACCCCCAAAATCGTCGATTCCGATCGTGCCCCCGCACCTTCAGCCAGCCTTCAGACCGGTGACGGCCGGTAGTACGACCCGACGCCTAGCGTGACGCAGGCGCGTTTCACCAGCGTCTCACCCGGATAGATGCCCGAAAGGGCACTTTGGTTATCCGGAGAGCTCACTCCGCAAGAGTGGTGAGCGCGCGCAGGGCGAGGCGGTAGGAGTTCAGGCCGAAGCCGGCGATCGTGCCGGTGGCCACACCGGCGACCACGCTGGTGTGCCGGAACTCCTCGCGGGTGGCCGGGTTGGTCAGGTGGATCTCGATCAGCGGAGCCGTGCGCTGGGCGATCGCGTCGCGCAGTGAGTACGAGTAGTGGGTGAACGCGGCCGGGTTCAGCACTACCGGGATCTTGCCGTCCGCGGCCTCGTGCAGCCAGCCGACCAGCTCGGCTTCGTCGTCGGTCTGCCGTACGTCGACCTCGAGCCCGAGCTCGGCCCCCGCCTTCTCACACTCGCCCACCAACTCGGCGAACGTCGTCGACCCGTACTTCTCCGGCTCCCGCGACCCCAACCGCCCCAAGTTCGGCCCGTTCAGCACCAGCACTCGCCTGCTCACATCCGTCACCCACCCCACCCTAGAGCCCAGCGGTCAGGGAGTTGTAAGCGGTGACGGCCTCAGCCCGAGCCGTTGGGTGGTAGACGTCGGCCGCGGTCCCGGAGCTCATCGCCTGCCAGTTGCGGCGGCTGAGGACCTGATGGACGGAGATCAGGCAGGCCGCGGTGATCTCGGCGCGGAGGTCATGGCCGAGGGCAACCGCGAGCGCCTGCTGGTCGCTGGCGACGAACTGGGTCAGCCGGCCTTCGAGGGCGGGGGTGGTGAAGACGAGGTTGTTGTAGGCGAGGACAGCGGGATGGTCGTTGAGACCGGTGACCGGGTCGCGACGGTCGAGGCCGGCGAGGAAGTGGTCGCGGAGGGCCTCGATCGGGGAACCTTCGGCGGCTTGAACGACGCGCGCGGCTTCGTGCTGGTGGTCGGCGATGCGATGCAGGACGAGGTCCTGCTTGGTCGGGAAGTACTTGAAGAGCGTGGGCTTGGAGACGTTGGCGGCCGCGGCGATGTCGGTGACCGAGACCTCGTCGAAGCCGTGCTCGAGGAAGAGCGTGATCGCCGCCTCGGAGAGGGCGTCGTGGGTCTGCTGCTTCTTGCGGGCGCGGAGTCCGGTCACGGCGCTATGTTAACTTAGTCAGAAGATTGACCGGGTTAACTTTTCGAGGAGCGTGATGCGGGAGCTGAACGGAGAGCGCGAGTACGCCGAGCGGTGCCGGGAAGCGTTGCGGCGGATGGTGGCCGGCGCGCGGGAGAACGTGGTGGTCGGTGAGGACACCTGGGGCGATCGGTACACGGCCGAGCGGCTCGGGTTCTACCTCAAGACACTCGCGCGGGACCTGGGCGAGGAGGGCGACAACCCACCGTTCTTCGGGCTGATCGCCTACAGCGCCGCTGCTGGTGAACACAGCCGCCAGACCTACTACCTCGGCCGCCGGCACATCTCGGACGCGATCGGACGGCCGCCGATGGTGATCGACTGGCGCGCGCCGGTGTCGACCGCCTTCTACCAGGCGTCCAAGGCCGAACCGCGCGGCATCGCCACCCGTCGGCGCTTCGGCTGGTCGGCAACGACACTGACCAGCTTCGAGGACGAGCACCTGGCCACCAGTACGCCGGCCGGCGCGAGCCAGTTGGCCGGAGCGAGTCAGTTGGTACGGCGGGAGATCGAGCGGGCTCGCGTCGGCCCGATGCGGGACATCGTCGCGACCATCCAGCCGGAGCAGGACGCGCTGGTGCGCACCGACCTCGAGGTGTCGGTGTGCGTGCAAGGTGCACCGGGGACCGGCAAGACGGCGGTCGGCCTGCACCGGGCCGCCTACCTGCTCTACGCGCACCGGTCGCGGCTCAAGCGGACCGGCGTACTCGTACTTGGGCCGAACCGAGCGTTCCTGCATTACATCTCCGCGGTGTTGCCGACCCTCGGCGAGGTCGACGTCGAGCAGACGACGATCGACGCGTTGCTGGACACCGCGATCCGAAGCACCGACGAGCCCGCGGCCGCTGCGGTCAAACACGATCCACGGATGGCCGACGTACTGCGCAACGCCGTCTACGCCAGGGTGAAACGGCCGGACGAAGCTGTGGTCGCCGCGGACGACTCGTACAAGTGGCGGGTCAACCAGCACGAGTTCGAGGAGATGGTCACCGAGGCCCGGGCAGAGACGCCGGCGTACCTGCTCGGCCGCGAGCGAGTGATCGCGCGGATCGTCGCCGCGCTCCAACGACAAGCCGAAGCGCGCGGCCAGAACTGCAACGCCGCCTGGCAACGCCGGATGGCCCGAGCCGCCAAGCCGTACGTCGAGGTGGTCTGGCCGATCGTCAAGACCGACGAGGTCCTCGCCGAACTGCTCAGCGACCCCGAGCAGCTCGCCGCCGCAGCAGCGAGCATCCTCACGTCAGACGAGCAACGAGCCATCGCCTGGCCAAGACCTCGCAAGGCGAAGAGCGTTCGCTGGACCGCCGCCGACGCCGTCCTGCTCGACGAGCTGAGCGCCCTACTCGAGCGCGGCCCGACGTACGGCCACGTGATCGTCGACGAAGCGCAGGACCTCTCCCCCATGCAGTGCCGCGCGATCGCCCGCCGCAGCGAGCACGGCTCGATCACCGTGCTCGGCGACCTGGCCCAAGGGACGACGCCCTGGGCCGCAACAGAGTGGCCGACGCAAGTAGCACACCTCGGGAAGCCGACGGCAACAACCGTCGCCCTGACCACCGGCTATCGAGTCCCGGCGGCGGTCGTGGAGATCGCCAACCGACTGCTCACGCCACTCAAGGTCTCCGTGCCACCCACCACGTCGTTCCGCTCCGACGGCCACCTGGCGGTCAGCCGAGTCGACGATCTGCCGACCGCCTGCGTCGCCGCCGTCGAAGCAGCCCTCGCCCAGGAAGGCTCGATCGGTGTGATCGCCGCAGACCACCAGATCGCTTCACTCGCCGACGTACTCAAGGCCGCGCGGATCGAGACGGTCCCGCCCGACGGCGACGGCCGGGTCACCGTCGTACCCGCAAGCCTCGCCAAAGGCCTCGAGTACGACCACGTGATCGCCGTCGAGCCCGCCGAGATCGTCACCGCCGAACCCCGCGGCCTGAACCGCCTCTACGTCATCCTGACCAGAGCGGTGTCGAGACTGGACGTCCTGCATCACCTCGAGCTCCCGCCGGAGCTCGGTTACCAGGGTGCGCCTGGGCCGCCCATGCGTTGAGCGTAGGGCGAGCCTTGGGTCAGGTCGCCGCGGTGGATGGGTTTGTCGGTGAAGGCGGAGGCGTAGATGGCGGCGGCCAGCTCGACGGTGTTGCGGGACTCGGTGAGGGTGACCGGGGCCGGCGTACCGGCATCGAGGGCGTCGAGGATCGCCGCCAGCTGCGCGGGATGTCCACTCTTGACGTCGGGGAGGTCCGTCGACCACGCGTCGGCGACCTCCTCGTGCCCGGGCGCGGGCGTGATGGTCCAGTCGGGGTTCTGGTACCCGTACAGGTGCTCGAGCTCGACGGTCGCGTTCTCGCAGTCGAAGCGCAGCTCGGACGTCTGCCGGGCCGACACGAGCGAGTTCACGATCGACGCGACCGCCCCGTTCTCGAAGGTGACCATCGCCATCGACACATCCTCGGTCTGCGTCGGCCGCGCCTGGCGGGCGGCGAGCGCGGTCACCTTGTTCCACGGACCGAGGATCGACAGCAGCAGGTCGTACTGGTGGATCCCGTGCCCCATCGTCGGCCCGCCGCCCTCGACCTCGAAGGTCCCGCGCCACGGTACGGCGAAGTACGCGTCGTCCCGGTACCAAACGGTGTTGCACAAGGCAACCAACGGCCGGCCGAGGACGCCGTCCGCGAGCAGTTGCCGCAGCCGCACCGCACCGGACCCGAACCGGTGCTGGAACACACACGCCACCTGCGCCGCCGACTTCCGCTCCGCCTCGAGCAACGTGTCCAGCTCGTCGAGCGACAGCGTCGGCGGCTTCTCCATGAACACGTTCACGTCGGCCTCCAGGCACTCCGCCGCCAACGGCACATGCGTGCTGGGCGGCGTACAGAGGTGGACCAGGTCGACGTCGCCGGCCGCGAGGAGTGCGGTCAGGCTCGGGTACACCGCGGGGATGTCCCACTGGCCCGCGAACGCCTTGGCCCGGTCGAGGTCGACGTCGACGCCGGCGACGAGCTCGGCCCGGTCCGGCAGCGAGGTCACTGCGCGAGCATGCGACGCGGCGATGCCGCCGGTGCCGACGATTGCGATCCGGTACTTCCGGTCAGCCATATGGAAAGCCCTTTCCGAGGGATTCCCACCATCCTTGGCCGGTGTCACTCCAGAGACAAGGCCGTGCCCGGCATGTGACCGGATCCGGTCAGCTGATCTCGGCGTACGCCGCCACGAGCAGGCTCGGGTCGGGAGCCTCGAGGATCGTCGGCTTGGCCAGCGCGTCGAGGATGACGAAACGCAGCCGGTCCGCCCGGGTCTTCTTGTCGAGCTTCATCGCGTCCTGCAGATGCGACCAGGCGTCGGCTCGGTAGCTGACCGGGAGGCCGAGCGATTCGAGTACGGCGCGATGCCGGTCGGCGGTCGCGTCATCGAGGCGACCGGCCGCGCGGGCCAGCTCGGCGACGAAGACCATGCCGATGCTGATCGCGGCACCGTGCCGCCACTTGTACCGCTCGAGCCGCTCGATCGCGTGGCCGAGCGTGTGCCCGTAGTTGAGCGCCTCGCGGCCGATCGCTCCGCCGACGCTCGTGGTCCGCTCACGCAGGTCGGCCCCGACCGTGTCGGCCTTCACCTGGATGGACCGCGCGATCAGCTCCTCGGTCGCGTCGTACGACGGACTGCTCGCGCCGGCCGGATCCTTCTCGACCAGATCGAGGATCACCGGGTCCGCGATGAACCCGCACTTCACCACTTCAGCCAGACCGCTCACGTAGTCGTTGCGCGGCAGGGACTCCAGCGCAGCCAGGTCGCACAGCACACCGGCCGGCTCCCAGAACGCGCCGACCAGGTTCTTTCCCTCGGCGGTGTTGATCCCGGTCTTCCCGCCGACGGCCGCGTCGACCATCCCGAGCAGCGTCGTCGGGATGTGCACGACCTTCACGCCACGCAGCCAGGTCGCCGCGACGAAGCCGGCCAGGTCGGTCGTCGTACCGCCACCGATACTCACGATCGCGTCGGAACGCGTGAAGCCGGCCTGACCGAGGACCGACCAGCAGTACGTCAGCACCTCCGCGGTCTTGGCCTCCTCGGCATCCGGGATCTCGATCGCGTGCGCGGTATACCCGGACCCGGTCAGGTCGTCGCGGATCGCGTCGCCGCTGGTGCGCAGCGCCCGTGGGTGGATGACGGCGACCCGCTGGACGCCGTCGCCCAGCAGACCCGGCAGTTCACCGAGCAGGTTGTTGCCGATGACAACGTCGTACGGCGCGGCCGCGGCGACCCGGATCCGGGTCGGCTGGTCACTCATCCGCGGGCTCCCAGCTGGCCGAGGATCTCGTCGGTGATCTGCTCCGGCGTCTTTCCGTCAGTGACCACCGTCAGCTTGGCGACCTCGGCGTACAGCGGTCGCCGGGCCTCCATCAGATTGCGCAGCTGAGTCCGGACGTTGCCCAGCAGCAGCGGCCGGGCGACTCCGAGACCGACGCGCTTCGCCGCCTCGCCGAGGCTGACGTCGAGGAAGACCACGGTGTGACCGGCGAGGTCCGCACGAGTGTCCGGGTCGAGGATCGCACCCCCGCCGAGTGACAGCACCTCGCCAGAGTCGGCGAGCGCGGCCACGACCGCAGCTCGCTCCAGCGCGCGGAAGTGTGGCTCACCCGAGTCGACGAAGATGTCCGAGATCGGCTTGCCCGCGGCGGTTTCGACATCGGTGTCGGTGTCGCGGTGCCGTGCGTGCAGCCGCTCGGACAGCAGTGCGGCGACGGTCGACTTGCCCGAACCGGGCGGACCGACGAGAACGACGAGGGGACTCACTGCTCTGCCCACTCCCGCGGCGTGATGGTCTTCGGGAGGTTGGCGAGGTACGACTGGTGGTTGCGCGCGGTCTCCGGCACCGAGTCGCCGCCGAACTTCTCCAGCGCGACCTCGGCCAGCACCAGCGCGACCATCGCCTCGGCCACGATGCCCGCGGCCGGTACGGCGCAGACGTCGGAGCGCTGGTGATGCGCGGACGCCGCCTCGCCGGTCGTGGTGTCGATCGTGCGCAACGCACGCGGCACGGTCGCGATCGGCTTCATCGCCGCCCGGACTCGCAGCGTCTCGCCAGTGCTCATGCCGCCCTCGGTGCCGCCAGAGCGGCCGCTGGTCCGGCGGATGGTGCCGTCTTCGGCGACGATCTCGTCGTGTGCCAGCGACCCCGGCGTGCGGGCCAGCTCGAACCCGTCGCCGAGCTCGACGCCCTTGATCGCCTGGATGCCCATCAGCGCACCGGCCAGCTTGGAGTCGAGCCGGCGGTCCCAGTGCACGTAGCTGCCGAGGCCCGGCGGGAGTCCGTCGACCACCACCTCGACCACGCCGCCGAGCGTGTCGCCGGCCTTCTGCGCGGTGTCGATCTCGGCGACCATCGCCTTGCTCGCGTCCGCGTCCAGACACCGCACCGGATCCGCGTCCAGCTTCGCGACATCGTCGTACGCCGGGATCACGCCGTACGGCGCCTTGACCGTGCCGAGCTCGACCACGTGGCTGACGATCGTCACGCCGTACGCCTGGCGGAGGAAGCGGGCCGCGACCTCACCGAGCGCGACCCGGGCCGCGGTCTCGCGGGCGCTGGCGCGCTCGAGCACCGGGCGGGCCTCGCCGAAGCCGTACTTCTGCATGCCGGCCAGGTCCGCGTGCCCCGGCCGCGGGCGGGTCAGCGGCGCGTTGCGGGCCAGCTCCGCCAGGGTCTCGGGGTCGACCGGATCGGCCGACATCACCTGCTCCCACTTCGGCCACTCGGTGTTGCCGACCTGGATCGCCACCGGGCTGCCGAGCGTCAGCCCGTGCCGGAACCCGCCGAGGAACATCACCTCGTCCCGTTCGAACTTCATCCGGGCGCCGCGGCCGTACCCCAGCCGACGACGAGCCAAGGCGTCGGCCACGTCATCCGTGGTGACCTGGACGCCTGCGGGAAGACCTTCGAGTACGGCGACGAGCGCTTGTCCGTGCGACTCGCCGGCGGTGAGCCAGCGCAGCATGGCGCAATCCTCCCACGCCCGTCCCACCCTCCAGACGCCGGTCTCACGTCAGCGACAGGTCTCGGTGTCCTGGCTCGGGCCGCCGCGGAGGGTGAGGACCGCGTTGAAGGTTTTCACGATCGGTGAGTCGTCGCAGGAGGTCGAGGCACTGGCTGCTTGACCGCCGGCGATCGCGGCGCCGGTGAGCGCAGTGGTGGCGAGGGCCGCCGCGGCCAGGCGCCCGGCGGTACGACGGAATGCGGGGGTCATCATGCCCTCCTTGACGAGTCGGTTGCCTGCTACCAACGACCGTAGAAGCCGGGAGCCGCCGGCGAACTGGCTCTGGAACCCGAGTTGGGGGTAGCGCTGACACCACCCTGGATAGGGTTCTGGCATGACTCGGGTGGCAGAGGAGACGTGGCGGGCGCGGGTGCGCGGGTGCCTGCTGGGCGGGGCGATCGGGGACGCGCTGGGCGGACCGGTGGAGTTCCAGGACGGCCGGTCGATCGTGGCGGAGCACCCCGACGGGGTCCGGGACTTCATCTCTGGGGCTTGGCCGCCGGGGACGATCACCGACGACACGCAGATGACGTTGTTCACGATGGAGGGTCTGATCCGGGCCGGTGTCCGGACCGATCGCGGCCTCGGCTTCACGGTGGCGGTCGTACAGCACGGGTACGACCGCTGGCTGGACACCCAGACCCTGAGCGGCCCGAGTGGCGAGCGGGACGGCTGGCTGCAGGCCGAGCAGTGGCTCTACGCCCGGCGCGCGCCGGGTAACACCTGCCTGAGCGCGCTGACGGAAGCCCGCAAGGGCGAGTCCCGGATCCCGCAGTTCGGTGCGGAGGCCGTGAACGACTCCAAGGGCTGCGGCGGCGTGATGCGGGTGGCGCCGTTCGGGCTGCTTCCGGACAGGTACCCCACCGAGTGGGTCTTCGACTCGGCCGCGACCGCCGCGGGCTACACGCACGGCCACCCGACCGGCAAGCTCGCCTCCGGCGCCCTGGCGGCGATCGTGCACGAGATCTGCGCCGGCGCGACGCTGGAGGCGGCTCTCGATACCACCGCCGCGCTACTCGCCCTGCACAAGGACCATGAAGAGACCAGTACGACGCTCTCCTTCGCGCGCCACCTCGCAGCCACAGCGCCCCATGGACCGGTGACGGTCGAACGCCTGGGTGGTGGCTGGGTCGCGGAGGAGGCGCTGGCGATCGGTGTCTACGCCGCCCTCGCCTACCCCGAGCCCGAGCAGTTCCTGGACGCTCTCGCGCTGGCGGTCACGCACTCCGGCGACAGCGACTCCACCGGAGCCATCTGCGGCAACATCCTTGGCGCCCTCCACGGCGAGACGGCCCTGCCCCCAGAGCTCGTCTTCACGGTCGAGGGCCGTCCTGTCATCCTCCAGCTCGCCGACGACTTCGCGCTCGAGTTCGCCACCGCGGACCGCTTGCATGGCGACTACGGCCCACACACCACCTGGACCACCCGCCACCCCGGCTGGTGATGACTATCCGGAATAAAGCCGCTCCAACGGAGCGCCCAGCAGCACCCCCGCCAGCGCGCCAACCAGCATGAACGGGCCGAACGGGACCATCTGCTTTCGGGTCATCACTTTGCCGACGATGAGCGCGATGCCGACCAGGGCGCCAAGAAAGAAGCCGCCGTACAGGCCGCTGGCGAACTGCCCCCAGCCCAGCCAGCCGAGTGCGAGCCCGAGCAACCCGGACAGCCGGACGTCACCGAACCCGACGCCTCGGGGAAACGCGAACCAGAGCACGTAGAACACCGCGAACCCGATCGCCCCGGCGATCACCGCCCGCCGCAACGATCCCCACTCCCCCGACACCAGGGCCGCGCCGAGCAACGCCAGCCCAACGACCAGGTACGACGGCCAGATGATCACCGACGGCAGATACCGCGTCCGCGCGTCGATGTACCCGAGCACCGCCCCGGCCACGGTCAACAACAACCACGCCGGCAACACAGCGGACATCCCGAGCAGCCAGCCCAGCAATCCCCCGGCCACCGCCGCCAGACCACCACACCAGTACGCCGCTCGCCGGCCGGCCAGCGCGGCGTACGGGACCTTCGTCTCGCCCTCTTCCAGCACCGGCTCGGGGATGTTCCGCATCAGCCAGGGCCCGAGGACGTACGCCGCCGGCCCGCAGAGGATCACGCCGATCCCTGCGGCGAGCAACGCGTTGTCAGCCGGCACGATCCAGGAGCCTAGACGATTCCCGGACTGCCTACGCGCGCCCTGTGGACGACCGCCGGACGAGCACCCGGGCAATTACCGCCGCACCCACACCGAGCAGCAACATGACACCGACGAGCACACCGATCGTGCTCCAGAATCCGTCGTTCTTGGTGACGTAGTTGATCCGCTGGAACTCGTCGTCGGTCGCCGCCGGCGCGAAGGTGAAGTCGTCGGTGATCCGGCTCGGGTCGCGATAGGTGACCGTGTACGCGGTCAGATAATCGGCAGGCCTCGTCAACGAGTCTTCCTCGACTCGGCCGGCGTACAGCAACTCCGGCTTGACGGCCGCGTCCGGCAGCTTGGTGGCGTCGACCCGATGCGCGGAGGCGACGTACACCGTCACGGTCTGCGTGGTGGTGGCGCCCTTGCTCAACCGCATCGGGTAGACGATCCGGTCCGATGCGAACGTCAGCCGCAGTGGCGGCGTCGCTCCACTCAGGCTCTCCCCGTCCTGCCGCGGCGCGAGCTTCACGGCGACGATCTCCCACTTCTCCGTCAGGTACGGCGTGAGGTTCGCCGCCAGCGTGGCCGGTACGACGTACCCGTTCGTGCGCAGCCAGTCCGTCACCGCGGAACCGCTCGACCCGTCGATCCGCGCGACCTGGAACGGCCCGAGCATCATCTGCTGCCGCACGTTCACGCCGGAGCCGGCACCGGGCGCCGCGCCGGCGTAGTCGCCGCGACTCCCCATGATGCCGAGGTCCCGAAACGGCCAGTAGGTCTTGCGGATCACGGTCTTCGGCCGCGTCAGCATGTCCAGCCGGTAGAACAGCCCGGTCTCACCGAGCTCCACCTTGGCCGCCGTTGGCACCGGCATGATCCAGGCCGCCTTCTTCGACGATCCGTTGATCGCCATCGAGAGCGTGATCTTCTCGGTCCCCGCGTCGTGCTCGACCAGCGCGTTCTCGCCGTACGCGCGGGCGCGCGACTCCGCGTCGGGCAGGTAGCCGCCGCACGCACACGCCCACGCGGGTGTCACGCCGGCCGCAACGAATCCGACGGCCAGAACCCCTGCGACGACCCGCCAAAGCTTCACGGCGGAAGACTAGCTACGCAAGGGTGCTAGTTATCCCAATGTGTAGGCGGTGTGGAAGAAGTTCGTAGGGTCGTACTTCTTCTTGACCGCCTGCAGCCGCGCCAGGCTCGCGCCGTAGTACGTGCTGACCGAGCGACCGGCCTCCACGTAGTTGACGTAGCCGCCGGCCGAGTACGCGCGGAGCGCGCGATGCCCGTTGGTGATGAAGGTCTGCGCGACCTTGAGCTGCGCGGACGTCGGATGCGCGGGCGTACCGGAGTACCACTGGACCACGCCGAGCGCCGTCCGCCACGGCCAGGACGCGCCGCCGGCCGGCTGCTTGGCCGCCTGCCCGCCGAGCGGGTCGAGGATCGCCGACGCGGGTGTCTTGGCCCGCGCCGCCGCCTTCACCGCGCCGAGCAGCGCCGTGATCGTGGCCGCGTTCATCGGCCCCTTGAGTACGTCGGAACCCGCGAGGAACCCGGTCCGTGGGCTGGTCGTCCCGCCACCGAGGTACGTCACCGCCTGCATGTGCGTCTTCACCGTGATCGATCGCGACGACGCCTTGATGCCGACGAACGACTCCAGTTGCGCGGCCGCGGCGGACGCGTTGCCGGTGGTGGAGATGCCGAGCACGTGGATCGCCAGCGTGCCGTTGCTCTGGGCATCGATGTGCAGGTTGCCCCACGAGGTGATCGGCGCGGACTGGGCGAACCTCTGCCAGCCACGGACGACGGCCGCCGCCTGCGACTCCGTCCAGGTCAGCCGGAAGAACCCGAGCTTGGTCGCCGGGATGGTGGAGATCCGGAACGAGGTCACCACGCCGAAGTTTCCGCCGCCGCTGCCCCGCAGCGCCCAGAACAGGTCCGGGTCCACGGTCGCGCTGACGTTGCGCGCCGTACCGTCCGCGGTGATCACGCCCATCGACAGCACCCGGTCGCAGGTCAGGCCGAAGGCGCGGGTGTGAATACCCATCCCGCCGCCGAGCGTCAGCCCGGCGACACCGACGGTCGGGCAGGTCCCCGTCGGCAGGGAGCGTCCGTACTTGTCCAGGAACGCGTGCACGTCGTACAAGCGCGCTCCGGAGCCGATCGTGACGACGCCGTTCGCGTAACTCATCCCGCGGATCGCGCCGACGTCGAGCTGCATCCCCTTGCTGATGGTCGACGCGCCGACGTACGAGTGCCCGCCGCTCTTGGGCACCAGCACCAGCTTGTTCGCGCGGGCGAAGTTGATCGCCTTCTGCACATCCGTCGCATTCGCGGCCTTCACCACGGCGGTCGGCAGCACGCTGTCCCAGCGTGGATTGAAGAGCAGGTGCGACGACGCGTACCCCGGGGACGCGGCCAGATAGAGCCGGCCCTTGAGCGAGCGGGCGAAGCTGTTCCAGTTCGGTCCGGCTGCGGTCAGATTGTTCGAGGCGCCGCCGGCACTGGCCTTCTTCGCGTCCGAACAACTGGTCAACGCGGCGGCGGCGAGGGTGCCGCCGGCTTTCAGTACCGTACGGCGGTCATACAGACTCACGATCCCCCAACTCCTCACGTGCAGCGGCCCTCATGGCCGCCAGAGGAGCCGGCGACCTACCGGTCATCATCTCCACCTGCAGGGTCGCCTGGTGCACGAGGAGATCAAGGCCGTTCAACAGCTCTGTACCGATCCGCTGCGCCGCGATCGCGAGCCGGGTCGGCCACGGGTGGTACGCCACGTCGAACACTACCGGCGCGACGCCGGCGAAGTGCTCGGCCCACGGGTCGACCGCGCCACCGGGGAGGGTCGAGACGCACAGATCGAACCCGCCGATCTGGTCGACCTGGGAGAAGTCCGCGACCGAGGTCCGCAGGTCGAGCGCGGCCGCCAGATCCAGCAGCCGCTCGGCCTTCCCGACGTCCCGGACGACGATCGTCACCTCGCTGACCTTCAGCCCGCGCAACGCCGCCAGCGTCGAGGCGGCAGTCGCTCCGCCGCCCAGGACGACGGCCGAGTCGGCCGCGGTGATGCCCTGCTCGGCGAACGCGTTCACCAGCCCCGGTACGTCGGTGTTGTGCGCCGACCGCGATCCGTCCGGCTCGAACAGCATCGTGTTCGCCGCACCGATCAGCTCGGCGACCGGGTCAACGGTGTCGACCAGGTCGAGCGCCACCCGCTTCAACGGCATCGTCAGCGACAGCCCACGAACGTCGTCGCCGAGGGACGCCACGAATCCGCGGAGTTCGTCCTCTTCGACCTCGAAGGCGTCGTACCGCCAGTCCAGCCCGAGAGCGGCGTACGCAGCCCGGTGCATGGCCGGTGACAGCGAGTGCGCGATCGGCGAACCGAGCACAGCACACCGCGTCATGGGGCCTCCCGTCCTGGACTGAGGAGCGCAGGGGGCGAAGCGACCGGAGTGACGAGGGAAGGACGGGAGTCAAAGCCCCATGACTCCGCCGTGCCGGAGGCGCGGCAGTTCAATACAGTCAAGTCAGCACCTGCCCTTGTGAGCCGCGCACCAGGTCTGCAGCTTCTTCACGTTCGCGAGGTGCTCTTCCGCCGTACTCGCGAACGCGGTCTCACCCGTGTCGAGGTTGATCAGCGTGAAGTACAGCCATGAACCCTGGGCCGGGTTGATCGCCGCGCGCAGCGTGTCCTTGGTCGGCGAGTTGATCGGCGTCGGCGGCAGGCCCTTGTTCTTGTAGGTGTTGTACGCCGAGTCCATGTCGCGCTGCTCGGGTGTCGTGAACACCCCGCCGTCCTTACCGACGACATAGTGGATGGTCGAGTCCATCTGCAGCTTCATCCCGACCCGCAGCCGGTTGTAGATCACCCGGGACACCTTGGCGTAGTCCTGTGGCCGGTTCGTCTCGGCGCCGATGATGCTGGCCACGATCACCGCCTGGTACGGGTCGAGCTTCTTGTTCTTCGCCGTGTTGACCAGGTTCAGCTCGGCCGCATTCTTCGCGTACTGCGCCGTCATCAGCTTCAGGATCGTGTACGCCGTCGCACCCTTCGGCACGTCGTACGTGCCCGGGTAGAGAAAGCCTTCGGGGTTGTTGTGCGCGTACGCCGGCAACCCGAGCGCAGCGGGTTTCGCCAGCGCGCCCGCGGCGGCGCCGGCCGGCAGCCTCAGCTTCGACCTCTGCAGGGTTTCGCTGACCTCGGCCTTGGTCTGGCCGGACCGGAAACTGATCCGGGTGACCAGGATCGACTTGGCGGTGTCCAGCATCAGGTCGAGCGCGGCCTTGGCGGACATCTCCTTGTGCAGCGTGTAGGTGCCGGCCTGGATCTGGAGCGACCGCGAGTCGGCCTTGGCCACCCGCTCGAACGCGCGGGCGCTCTTCACCACGCCCTTCTTCTCCAGCGTGTCCGCGATCGAGGCGGCCGCCTGGCCCTTGGCGATCTCGACGACCACCGTTTCCTTGCTGCCGGTGCCGGAGTAGTCCGGCGCGGCGAACATCTGCTCGATCGCGTCCTTGCCCTTGCCGAAACCGATCACGGCGCCGGCCACCAGCGAGCCGACGACCAGCAGCGAGATCACCCCGGCGAAGCAGCCGAACGCGCGGCGGCCCCGGGCCTTGCGCCGGCTCGCCCGGCGCTCCACCCTGCTCTCCGAGCGCAACCCGAGCCCGGACCCCAGGTCCTCGCTCTCGTTGAGCTCTTCGTGCACCGATGGTCCGTTCACAAGGGCCTCCCGGGTGGGTTGCCGGACTCGCGCTCGAGGTCGAGCGCGTGTTGCAGAATCACGACCGCCGCGGCCTGGTCGACCACGGCGCGTCGCTTGGAACCCTTCTTTCCCCGTTCCCGCAGCATGCGTTCAGCGGTGACCGTGGTGAACCGCTCGTCCACCAGCCGCACCGCCGTCTCCGCGTTGCCCGCCTGCACCTTCGCTCGCACCAGCTCCGCCGTCTCCCGGATCTTCACCGCGGCCGGTCCCTCGCCCCCGGACAGGGAGCGGGGCAGCCCGACCACGATCTCGACCGCCTCCAGTTCGGCGGCGAGTGCGGCGATCCTATTCAGATCACCGGGCCCTCGGCGGACCGTCTCCACCGGCGTGGCCAGGATTCCGTGCGGATCGCTGCTGGCGACACCGATCCGGGCGTCACCGATGTCCAGCGCGATCCGCACGCCGCGTCTCATCAGGGTCTCATCAGCCGGTGACGAGTTGGCCGACGGTGTGCTCCACCGCCGCCAGCGCCTCGTCGGAGCCACTCGGGTCGGTACCGCCACCCTGGGCCACGTCGTCCTTGCCACCGCCACGGCCGCCCAGCTTCTCGGCCGCGACCCGAACCAGGTCACCGGCCTTCAGCCGCCACTCGCGCGCGGTGTCGTTGAGCGCGATCACCACACCGGGCTTGCCGTCGTTGACGCTCAGTACCGCGACCACGGCCGGCTTGTCGGCCGGCATCCGGCCGCGCACGTCCAGGGCCAGCTTGCGCAGGTCACCGCCGTTCACGCCGTCGGGCGCGCGGTGACCGACGTACTGGACGCCGAAGACGTCCTTCGCCTTGCTCGCGAGCTCCGCCCCGGCCGCGAGGACCTGGGAGGCCCGCACCTTCTCGAGCTCCTTCTCGGCCGCGCGCAGCCGCTCGGCAAGGTCGGCGACCTTCGCGGGCAGCTCTTCCGGCCGGGTCTTCAGGTTCTCGCTGAGCAGCCGGACGAGAGCACGCTCGCGGCCGAGGTAGCGCAGCGCTTCCAGGCCGACGAACGCCTCGATCCGGCGTACGCCGGCACCGACCGACGACTCGCCCGTGACGGTCAGCGCGCCGACCTGCGACGAGTGCTTCACGTGCGTGCCACCGCAGAGCTCACGCGACCACGGTCCGCCGATCTCGACCACGCGGACCTGCTCGTCGTACGTCTCACCGAACAGCGCCAGCGCGCCCCAGTCCCTGGCCTCCGGCAGCGACATGTACTGCGCCGACACCGGCAGGTCCTGCCGGACCGCGAGGTTCGCGACCTCTTCGATCTCGGACCGGGTCGCCTGGTCCAGCGCCGACGACCAGGCGAAGTCGAGCCGCAGGTAACCCGGCTTGTTGTACGAACCGCTCTGCAGCGCGTTCGGGCCGAGCACCTGACGCAGTGCCGCGTGGACGACGTGCGTACCCGAGTGCGCCTGGCAGGCCGAGACCCGCCACTCGTGGTCGACCTCGGCGTGCACGTCCAGGCCCGGCCGGAGGAGACCCTCGAGCACCTCGACCCGGTGCACGATCAGGCCCTTGACCGGCCGCTGGACGTCGAGCACCTTCAGCCGGACGCCGTCGGCGACGATCAGGCCCTCGTCGGCGATCTGGCCACCGGACTCGGCGTAGAACGGGGTCTTCTCCAGCACGACCTCGACGGTCTCGCCCTGCTCGGCGGCCGATGTGACCACGCCGTCCTTGAGCAGGCCGCGGACCTGCGAGTCGGTGGCGAGCTCGGAGTATCCGGTGAACTCGGTGACGCCCTTCTCGCGCAGCTCCCGGTAGCCCGAGGTGTCCGCGTGACCGGCCTTCTTCGCCCGGGCGTCGGCCTTGGCCCGCTCGCGCTGTTCCTTCATCAGCGACCGGAAGCCCTCGGTGTCGACGTTCAGGCCCTGCTCGGCGGCCATCTCGATGGTGAGGTCGATCGGGAAGCCGTAGGTGTCGTGCAGCTGGAACGCCTTCGTGCCCTCGAGCTGGTGCGCACCGCTCGCCTTGGTGTCGCGGACGGCCACGTCGAAGATCGTCGTACCGGCCGTGAGGGTACGCCGGAAGGCCTCCTCCTCGGCGTACGCGATCTGGCTGATCCGGCCGAAGTCGGGCTCCAGCTCCGGGTAGGACTTCTTCATCTGCTCGAGGCTGACCGGCAGCAGCTCGACCAGGCTCGGGTCCTCGTAGCCGAGCAGGCGCATCGAGCGGATCGCCCGGCGGAGCAGCCGGCGCAGCACGTAGCCGCCCTGCTCGTTGCCCGGGGTGACGCCGTCGCCGATCAGCATCATCGCGCTGCGGACGTGGTCGGCCACCACCCGGAACCGGACGTCGTCGACGTGCTCGACGCCGTACTTGCGGCCGCTCAGCTCCGAGGCCCGCTCGATCACCGGGTAGATCTCGTCGATCTCGTACATGTTGTCGACGCCCTGCAGCAGGTACGCGACCCGCTCCAGGCCGAGACCGGTGTCGATGTTCTTCTTCGGCAGCTCGCCGAGGATCTCGTAGCCGTCCTTGCCGCCACCCTCACCGCGGATGTTCTGCATGAAGACCAGGTTCCAGAACTCCAGGTAGCGGTCGCCCGCCTCCCAGTCCCGGTCAGCGCCGAACTCCGGGCCGCGGTCGATCAGGATCTCCGAGCACGGGCCGCACGGACCCGGGATGCCCATCGACCAGAAGTTGTCCTTCATCCCGAGCCGGACGATCCGGTCGTCGGGCAGCCCGGCGATCCGCTTCCACAGCTCGATCGCCTCGTCGTCGTCGTAGTACACCGACGCGTACAGCACCGACTCGTCGAAGCCGTAACCACCGTCGTTCTGGGACCGGGTGACCAGGTCCCAGGCGTACTCGATCGCCTTCTCCTTGAAGTAGTCGCCGAAGGAGAAGTTGCCGTTCATCTGGAAGAACGTGCCGTGCCGGGTGGTCTTGCCGACCTCCTCGATGTCGAGGGTCCGGACACACTTCTGCACGCTCGTCGCGCGCGCGTACGGCGGTGTCTGCTGGCCGACGAAGTAGGGCACGAACTGGGCCATGCCGGCGACGTTGAACAGCAGGTTCGGGTCCGGCGACGGCAAGGGTGCGCTCGGCACCACGGTGTGGCCCCGGTCCTCGAAGTACTGCAGGAACCGCCGCCTGATCTCACTGGTTTCCATGGGTGTTACCGGTAGTCCTCACGGTCGTTTGTGGTGTCGATGCCCAGGGCGTCGCGCAGCTCGGTCTCCCGCTCGGCCATGCCCTCGCGGACCTGGTCGCCGAAGTGCCGGACCGCGGCGGCCAGCTTGGCCGCGGACTCCTGCATGCTGTCCGGAGCGAGCACCTGAACACGCTTCTTCAGCCGGGTGACGGCGTACACGCCGACGGCGATCCCGATGATCAGCCAGAAGATCCGCTTCACCGCTTCCGCGCCTTCCGCTCGGCCTTCATCTCTTCCTTCACGCGACGACTGACGTCCTTGCGCTGCTGGTCACCGAGCGCCCGGCGGACGCCGTACGAGAACGCGGCCGCCTTCACCAGCGGGCCGCCGGCGGTAGCCGAGAACAGCGACATCAGCGCGGCCGCGTTGGTGGTCACGGTGGCCGCGTTGTCGGTGATGGTGTCCACCTTGGCCAGCTGAGCGTTGGTGGTGGTCACGGTGGTGGTCACCTCGCCGAGCAGCGGGACGGTCTCGTCGGAGACACCCTTCACCAGGATCCGGGTCTCGTCGAAGACCTTGCCCAGCTTCAGGATCGGGTAGGCCAGCAGGCCCACCAGGATGAGCAGCGCGCAGGCCGCTATCAGCCCCGCGACTTCACCGACGCTCATGGAAACGAGCCACCTTCCCGTTGCGACCTCGTGGACCGCCCGACCTTATCGCGCGTTCCTACGCAGTTCGCTCCAGGACACCATCCCTCACATCACAGTCGCCCACCAAACCCGGTCATCCGGCCGGTGACGACTCCGTCGCGCTGGGTTCCACCGGGGTGGTCGAGGGATCCGGCGTACCGGACCCGGTCGGGGTCGGCAACGGCTCCACCGTGGCCGACTCGGTCGGACTCGGGGAAGGCTGTGGTGTTGTGGGCGCGGTCGGGATCTGTGACGGCACGGTCGTACTGGGTGACGGCTTGGTCGTACTCGGTGACGGCTTGGCCGTACTCGGTGACGGCTTAGCTGCGGTGGTGCTCGGCTTTGTCGTGGTGCTGCCCGGCTTCGTCGTGGTGCTGCTCGGTGCCGACGACGGCTGCCCTGCTGTGGACGAAGGGACCGACCACGGCGGCGTCGGCGAGTTCGGCGTTGCCGAGGGCTGTGTCGTCGGGAACCACGTGGCGCGCGGCGTCGAGAGGTTCCGGGCAGGAACCCCGGGCCGCTGCCCCGACCGCGTCACACCCCACGTCCGCTCGACCTTCGGCTCCCGCGACGTCGTACTCCCGAAGGAGTCGGTGCTCTGCGGTGGTTGCGTGCTCGCCGAGTCGTGTCCCCCGAACGGGACGAAGAACAGGGATCCCGCCGCCGTGACGGCGACCGCCGCGACCGCACTCACCTTCAGGACGGGCAGACGCCCACGGCTGTGCCGCGGGCCGGACTTCCGGAGATGTCGACCTAGGTTGTAAAACCTCACTTCGAACCTTTCACCCCCAGGCCGAAAGGCAGCTTACCCAGTCGAACGCTTCACTCAAACGCCACCCTCAGTCCCTGGACAGTGCCGTCAGGGGCCCAGGACAGCTCCATGGAGCCCGTGCCGCCGCCGGACCAGCGGAACTTCGCCGTACGGTCGTTTGCCTCGAGGAGGGTCATGGTCTCGGTCGGCGGGTTGTCGCGGTCCGCCTGCGCGATCGCCGAACGGCCCTCGAACGGACCTGCTGGGACGCCGACGAAACTCATCCGGGCGTCCGCGGCGAAGCGCTCGGAGAAGGTGTCCCAGTCACCCGTGGTGACGGCGTGGTTGAAGGCGTCGACGTGGTCGGTGGTCCGGCTCATTCCCGGTCCCTGAGGATCTTGCGGATGTTGGCGACGCGGTCGGCGTAGGCCGCTTCGCCGCCGCGGCGGGTGGGTTTGTAGTAGTCAGTGCCGTCGATCACGTCCGGTGCGTACTGCTGCGGGACGATGCCGCGCGGGTCGTTGTGGGAGTACTGGTACGACGAACCGTGGCCGATCTTCTTGGCTCCGGCGTAGTGCGCGTCCCGCAGGTGCGGCGGCACTGGGCCGACCTTGCCGGCCTTCACATCCGCGATGGCGGCATCGACGGCCATGATCACGGCGTTGGACTTCGGCGCCAGGGCGAGTGCGACGACCGCCTGCGCGAGGTTGATCCGCGCCTCCGGCATGCCGATCAACTGCACTGCCTCGGCCGCGGCCACCGCGACACCGAGCGCAGTCGGGTCGCCCATGCCGATGTCCTCGCTGGCCGAGATCACCAGCCGCCGCGCGATGAACCGCGGGTCCTCACCGGCTTCGATCATCCGCGCCAGGTAGTGCATGGCGGCGTCCACGTCCGAGCCCCTGATGGATTTGATGAGTGCCGAGGCGACGTCGTAGTGCTGGTCGCCGGCCCGGTCGTAGACCACCGCAGCCCGGTCTACGGCCGTTTCCAGGGTCTTCAGGTCGATGGACTCGGCGGCCTTCGCCCGGGCTCCCCCGGCTGCCGCCTCCAGGTAGGTCAGCGCGCGGCGGGCGTCTCCCCCGGCCATCCGCAGCAGGTGCGCCCGCGCGTCCTCCGCCAGCTCGAACTCCCCGTTCAGACCGCGTTCGTCGGTCAGGGCGCGATCGAGGAGGGTGGAGATGTCGTCGTCGGTGAGCGACTCCAGCGTGAGCAGCAGACTCCGCGAGAGCAGCGGGGAGATGACGGAGAAGAACGGATTCTCGGTGGTCGCCGCGACCAGCGTCACCCACCGGTTCTCCACACCCGGCAGCAACGCATCCTGCTGAGCCTTCGTGAACCGGTGAACCTCGTCGATGAACAGCACGGTCTCGACGACGCCCGTACCCCGCGACAGATCCCGGCGGGCGCCGTCGATCACCTGCCGGACGTCCTTCACGCCCGCGGTGACGGCCGACAGCTCCACGAACTTCCGATTGGTCTGGTGTGAGACGACAGCCGCGATCGTCGTCTTCCCGGTCCCCGGAGGACCCCAGAGCAACAGCGACATCGGCTGGTCACCCTCGACCAACCGCCGCAGCGGCGATCCCGGCGCCAGCAGATGCTGCTGCCCGACCAGCTCGTCCAGACTCCGCGGCCGCATCCGCACGGCCAGCGGAGCAGCCGTGTGGTCCATGTCCGCCAGGCTCCCGCCGCCCCGAGCAGGCGCAGGAGCTCCCGGAATGTCGAACAGACCCTCACTCACACCCCGCAGCCTATCCAGCGCCACCGACACCCGGATCGTCCGCGGTCAGGGAAGCCACTCGGCGGCGCGGGGCGAAGACTTCGTGCCAGGTCCCGCTGCGCCGGAGCAGCACAATGGTCGGGATCTGCAACGCGACGATCGTGGCGACCGTGATCACCGGATCTACGGCGGGTACGACGGGAATCGGCAGCGTGTACGCCGCGACGACCCGGATCACGGCGTCGAGCACCGATGTGATCCCCCAGATGACGGTGATGCTTCGCCAGGCGTGCCGGAAGCGCGGATCCTCGTCCCACAGCCGGTCCATCACGGCGGCCCGCCTCGGCATGATCGCGCGGGTGAAGGTGTAGCAGAGCGGTTGCGGATGCCGGAGGGACCACAGGGTGATCCCGGCGAACGGGAGGCTGATCCAGGCGTTGCGGACCAGCAGCACCCGGGCGTCCCCACCCAGGACCGCCACCGCCGCGCTGCCCAGCATGCTGACGATCACCGCCACACCCAGGAGGTCGGTACGGCGGCGGCGCGCGATCGAGACCGCCGCACTGATCAGGCCAGGAACGGTGCCGACCAGGAGAGCGGTCACGTTGCTCGCGCCGAGGGCGCGCAGCCCGTAGTACAGCGCGAGCGGTGTCGCGATGTCGAAGACGAGGAAGCGCAGGCGGTCGCGGGTCATGCCGAGAGCCTCGCCCGAGCCGCCGGTGGGCGGCTTCGGGCGGACGGCTAGGGCCTCTAGACCAAAGTCGAAGGTCTACGCCTTGCTGTCAGGCTTCTTCTCATCCTCATCCGCGTCCGCGTCGTCCGTGTCGCGGAGCTCCTCCGGCAAGTCGTCCTCGTCGTCCACGTCGCGGAGTTCTTCGGGGAGGTCGTCCTCGTCGAACTCCTCGGGGAGGATCTCCTCGGACTCGGCGACGGACTCGGGCTTGATGGCGTTGCGGAGCCGGCCGAGGATCCGGTCGGCTTCGGTACCGAACGGGTTGTCGTTGACCAGGTAGGTCCAGGTCGCGGTCGGGCGCGGGATACCGCTGGCTTCCTCGTCCAGACCCTCGGCGGTGATCTCGGCGTCCTTGAACGTCTCGACCGCATCGGTCCAGGAGTCCGCGATCAGCGTGTCGAACGACGCGATCGCGGACTTGTTGAACTCGTCGATCGGCTTCAGGTGCACGATGCCGCCCGCCAGCGAGCGCAGGTGGATGCCCTCGCGCAGGTCGGCCAGGTACGCCAGGTGGTCGGTCCAGCGCCGGTCCAGATGACGCAGCGCGATCCGCCGCGCCGCCGCCTTCACCACGTCCTCGCCGACCTCGTCGACCAGTTCGTCGTACCGCTCCTTGGCCCGCTCGGACAGCTCCTCGGCGGCCAGGTCCTCGGTGAGCACCTTCTCCCGGGTGTCGAGCAGGATCGCCCGCTGCTGCCCGGTCAGCCGGTGGTACTGCCACGTCGTCCGGTGCAGCTCGGCGTTCGCGCCGTCCGCCACCCGCTGGGCTTGTTCGAGGACACCGAGCGACTTGCGATCGGTCAGCTGCCCACTCTCATCCGGATGCGGTCGCAGGCCGGACGAAACGGAGTACCGCGTCACGAGCTCGTCCCCGAGGCTGGCGAAGAACAGCGACCCGCCCGGGTCACCCTGCCGCCCGGCGCGCCCGCGCAGCTGGTCGTCGAGCCGGCGGGACGCGTGCAGACCGGTCCCGATCACGTAGAGGCCGTCGAGCTCGATGGCCTTCTCCTTGTCGTGCGACTCGTCCTTGCCACCGAGCCGGATGTCCGTACCGCGGCCGGCCATCTGCGTCGACACGGTCACCGTCCCCGGCACACCGGCCTCGGCGATGATCGCGGCCTCTTCGGCGTCGTTCTTCGCGTTCAGCACGACGTGCGCGATCTCGGCCGCCTCGAGCCGGTCGCTCAGCTGCTCGGACTCCTCGACGCTGTGGGTGCCGATCAGGATCGGCCGCCCGGCCTCGTGCACCTCGGCGATGTGCTCGACCAAAGCCACGTTCTTCTGCTCTGACGTCAAGTACAGCCGGTCCGGCGCATCGACCCGCACGTTTGGCTTGTTCGGCGGTACGACGGCTACGTCGACCTCGTAGAACTCCTGCAGCGACTCCCCGACGACGACCGCCGTACCGGTCATGCCGCACAGGGTCTTGTAGCCCTTCACCAGCGCCTGCACGGTGATGCTGTCCAGCACCTCACCGGAGTCGCTGACCGGAACGGCCTCCTTCGCCTCCACGGCGGCCTGCAGACCGTCGGGCCAGCGCTGCAGCTTGGCGATCCGGCCGCGGTTGTTGTTGATCAGGCTGACCTTGCCGTCGCGGACCAGGTAGTCGACGTCCTTGCGCAGCAGCACCTCGGCGTGCAGCGCGACGTTGATCTGGGTCAGCCGGTCGAGGTTGTCGTCCTCGTACAGGTTGATCCCGCCGAGCGTCTCCTCGACCTTGTCCGTGCCCCTGTCGGTCAGCGCGACCGTCCGGCCGTCGCCGTCGATCTCGTAGTCCACGCCCGCGCGCAGCGTCCGGACCAGCTGGACCACGTCCTCGTCCAGCTCCTCGGTCCGGGTCGCACCGGCCAGTACGAGCGGCACCCGCGCCTCGTCGATGAGCACCGAGTCGGCCTCGTCCACCAGCGCCACGTCCGGGTCGACCGTGACCCGGTCGGCCACATCGGTGACGAGCCGGTCCCGCAGTACGTCGAAGCCGATCTCGCTCACCGGCGCGTAACAGACATCCGCCTGGTACGCCGTCCGCCGTTCCTCCGGCGTGGACGCCTGGCCGATGAACGACACGCTGACCCCGAGCAGGTCGTACACCGGGCCCATCCACTCGGCGTCGCGGCGGGCCAGGTAGTCGTTCACCGCGAGCACGTGCACGTTGCGGCCGCCGACGGCGTACCCGGCGGCGGCGAACGCACCGGCCAGCGTCTTGCCCTCGCCGGTGGCCATCTCGACGATCCGGCCCTGCAGCATCGCCAGCGCCCCGACGACCTGGCCGTCGAACGCGCGCTCGCCGATCGCCCGCTTGGCCGCGTCCCGGGCCAGCGCGAGGAACTCGATCTGATCGTCCTCGTGCAGCCCGCCGGTGGTGCGCAGCTCGGCGACCGCCTCGGTGAGCTCCTCGTCGGTCAGGGACTGGACCGATTCCTCCGCCTCGCCGACCAGCTGGGTGAGCCGCTCGTACGGGCCGAGATCGATCGAGCCGGGGCGCTGCAGCAGCCGGCGGAAGCGAGACGCGATTTTCAGGGCCATGATGCTGGCAACGTACAGCCTTGACCGGTCGTTCCACTCATCAGGTCACGGCGTCCATTCGTACGGCGTGGTCGTGGTGACCGCGTGCAGCCCCAGCTTCTGCAGGATCGGGCGGGAGTCCTCGGACGCGTCCACCCGGAGGAACTCGTATCCGCGCTCCTTGGCCAGCCGCGCCCGGTGTGCGAGCAGCGCGCTGTAGAGCCTCTGCCGCCGCCACTCCGGCAACGTTCCGCCGCCCCACAGGCTCGCGAACCCGGTCCCGGGATGGAACCGGATCCACGCGGCCGACACCGCCGGCCCGTCCGGCCCCTTCAGCGCGTCCTCGACCAGGAACACCGACAGCCGGTCCGGGAACATCCGTGCCTCGCCCTGCAACTGCTCCACGATGCGCGCCAGCCCGCTGTCCCACAGGGTGTTCGTGAGTTCGGCGATCCGGCGGTAGTCGTCCGGTCCTTCAGCCTCCCGCAGCCGCACCTTCGACGGCAGCGCGGACGGCCGCTCCAGGATCCGGTCGACCTCACCGAGGATCAGCGTCTCCCGCTCCTCCCGGCTGAACCCGGCCCGGACCAGCCGCTCACCAAGATCGGCCGGTTCGTCGTACGCGTACGTCTTCCACTCGAACGGCAACCCACGGTCACGGAAGAACTCCACCTGGCCCGCGATCACCGCGTCCGGGTCGTCGCCCAGGCCGCGGGGCGTCTCGACGAACCCGGCACCGTCCGGCCCTTCGACGTACGAGCGATGGACCAGGCCGTCGTGCTCCTGCTTCCAGCCGGGGATGGCATCGGCGTCCGGCAACCGGATCCGGTGGTGGAACACCTCGAGCAACTCGTCAGGGGTCATCCGCACATCGTGCCCGATCGACTACCTGAAATCACCAGGATAAAAAGCAAACCAGTTGGCAACTGGTGTCGTCCAAGTAATTGTCCATACAAGGGGGAACCACATCATGAACATCCACCACATCACTCACAAGACGATCCTTGCCGCCGTCGCCATCATGGCGATCCCCGCAGCCGCGATCGCCGCGCCGACCATCGTCGGCTCGTCCTCCGCCCCCCGCACCGTCTCGACCGCCTCGACCACCGCCTCGTGCCCGCGAGGCTGGGGATCATTGCCCGAGGCAAACAGCCGGATGTCGCAGGCCCCGGTGACCACCGTCCGCACCGGTCGGCATGCCTGCTTCGACCGACTCGTCGTCGAGCTGGCCGGCCGGCCCGCCGCCGGGTACGACGTCCGCTACGTCAAGAACGTGTACACCGATGGAGCCGGCTTCCTGGTCCCGCTGCGGGGTGGCGCGAAACTGCAGATCGTCGTGCGCGCCCCGTCGTACAGCTCGGCCGGCACGACGACGTACCAGCCGAAGAACCCGAAGGAGCTGACGAACGTCGCGGGCTACAGCACGTTCCGCCAGGTCGCCTCCGCCGGCAGCTTCGAGGGGCAGACGACGATCGGGCTCGGTGTCCGTGCCCGGCTCCCGTTCCGCGTCTTCACGCTGGCCGGCCCAGGTTCTGACACCAGGCTCGTCATCGACGTCGCGCATCACTGGTAAGCCCACTGGTAAAGCCCTCACCCAGCGGTCGCCCGGGTCCTCCTCCCGGGCGAC
>NZ_JBEZYF010000054.1:0-61986 GCF_040638415.1 Kribbella sp. NPDC026596 | reverse complement strand
GCCCAACGCAGTACGAATCCACCATCATGGTCACCGCCGAGCAGATAGCCTGACCACCTCACATCAACCCTGTCCGTCGAGACGGGGCAAGCCCACGGGTCAGCTTGTCGGTGACGAGTAGGTGGGCTGTGTCGATGGTGGCGCCCTGTGCACGGTGGGCAGTGGTGGCGTAGGCGAGTTCAACAGATTCGCGAACGTACTTGCTTGGAAGGGTTACCGTCTGGAGGTCGTCGTTCTCGACAGTGAGGGACCCGTCGTCCCAGCGGCGGATGACCGTCCATCGGTTGCCGTTCTGGACGAAGCCGCGCTGGCCGATGCGGAGGCGGCGGTTGTTGAGGCGGGTGACGATGTGGTCGCCGAGACCGACGTGGTTGCCGTCGTGGAGAACGATCCCATTTGGCTCGACTTCGCCTGTATTGACTCGGTCGAGGCGGGCGCGGGCATTTAAGCGAGCGACGGTGGCGTTGTCGGCGGCGATAAGGAGGGTGGTCCTGCCTGCGGCTGTGTCGGCTTGCCATGCGGTGTAGGCCGCGTTTTCCATGTCTTCGAGTGATCCGTGCGACAGCCGGTCGTGCTGGTCGTACAGGTCGATGACTTGGGGTTGTCCCTCGCGGAGCTGCAGGCTAACGTCGCGCTCCCAGTCCTTGCTGAAGCGCCAGACATCGCTGAGCTCGGCCGCCGCGGTGTCGCGGGCAACGAGGCGGAAGGCGCCGCCGACATTCGCTGTGCCGAGTTGAGCGTCGTCGCCCACGAGGAAGAGTTTCGCGCCGGCCATGTCGGCTGCGCGGGCGAGAGTGGCGAGTTCCATGGTGCCGGCCATCGAAGCCTCATCGACGATGACGAGTTGGTTCGGGCGAAAGCGCCAGCGGTCGCGCTCGGCGTACGCCCGGGCGAGTTCTGCAGTGATTCGGTGGTGACGACGTCGGCGGCCGCTTGCCTCGGCTGCTTGTGCCGCTTGTTCGAGTTCGCTGATCCAATGGTTGCGCTGATCGCCTGCGACGCCGACCGCCTCGTGGATCCATTTGGCGACGTTGTCGGCGGGGAGCGCGAGGGTATCGGACAGTACTGTTGCTGCGGCGGCCGATGGAGCGAGAGCGATGATGGACCCTTCGCCGTGTTCGGCTTCCCAGCTCGTTCTGAGAGCCGCGAGCAGGCTTGTCTTGCCGGTGCCAGCTGGTCCGACGAGAGCCTCGACTGTCTGACCGCTTGAAGCTATCCGGTGGAGCGCTCGGACCTTGTCGTCGCTCAGGTTCGGAGCGGCCAGATGATGCCGAGAGATGGTCGGGCCTTTGAGCTTGGCTGCGAGATCGAGAAGCAGGCTCTCGGCCCCGAGAATCACCGGGGACGTGAAGATTTCGCCGTTGTGGACCGTGAAGACGCTCTGCCCGTCGGCACGATCCAGTGGGGTTGTGAAGAACGTGGGCGGAGTGATGCTGATCGACTGGCGCTCGGCGTCATGCACGATCGTCTCGAGGACCTGAAGGCGGTCTTCGGTGGTCGACAGGCGGAGAAGGCGCGTCTGCCGGGCTGCCTCGGCCAGGAGGTTCCACCGTGTCCAGGTGGATCGTTTCGTCTGCAGCGCAAGGACGGTCGTGGCGCCGTACGCATGGATCGTCTCGGCACTCAGGTCGGCGGCGGTGAGCGGCCGGTCCCTGGCCTGGTTGAGGACCTTCTCGATGGTCGCAGCCGTCTGACCACATGTCACATGCTCGGCGCGTTCGCGCCAACTGCGCATCATGTCGGCGAGCGGCTTGGCCAAGTGCTTCGCCGGCCGATTCATCAAGGTCGCTCGTTGTCGTAGGACGTACATCTCGCGGCGGCTGGGTGGATGCACATCGTCGCCGCGCCCGGCCAGCAGGTCGGCGAGATTCGCCTCGATCTGATCGGTTCGTGACGAGAACTCGTGGATCAGTTCTTCCGGGACTCCGTCGATCTCGAACGCCGGATTCCGGCGCTCCCCGCGTTCCTGGAGATGCCAGGTGACGCCGATCCGGCGGCTGAGGTTGTCGGCGAGAAGGGCGTTGTGTACCTCGGACATCGCCACGGCTGCGGCGTACAGAAACCTGCCGTCGATCGTGCGCCATTGCCCGTCGTCGATGGCCTGGACGCGGTTAGCCACGACGAGGTGGGTGTGCAGTTGCGGGTCGCCACTTCTCGTGTCCCAGTGATCGAACGCGGCGGCGATCACCCCGCGAGTGGCAAGTTGTGCGACGCCGTCGTGGCCGGAGCGGGTGAACACCGCCTGCTGTTCGATCAGCCCCAAGACGTCGTTGATGGCCTCGTGATGGGCCGCGACAACCTGCTCCTGGATGCCGACATCGGCGGTTGCCCACAGCGCCGATACCGACTTGACCGGGGAGAACGTCAGGTCGTATCCGGCAACTGCTTGCCTGGTCCTGAGCCGTGCCGCGCCCTTGCGGATCTGCTCGATCGCGAGATTGCGTTCTGCCGGTGTCATCGCTGGATCGAGCGCCCGCAGCTGCTCGGCTATGTGATCTTTGGCGGTCTTGTAGATGCGATAGGGAGCGCCTAGCGTCCTGCCCGTGATCGGGTCTTCTGCCCGTCCGAGGAGCGCGGCCACTTGGTGCTCGGTGACCTGGTTTCCGGCCACCAACTCACCGTTGCCGAGTCCGCTCAGTCCGCCTCCGAGCCATCGGCCAGCGGGGTAGCCGGACGCTGCGTAGTACGCCGTCAGCGGTGTAGCCATGCGGCGGTCGACATCGCCGGGGGCAACGTGCTTGAGCAGATACGTGTAGCCCTCACCGGCGGTCAATCGGTGGATACTCAGCACTCGGAGCTGCGATCGTCCGGTGACGTGCCGACTCGGTTTGCTGTTGGTTGGTCTGCTTCTGGGACTGCGGATTGACGTCGAAGGCGGTTGATCTCTCTGTCGAGTTGGGCGAGCTCGGCGACAGCCGTCCGCACCCGTTCGTTGACAGCGACCGGCGTGTCTGTGGTCATCAGTCCGAGTAGGATTTCTCGCGCAGTCTGAGTCGGCGCCGTGGCCGGAGAACCCGCATCACTCGTCGCGCTGACAGCCGATTTCAGCAGGCGCCAGTGGCGCAGACGGCAGCGATCCGAGCAGAACCTTTGATCGGATCGGCGGGCTATGAAGAAGGCGGCGCAGTGCTCGCACGCCCTGTCGTGACCACTCCCAGATCGATTCTTGTTGTGCTCCATGAAGGCTCAACGCTGGGACAGGAGCCAGATCGCATCTAGTCGTTTCGGCGACAGAAACGCCTTGGATGCAAGAGGTGTGATCGGTTTGAGCCTCGGCAGCAGAGGCACTGCGGCTGGCGGATGGGTTCGGTGCGATGTCGCTCCGGTCTGCGGGTCTGGCTCGAACGTTGAACCTCTGGAATGCGTGTGTGCCGGGCCCATCCAGGTGTGGGGCGCAGTTATCCACAGATTCGCCGGATCCGGCGTGCACGGGACCGTTTCGGTCCATCTTTCCCTGCGACGAAAGGGAGCGCATGAACAACTTCGAAGTACCGAGCCGGGTGGCAGACCTGGTAGTCCAGGCTGAGGCGATCATCGAGGCCCTGGAGGCACGGCAGCCCGGCGCGCGGTGGGCCATGACGGCCTTCAGCCGGTATCGAGCCCTCCAGTTGCTTGGCGTCCCGTATGTGCCGTGCGACGGCGAGCTGGATGCCGACCCCGGCGAGCTCTTCGACAAAGCGGCCAGTGAGGTTGATCAGCTCGATGTACCGGTTGATCAGCTGAGTTGGCGCCTCGCCTTGGCCGACGCCTTGAGGTCCGCGGCCACGGAGATCCGGATGGTCCAGGATGCGCACGACGTATGAGGACTTGCTGCGAGTCGCGCGACGGGATGCGATTGTCGCGTACAACCTGGCCGCGGCCGACACTTCGGACCTGATAGCCGGCTGGCAGGCAACGCTGACCGCAGCTCGCCATCACCTCCAGTGGCTTCGCCTCGAGCTGACCACGAGCGATTTTGCAGACGCGGGCACCTTCACAGCGGAGGGGCCTCTCGCCGCACTCGCCCGATCGATCGGCGCCGCAGGCGACCTCCTTGCATCGCAGAACCGGAGCACTCACAGCGCGTTCCAGGACGAGGCTCTGGTCGCGGCGCGATCGGAGATCGCATCGATCACGGCTCTAGCCGCCCGAGCAGCGGTCACGAGACTTGCCAACCAGCAGACGCATGACGTCGAGACGAGCCAGCGGCTCCTTCGGCACTTAATCGATACGATTGAAGAACTCGAGTTCCACCACAAGCCGGGATCGCCGGATATTGGCACCTTGCGCGGGTTGACGACGACGCTGCCGCATGCACCTGTCGACGAAGCATCGCAAGTGATCCTCCTGGCCGCCCGTTGGCAAGCGACGCATGACGCGACGCCGCCTGCCAGTGTGTTGACCCGTGACCTTCGGTCGACCACGGCGCAGTTGCGCACCGTTGTCGGGTATTGCCTGCATCTCGCCGATCTCCTGAGCCAGAGCGACGACAACACCGATGCGACCGGCGACGTGGTGCAAGCACTGCGTGCGGCGGGTTCAGCCACGCGACGGGTCGCGTTTTGGTTGCGAACGCGTGTCTCGGACATGGGCGGCCGCAGCCAGGGAGCTGCCGAATCGGCATTCGTGGAGCTGTTTCAGGCGCTGCGCGCTTGGCTGTCAGATGGAGAACGATTGAAGGGTCCGGAGGAGCTCCTTGTCGGCGGCCTCGTCCGAGATGTCGTCGACGAGCTGATGCATGCGGCGGTTCGGGTAGCAGTGGTTCAGCAGGAGACCGCGGCCTGGTTGGTCCTACGCGGGCGACTGTTCGTCCCAAAGGCCGAACTCGGCAAGCGCGACCCTGAGTTTCACAACCGGCCTGGGGTTTGGCGGCTCATGTACCCGCAGCCGGCGTGGGTGAGGACCAATCTGTCATCTTGCTTCGACCAGTTGACCGCGGACTTGGCGGAGCTCACGTGCCAGCTGTCCGATGCGGTACATCACGCGCGGAACATCGCTGGAACGACCGCCCTGCGACGCCCGTACGGACCTGAGCACTTCAGCGGCCCGCCGACTCTGGAGAGATCGCGATGGCGGTGGAGTCCGCCGACGTACGCAGACCTCTTCCCTGAGGTCGCTGGTGAATCGACCTGTCCCGAACGTTGAGCTATTCCAGACTCAATTTGGAGGATCGATGGAAGGGCCAAGAGTTACCCCCGAGGGCCTGCGCGACGCGTTGCACTCGGAGATCCGTAAGCGCAGCTCAGGCGTCGAGTGGGTCAGATGGCTGGATGCGTCAGTTGCTTTGCGCAACTACAGTTTCCGGAACGTGGTGCTGATCACGCTTCAGATGCCGTACGCAAGCCAAGTCGCAAGGTCCGACATCTGGAAGAAGTTCGGACGATCCATCCTGGAGAACCAGCGGGATCGCGAAATCCGCATCTTGGCGCCGGTGATCCAGCAGGCCGGCCGGAGATCGACCCTTGAGGCGAGACAGGGGGAACTCGAGCTTGAACGGGCCCGGCGAGCACGCGGCGGTGGACGGCTGGTCGGGTTCAAGGTCGCGTCCGTTTGGGACATCTCACAGACCGATGGTCCGCACCTACCGCCGGCGAGCGCGCCGGTAGGTGGCGCATCGACGGGAGAGCTCTGGCGAGCACTTGCACACCAGGTTCAGTCGTCGGGCTTCACGCTCATGCAAGGCAATGCCGGACCTGGCGGATTGGAAGGATTCACCGACTACGAAGCCCGGACACTGATGATCCGAGGGGGCTTGGAGGACGTCACCGCAGTCGCCCGACTGGCGCACCAGGTCGCGCATCTGCGCATGCACGACCCGAAGGAGATCGCTTCACCAGGACGCCTGATGTGCCGCGGAATCCGAGAGATCGAGGCAGAGTCGGTCGCCTACCTCCTGATGGCCCATCATGGCTGGTCGACCGGCGGATCCTCGTTCCGGTACATCGCGAGCTGGGCCGCGGAGGTCAACAAGCGCGAACCCGAGAAGGTCATCGAGCGAACGGGAGCCCGCGTGGTCTCGGTTGCACGACGCTTGATCGAGTCGGTTGATCGTCAACTCCGACGTGGCGGGTTGAGCCGCCGGCATCCGGAGCTGGGCACGTCGGACCTCGATCAGCTGACCACCCGCCACGACACGATCGTTCGACCCTTTGAGAGTCCTGAGTGGTGATGGAGGAGCTGGATGTCCAACTCAAGAGTCGCGGCCCTTCGACGCGCACGGCAACGTCAGGCACGTATCGAAGCGGCGACTGCGCGTGCAACTCGAGCGCAGACCGCGCTCGAGAGGGCGATCAAGGCGAGGTCGCTCGCCGCTGAGCGGCACGATGAAAGGGTCCGAGACGCCGAGGCAGCAGCCGCTGCAGCGGCCGCGGAGCTTGCCAGAGTTTGTGGAAGCGCTGGTGCTGCAGGGGAGATCCTTGGTTGGACTGCGCGACACGTCCGCAGTGTCCTCAAGGCAAGCCAGGAGCGGAGCCCTAAGGTGCCTGAGAAGCGCACACCCAGGCATTTGTCGCTCCCCGACCATATGACTCCGATATCAGAGGAAGGGGGCAACAATGCAGGCACCTGAGACAGTTGACCCTCTCTGGGACATCGATCAGGTGTCGGAGTACCTCAAGGTGCCCAAGCGCACCCTCTATCGCTGGCGGACCTACAACTACGGCCCGCGAGGAATCCGCGTCGGGCGACACGTGCGCTACCGACGGAGCGCGGTGATCCAGTGGGTCGACTTCATGGAGCACAGTGATGACGAGTAGAGGTCCAATCGGGTATCTCTAGCGGGGTGCTGGTCGACGGCCTCGCGGCGGGTGGAATCCCAGCTCGGCGTCATCGCTTGCGCCGAGGATGAGGCAGAGGGCTGATCGGTACTCCTCGCACGGCCACCACACCGCGCCCCGTTCCAGCTTCGCGATGTAATGGCCTGTGATCGGGTACCTCTTGGTACTGACCGCATACAGCAACTCGGCTACCCGCTGGGCGAGTTCGCTGCGGCTCATCGGTCGTCCGGGCGCACTGCGCGATACCGTGCGCATTCGCGCGGCGGTCAGGAGATGGTTCGGGCCTGACCGATTTTCGGGGGTTACACCCGAAAATGTGCTCGGCAGGTCGTCGGAGTGGCGGACTCTGCCTCCGTGCTTCAGGTCGGTCCCCTCCACCTATGTCCTCCGAGCTATTGGGTGGGGCCCTGCCATCGACTGGGGAGGCGGTGGCAGGGCCTGTCTTCGGCACGTGCACGACGAGGATTGGAGGAGCGCGACCGACGCGGAGGTGAGGCTCGGACGCCGGCCCCGCCGCTCTACAGGGGGTACTTGCCGGTATTACTGAGTGCCGCATCCCCGTCCGGATCGAATAGATCGGGATCTAGCCAGCGGATCTCGGATGCGCCCAGGTGGCCGTGGATCTCCAGGAGATCACCGATGCCTGGCCAGAAGGCCATGCACGGGTTGTGGCCAAGCCACTAGACGGCTACCCACTGGTGGCCGTCGTCGTTCGGTGGGAACTCGACCAGTAGGGCCACGACGCCGGTACCACTGACTCCGGATGGATCGCGGTACCGGTACAACTCCCCGCGGCGCATCAATTCAGTCTCCTCGGGATCGTTCCAGCGACGGGTCATCAAGCCCGGCTCAAGCCTCGCGACTCAGGCCTGGACATGGGGACCGTGCCGTTGGACATTCGCGGACATTTGCGGCGCCGTTCAGGCTATGAACGGCGAGGCTGGGGCGAAATGTCGGTCGCCTGGTCGGCTTGGGTATCGTGATCTTGCTTCGCGGCCCCTGAGCGGGTCGTCGGCGGTAGTGGATCGGTGGTCACGCGCAGTCCCGCGAATCGGCGCTGCATCGAAGAGGCATACCGGTCGGCGAGGCTGGCAGACGCCGTGTAGCTGGCGACGACGTGTTGGCCGAACCACACCCTGACCAAGTGGACTGGTTCAAGGCGATCGATGTCCATCATGCTCCCCGGACTTCGTCATCGATCGCGTGGACGATTTGTACGTAGGTGCTCGCGGCAACAACGGCCAGGACCCCGATCGCGAGGGTGCCGTTCCAGCCGGGGATGGTGTCCAGCATCGCCGGTAGGGCGTCGAGGTGAGCCAAGATGGTCATGTAGCCTTTCACGTCTGCCTCCCCGTGAGGGCCGGGTGGGTTGACCCCGTGAGACGAGCGGTATGCGACGGTCACGGGTAGCGCGGTGTTGCGCTAGATGAGCGAGTGTCGGCGCGTCGGCACCGGTTTGGTCAGCCCATCATGGGGGTTCATCCTGGACCCCCATGCGATCGCGCTGTCAGGTTCAGACGGGCTACCGGAAGCGGTGCCAGGTCGCAGCGTTCTTGGCGAAATAGCTGCGCAGGCGATGACCGAGTTCCTCCGCAACGTTCGGTCGGCCAAGGAGCTTCGCGATCACGCTGGTCACCAACTGGAGGTCGCGTACGTCAAGCAAGACCGGCCAGTTGGGGGAAGAGAAGAGATCGAAGCCGTAGGCGGACGCGAAGTCTTCGTACTCCGAGAGCGCGTCGGCGAACCGTTCCACGCCGTGGGCCGCCGGGACCAAGTCCCACTCTGGAGGCCCGAAGCGAATCGAATCCAGGTCGATCAGAACTACGCCGTCCGACGCAGTGAGGAGATTCCCGGCGTGTGCGTCGCCGTGGATGATGCTGACTGGCAAGGCCCACCGGGCAGCTGCAACGGCGAGACGCAGCTCAGCGCAGTGCTGTAGCAACCGATCGACGAGATGATGGATTGGCAGATTGAGCTCACGCTTGGCCCAGGCCTCCAGATAATCCATGGCTTCGCCTGTTGCCTCGGCTATCTTTCGCACGCGATCCTCGCAGCGATCGATCACGTCCCATTCGGGGATGGCCAGCCCTAGCCGATGGATCGAGTGTATGGACAGAAGCGGAGCGGCCAGGTCAACCAGTTGATGCCGGTGACCGCTCGGCTGGGGGAGGTAAGTCCATGCCGTCGCAGCCCATGCCGACGTCTCGATCGGCTCCTCAAATCCGGGTGCAAGCCGGACAGTGGGCAGATCCAACTCAGCAAGTCGGGTGGCAACTGCAGCTACTTGACGGACCTCGCGGACGTTATCGGCTGGTGCGATTCGCAGTACGACATCCGCGGCCGGCGCGTAGAACACTGCGTTCATCGTGTAGCGCAGCAGTCGAGCGTCCGTTGGGTCGATGCCGGCTTTGGCAGCTACCTCGTGCAATGCTGCGTCGAGGCGATCCCGTTCATCGCAGCTGAGAATCGTCACACGATAGAAGTTAGCCTCCCTGCAGAGTTAGCACACGTTCAACTACATCTCCGATGTCTGCGCGACTCGCGGTTGGCCGAGCCAGCGAGGCCATCGATTGCAGCCGGTCTCCCGCCCAGCGGGAATCGGTCCAACGGCGAGTCGGCAGACTTCATCGAGCAACTGGCTAACCGAGCTGCGCCGGGAGCGTCTGAGCGGGTGGCCTGAGCGCTATTCGGCGGGCGCGGGCGCGAAGTAGTTCGAAAGCATGTTGGTGGTCCAGGCCGGCTGGTGGGTCTCGCCTCGCGGGCCGAACTCGTCGAACCAGGGCTTGATATCGATGACGGGGGTGCCGTCAACGGCATCGAGATCCCCCACGTGCAGGTCGAGTCCATCGACCTCCAGAAGCCGGCAGCGGGAGATGCCGAGCCAGTTGATCCGGCGCATGTTGCGGTGACCAAACGCGCCGACCTCGGGCCAGGCCGGGTTGTCTCTGGGGCGGCGAGCACCGAGGCTCAGGTCGCTCTGATCGCTGAGGTGAAAGAAGAACACGACCTCGAGGTGAGAGAAGGCATCCAAGCCCACAGTGGATCGTTCGTCGAACCGCTCGTTGTTGATGCGCAGGATGGAGCGTGTTCCACCCCAGTAGTCATCGGTCGGCTGGCTTCGGCCGCCAATGACCTGGGCAACGGGTTCGACCGTGAGAACGCTCTGCGTCATGGAGATCCTTCGATTCGATGAGGCGGGACGGCGACCGGCGGGGGTAATCACCTCGCCGCGGAGGCGATGCAGCGGGCGGCTCGATGGTCGAGCTCCGCAGCGGCCGGTATGCCGCGGGCTCTGAACGGCGACAGCGCCGAACGCATGTCGACGACCGCCTGACGCGTCCGGCCGGAATGCACGCCATCCATGGCGTCGAGGGCGCTCGACCAGGTCGAGCAGGCTTCGTCGATCGCGCCCTGACGGGCCTGAATTGCGCCGAGGTATCCCAGTGTCACCGCGTGTGTGCGGGTGAAGGTGGCAGCCTTGCGGGTACGCACGCTGCGTCTGAACTGGGATGTTGCCGCGGTCAGATCGCCGAGGTCGCGCAGAGTACACGCGGTTTCGTGGGCGAGGCTGGCTTCGCCGAAGAAGAACACCCGACCGGGTTCGTCATCACCGTCGCCAGCGCTGGCGAGGTCGTCCTCAGCGCGCAGCAGAGCCTTCGCGGCCGCGCTACCGTGGCCGTCGGCAGCCAGTGCCCTGGCATGGTCGACCTCGAGTAAGGCCCGTTCGCGGGGGCTGGCCAGGGCCGATCGTCTCCCGGACAAGGAGGCCTTCGCGAGTTGGACGGCTTGGCGTGGGTGGCCGAGATCGACAGCCTGATGAGCCATCGCACGCAAGACGTGGCCAGCCAGCGGTGGGTCGTCGGCCTCGGCCGCCAGTTGGACGGCGACGGTGAAGTATCTCTGTGCGGTCGCGTGCTCGGCATTGTCGAACGCCATCCAGCCACATAGGTACGCAAGTTCGCCAGCGGTGGAGAACAGGCCGCGGCGAATGTTAGCGCTGGAATGGGCGGCTCTGAGCGCGCTGGCGACATCCGAGGTCAGGTACTGCGCTACAGCGGTGCGTGCGTGCCCGCCGCCACGGCGCTGATCGATCCGGGTGAAGATGTCCGCCATCTCCCGGATCGCGTCCAGGTCACCGGCACCGATGACCGGGGCGGTCCGGGCAGAGCGCTGGGCACCACGGCGCGCCATTGTGTCCCACCAGGCCTCTGAGGGCACCGCCAATGCGGCTACAGAGTAGCCAGCGGCTCGCAGGACAGACCTGCGCTCGATGTCCACGTTGCCTCTTCCCAGATCGACGAGCGTGGTCAGCGTATCGGCGGACCATGCGAGTGCTGCAGGGGGCCGCGGACCGGAGAGGCCGATCTCCTCGACGGTGACGACCCTGCCGAGGCGGCGCGAGAGCGCCTCCGCCAGGATTGCCGGCGCGTCAGCCGATGGCATCGACCCCGCGACCCAGTGCGAGACGTGGGACCTGCCCACCGACATGAGACGCTCGTTGCCGGCTTCGGTGGCTACCCGGCACACCGCCTGTGCGAGTTGGGCATGCGACCAGGAAGCCTCGGCGATTACGGCCGCGAGCTTGACGTTGCGGCGCGGTTCGGCGCCCACCTTTCCCGTTCGCTTGTTCACCACTTTCACCACCCTCGGCGTCAGAACCGGCGCCCTATCCACGTGAGCCGTGATTCGCTCATCGTATCCACACCGAAGCAGCTGAGGAGGCCGAGAGGTGCAGTCAGACGCCAGGGCGATGAGCGCGACCCCCTGGGTCTTCTACGCCTTCGCGCGAGATCTGGGACGCGAGATGCGAGGCTGATGGCAACCGCGACCAAGCATGTTGCGACGTGCGTTGTGCGTCCAGATCCGCAGTGGTGGACCTCTGGAGTGTACGGGGGACGGCCACTACGTGACTGCCTGGCCGAGCAGGACATCAAGACCCTGTTCTTGTTCCTGAGGGACCGCGGCTACAGCAGGAGCGCGCTCGCGGCCGCGTCCGGTCTCGCGGAAACCCGAGTTCGAAGCATTTCCCAAGGCAAGCAGTTGGTGACGTCGTACGACGTACTGGTGCGGATAGCGGATGGGTTTGGCATCGACCGTGGCCTGCTGGGCGTGGGGTCTCATGTGCGTAGCAGCGAAGCCAAGAGGGACAGTAGAATGCGCGACCCGGGTGAAGTCCCGGGGTTCGTCGGATCCCTGGCTGCCTTGGCGGTTGGCCCGGCTCCGGCTGAGCTGAACGGATATGCGGCCGCCAAGCATCAGGCCGCATCCAGTGTCCCGGAGCGCGTTACTTCAGCCCACGTTGATCTGGTTCGCGCGGTCCGTGATGAGCATCGCCAGATTGATGCTACGCACGGCGGCGAATCCTGCCGAGACTCCGCGGTCAGCTACCTCGCGTGGGCGAGTGGCATGCTGGACAGCCGGTTTGATACGGAGCAAACCGAGGCGGACTTCAAGGCTGCGTTGTCCGACATGTACCAGGTCGCGGGGTGGGCCAGTCATGACCTCGGGGACCACGCGGCCGCACGTCGATACCTGACCGCGGGGCTTGTCCTCGGCCGGGAGATCAACGCACTCGCCCTCATCGCCGGTGGCTTCTACCGCCTCGGGCGGGTCTCGATCCACCAGGGTCGGGCGCAGGAGGCGCTGCGGCTATGGCAGCTCGGGCAGATCGTTGCCCAAGACAGCGGAAATCTCGCCGCCGTCGCTGTCCTGCACGCCAACGAGGCATGGGCGTACGCCATGCTCGGCGCCGCGGACCGGGTGTCCGACTCGCTGGCGCGGGCGAAAGACGAGCTCGGGCGGGTCGACGAAGGCACGGTCCCGGCGTGGGCACGGTTCTTCCTGGCGCCGGCAGACCTGGACGGTATCTCGGGAGTTATCTACGGCTGCCTCGCCTCCCATGCTGAGCATCGGATCCGGTTTGCGCCGCGGGCGATCGAGCATGCTGAGCGCTCGTACGCGACCAGAGGCGCGGGGGAGGAGCGTAGCCGGACGTTCGACGCGATCAGCATCGCCACCGGCTACCTTCTTGACGCGCAACCCGACCGTGCGGCCGCCGCTGGGCATCAGGCCGTCGACATGGCCTTGGCAACGGACTCGGTTCGGGCTGCCGACCGGCTGCAGGCGATGGCCACCCTGGCTCGTCAGTACGCCACCCACGACGGGGTGAGCGGGGTCCTCGAGCGTGTCGACGGACGCCCCGCGGCCGACTTGGTGTAATCGCCCATATATACCTCCCACGAAGTTTCGTGTCCAGCCACCGGCAAGCCGAACTCGCACGGCCCTTGCAGACATTCCGCTCGTTGCGCCACCGCTGCTTGAGGCGGATCGACCGAGCCGGTGGCGGGCCACCCGGACGCGCGCTGCCACGCTTTCGCTGCGCCAGCGGTCGCTGAGCCGTAGACAGTCTTCGGCCACGGGCTTCGTCTCCGCCACAGCCAACGGCGCCAACGATCACCGCGACCAGGTCTGCGACGGCCTGCAGAAGGTCGTGATTTCCCATCCGCGCCTCAGCTGCCTCCGCCACTGCCAGGGCCGAGAAACGAGCCGCCGCCCATCAGTAGCAATCGCGTGCGCGGATCCTGCTGGATGTCAGGCGCGTGTAGTTCGGCGTGGTCGCCCGGCAAGCGACATTTAGGTACATTTCCGTGCTACCGTCCGACAGACATCCGTAGACATCTAGCAGATGGCAAGGTTGGACAGAGTGAACGAGGTGCTTCGACGAGCGATGTACGGCGCAAACCTCTCGGAGACGGACGTGGCCGCACACGTGGCCGTCGATCCGAAGACGGTGCGGAACTGGCTGCACGGCCAATTGCCGCATGCTCGGCATCGCGCCATCCTGACGAAACTGCTCGGCGTCGACGAGGAGTTGACATGGCCCGAGCTGGGTGGATCCCGTCAGCCTGATCTCGTCGCGATCTACCCTCGCCGGACAGCAGTCACGCACGAGGTCTGGCTGTCGCTCCTCGAGCCTGCCGTCTCAGAGATCGGCATCATCGCCTGCGACGCGATGTTCCTCCTGCAGGACACGGACTTCCTGCGTCGACTCCGTGAACAGTGCGCAGCGGGTGCGCGGGTCAGGATAGGTCTGTGGGTCCCAGACAAGGCGACCGCGGCGCCTGACGATCTCGATGCCGAGATGAGAGTCGCCAACGCCCGAGGCGCCCTGTCGCTGCTTCAACCGTTGCTGCCGTACGACGGATTCGAGCTACGACTGCACGACATCGTTCTCTACAACTCGCTGTACCGGGTAGACGATCATCTCTTGGTCAACCAGCGCGCGTACGGAATCGTCGAGGCCGAGTCTCCGGTCTTCCAATACCGCCGTGCTACGGGTGGTGACATGTTCCTGTCTTACCTCGCCAGTTTCGAGACCATCTGGTCGCAGGCTGAGTCGCTGCAGTCCTTCAGATTCTGAATGCTCGGCCGACGTCGACGGCACGCGGTACCTGAGCCGACCGGTCATCAAGGTTCCTCGATCGGCAGGGCACCGTCCCAGACTCGCTCGAAGCTCTCGAGGTAGTGGCTCGCGAGTTGGCCCCCAGGGATCTTGCGCAGGTGCCACACCGGAGCCTGTGCGGCGGGCAGCCCATAGATGTGGGTGTTCACCAAGAGGTTGTCGTCAGCACGGAAGATCGAGTTGTAGAGAACCGTTCGATGGGTCCGAAATTCTACGCCGGGGACCGCGGTCAAGTTGCTGAAGAGGACCATGGAGTTGCGGACCTTCGCAGCTAACGCGTCACCGATGCCCTGCTCCCGCCCCCGCTCGGCGACCTGTGAGTCATCAGGATCTCCGAGCAGGATCCGTACCCTGGCGCCGGCCTTCGCCTTCTTGCGGATGATGCGTTGCAGCTGAGTGCTTTCAGCAACGAACAGACCCGCGTACACGAGTATGCCGATGTCGTTGCGCCCAGACTCGAAGAACGTTCGCAACAGGTCAGCCGGGACATCAGACAGATGAGCGTAGACCCGAACGATCTCGCTCTCGGATGCCGCAGCGGCGCGCTGGCCGGTTACTGCGGTGGGAAACAGATACGACTCGTCCCGCCCGAGCCGTTCGGCCAACTTGTGGCGATTGCGAGGGAACGGAATGTAGTCATGGACGACCCAGCGCTCGACCGTCTTCACGTTCACGCCCAGTTCGTCGGCGAGCGCCAGGTAGGTGAGGTCGTGCTCGGCGAGCGCGGCGCGTAGTCGTTCGTTAGCCACGGGGACCAACCTAGGACATTTCCAGGCGTTTCGCCGGGAAGAAACATCTCTGAACGTCTGTGGATGCCGTGTCGATGCCCTGTGTCGGTGCTCCATCCTTCCTGCGCGAGGAAGGAAGAAGATACGTGGCAGATCGACAGCCAAACCAACTACTGCGAGAAGCTCGGGGGTCGATGACCCAGGGACGCCTGGCCGCTCTGGTCCGGGAGGAGATCTACAACGCGACCGGCAAGGAATCGGTCATCTCCGCGAAGTCGATCTCGGACTGGGAGCGTGGTTTGTATACCTGGCCGCCAGCGTACGTTCGACGGGCCCTGTGCCGGGTTCTCCAAAAGGCAGATGCCGCTGACCTCGGATTCTTCTCCAGGCGTCGCGTCCGCGCTGCGCGCGGCCTGGAGCCGAGCTCCCTCGTTGACCTGATGGACGGCCAGCCGCCTGAGGCCGGGTCTGAGAACTTGCGTGTCCCAGCGGGGCGATCGTTTGCGGGGGTGGAAATCGAGGCGCATTACTGCGAGGTGACGATGCCCAGCGACCGATGGCTTATAGCCGACCCGGTGCCTGATGGTGAGCTGAACCGGCCGGATCGCCGCTCCTTTGTCGTGCTCGTTGATGAGCAGCATCGCTGCTACGTGTCAGACGGTCGTCGGTTCGTCGACCGTGCCGGACGTCGTACAGGCTCGCAACCTGTCTCGTCGGGCCAGATCCTCGACGACCTCACGGTTGGCATCATCTGGGCGGCGACGAACACGGACGTCGCCTTGTTGGCGGACGATGCCCAGTTGTCGAGTGGCGTCGGACGGCTGGCGCGCTACGAGGGACGTTGCTTGTCCGAGGTCCCCCTTACAGAGGTGCCAAGGCTCAACCCGGTCGCCAGCCAGTGGCTCGGATCCTGGTTCTGCACTCGCCGCACAGTTCGCAGCTTCGATCGGCTCGCCTGCCAGCCGTGCTTGCGGACAAACGAGCGGCGAGGAGAGGAGGCCGCGTCGTGGCTGTTGTGGCGGCACAGGTTCGAGTACCTCCGGCGTACGGCGCGGTGGTTCCAGGGGATCCGGTGCGGCTTCTCGGTCGCAGAGACGGATATTGCGGACTCACCGATGTACGAGCGGGTGCTGTTGTTGCTTGCTGTTGCTCTGAAGGAGACGTTCGGGATTGCCGTGGTGCTGCGTTCTGGGCCTGAGCGCGTAGATGTGGATGGGTGCGCGCTCAGTGGCGGGGCGACCGCAGCCAACTGGTTCGATGGCCCAGCCGTTTGTTGTGTCGCCGCAAGTCAGGATCCGTTCCCTGGAGCGACGGTCGCCGAACAGACTTCAAGAGACCGCCTGGAGGAGATCGCCAACCGCCTGGAGGTTCCATGGCCGTGGTTCCAGCGGAGATGCGAGGAGCTTGCGATTGCAGGCGTCGACGGCATCGCACATCTGCGGAGTCGCCTGCTGTCGACGCGAGGGTTGAACGCCGCGATTCGGTACGTTGCCTACATCAACGACGCGTAGGGCCAGCAACACGCGCCACAGACCTGACGATGGTCAGGCCGAGGCGCGGGATACCGAGCTTACGAAGTGCCGGTGCTGCAGGCCGTACTTGTCTACATCGCTACGGCGTACCGGCACCGGCATCACCAGATTCTGCTGGCGTCGTCGGGGGACTGCCCTGCGCCAGCCGGAGTCGTCATTCCGCACGCGACACGTCCGCTGCCTCCCGTCAGCGGGCGGGCCAGGTGGTCGATTCGCCTGCAGAATGTCTGGCCATCTGAGCGACACCGCGTGCACGTACGATCGCTGAAGGGCCCACCTCATGGTCTCAGCGAACGCTCGTGAGGACAAGGCTCCACCGCGTCGTTTGCAGAGGATCATTGGTGGGGTGCCGGCGCGGTTTCTGCGTCTGCTTGACGATGTCGAGAATGTGCCGCTGGCCGCGCGATTGGGCTGAACGTGAGGTGCATGTGGCTGGGTTCGTCGGGGTAGGGCGAGGATTGGCACAGCAGACTGCGACGTCACGCCACGATCGCTCAGGGTCTCGGGCTCAAGCTCGAGGTGAAGAGGGCAGTGACTTTCGTATCGGTGACTTGATCTCCTCCGTCTCTCCTGGCCGGGAGGGGGCTGCGTCCGGGACTCGCTGTCCGCGACGCCTTGCGCCGGGCGTCATCGGTGCTCCCTGTCTCGGAGATCGGCGAACGGATCCACGATGTTTTGCGCGCGGTGCTCGGGGCGCGTGGACATCACGACGGCACTCGTCACTGCGAGGGTGCGATGTATTCGTGCTGCAGGTCGCTGACTGTCGCGATGTGGTCGAAGTCGTGGTCTGCGGTCAGCACGGTTGCGTCGTTTGCGATGGCGTATCCCGCGATGAGGATGTCGACCGCGCCCGCCGCCCGGACGAGGCCGGAGTTCCACAGGCCGCTTTGGATGTCGAGCACCAGTGACTCGTCCGGTGCGCGCTCGAGCGGGAAGCCGAGGGAGATCTGCTGTCGGTAGCGTGCGTGTTCGTCGGGTGTCCGGGCGCTGTGGCAGAACTCGAGCACCTGCGGTGGGCATGTGACGAAGAGGTCGGCGGGTGCGCGCTCGATGCGCTGCAGCCGCGCGACAACGCCGGTGTCGCCGGATGCCAGCCTGGCCCAGACGGAGTTGTCAACCAGGTAGTCGGTCACGAGGCCCGGGGCGCGGCCGGAGCGGGAGGGATCACCGGCGCGCCGAGCTCGGCCTCCAGGCCGGTCAGCTCTGCGATGCCGTCGATCATCGCGCCCTTTTGCTTTGAGGCGATGAGGCGGCGCAGCGCGAGATCGAGGACGGCGCGGTTCGACCGCTCGCCGGTGAGTGCGCGGGCGCGCTCGATCAGCTCGGGGTCCAGGTCAACACTGGTCACTGCCATGATGGGCTCCTCTCGATATATGAGTGATTATATAACGAGATCGAGGCGGTCACCAGCTGCACCGTCCAAGCCGTGGCTGAGCCGGGCCGCTCGTCCGTCCGTCGTCCTCTCCGACGCTGACGGCACTCGGTCGGGACTCAGTGACGGTGAGTTCGCACACCGAGACGATAGCCGTCGTCTCCCGAGCCTCAGCCAGTAGGTGGCCGGCCAGACGGGAAGCCGCCACAACGCGAGCCCGCGACGGGGCCGACCGACCCGCCGGACGGCCGGCTGCGGTGCGGGTGGCCGCGTGACCCTGATGGGCATCGGGTAAGGCTCGTGCCAGAGCGCCGCCCGCGATGCCGGGCTAGCGCCGAGCCTGCCGGGTGGGAGAGTGCTGTCGGGTCCCTTGTGGGTTTGGCTCGGGGGTCTCGAGGCCGCGGAGCATGAGTTCGAGGCCCAGTTCGAACTGTTTGTCGGGGTCGTGTTGTCCGCAGAAGACCTCTGCGACCGCGGCCAGTTCGGCGGGGGACCTCTGGTCGGAGGAGGTCGCTGACGGGTGACGTGCACCCTCCGGGGCCGGAGCGCCAGTTCAGGTCGAGAGGGCCGATCCGAGGGCGTAGGTCCAGATGGTGCGCAGTACGGCGTACGGTGTGACGTGTGCTGTCGCTGGTCAGAAGACACCAGACGGCTACTACGCACTCAATCGCATGCTTGGATCGCTGGCGCGGCATGGGGGACACATCGCGTGCTCTGGCACGTGTCTCGACGCACGAGGCCTCTCGAAGGAGCTTCTACTCGCCGAGGCGAGCCGGTCCACCATCGACGAGCTCGCGGCGTGGACGATCGAGGCCGACCAGGTGCTCACCTTTTGACTCTCAAGCAGCCTCCTGAGGGGACGGCAATTCAGCCTTGGTGATGGGGTCGGGCGATCTGTCGGCAGTCGGTGGTGAGGATCTCTCAGGGTCTGGATCTATGCTGCCAACGTCTTGTGTGCGATTTGTGAGCGACCGGCGGCAGTCTGTCGGACATGAGCGATGACGCATTCAGAGTCGAGGGCTTGGTCAAGAGGTTCGGGCCGACGACCGCGCTCGCCGGTGTTGATCTGGCGGCACGGTCCGGGACCGTCCTTGGCATGCTCGGACCGAACGGTGCCGGCAAGACCACGGCGATCCGGATTCTCGCCACATTGTTGCGCCCCGATGAGGGCCGCGCAGAGGTCGGCGGTCTGGACGTCGTACAGGAGGCGTCGCAGGTCCGCCGGCTGATCGGCCTGACCGGGCAGTACGCCTCGGTGGACGAAGACCTTACCGGTGCGGAGAACCTGCGGCTGATCGGTCGGCTCCTCGACCTGCGCAAGCGGGAGGCGCAGGTGCGGGCGATGGAACTGCTGGATCGGTTCGGACTGTCCGAGGCGGCGGACCGGAAGGTCAGTGGGTACTCCGGTGGCATGCGCCGCCGACTCGATCTGGCCACCAGCCTGGTCGGTAGGCCGAGCGTGCTTTTCCTCGACGAGCCGACGACCGGCCTGGACCCGGGCCGGCGTGAGGACCTCTGGCGGATGATCCGTGGCATCGCTGAAGACGGCGGCACGGTACTGCTCACCACCCAGTACCTGGAAGAGGCCGATGCGCTCGCGGACGAGATCGCCGTGATCGATCACGGCAGGGTGATCGCACATGGCACGCCGGCCGAGTTGAAGCAGCTCACCGGCGGTCAGACCATCGTCGTCCGGCCGGCGGACCCGGACCGGGTTCCGCAGGTAGCGGAGATCGTCGAGGCCGCGGCCGGGGCCGAGCCAGAGCCGACCGGGCGTGGGGCGCTGATCGTCGCTGTGGACGGGGACGCCGCCTTCACCGACACCGTCCGCGGGCTCGCCGCTGCCGGGATCGAGGTCGCGGAGCTCTCGCTGCGGCTGCCGAGCCTGGACGAGGCGTTCTTCGCCCTCACCGGACGGCACAACCGCGAACGCGACAACCATGCCGAGGAGACAGCATGACCGACACCGTCACTGTACTTCCAGCGACCGCGACCACCACGGTGCAGCCCAGGCGCTGGGGCCTGATCCGGCACAGCCTGCTGCTGGCTGCACGCAGCCTGCTCAAGACCCGGCGCAATCCCGGGATCCTGTTCGACGCCCTCTTCCTGCCGATCGTGTTCCTGCTGATGTTCGTCTACCTGTTCGGTGGCGCTGTGGCCGGCTCGACCCGGGACTATCTGCAGTACGTCTTCCCAGGGCTGTTGGTGATGGCAACGATCATGGCCGGTCTGCTCGCGACCGGAGTCAGCCTCAGCATCGACGTCAAGAAGGGCGTCTTCGATCGCTTCCGCAGCCTGCCCATCGGCCGGTCGGTGCCGCTGCTCGGCTCGGTGCTCGGGGACATGATCCGATACCTGGTGACCCTCACCGTGATGTTCGGCCTTGGCTATCTCCTTGGCTTCAGAGTCAGGACCGGACTGCTCTCGGCGCTGGCCGCGTGTGGACTCGCCGTGCTGCTCGGGTTCTGCATGAGCTGGATGAACGTCCTGGTCGGTGTCCTGATCCGGGAGACGACCATCGTCCAGACCGTTGGCTTCCTGGGGATCTTCCCGCTGGCCTTCGGCACCAGCATGGTCGCGCCCGTCAACACGCTGCCCGGTTGGCTGCAGGCGTGGGTCAAGATCAATCCGGTCAGCCACGCGATCGACGCGACGCGCGGCCTGCTGCTCGGCGGTCCGGTCGCCGGCCCCGTTGTTCGGACAGTGTTGTGGTCGGCCGCCTTCCTGATCGTCTTCGCCCCGCTCGCAGTGGCTGCCTACCGTCGCCGCACCTGAACCCGGTAGGAGCGGCGCTGATGATGGGATCGCAGGACGACGCGGACGCTCGCCCTGCAGCAGATGCCGACACCGCCGTCGACCCGGTCTGCGGTATGACCGTTCAGCTGTTCGGCACTCCGATCACCCTCGTGCACAACGATGCGACGTATGCGTTCTGCTGCGCGGGGTGTCGGAACGTCTTCGCCGAACGCGCCTCGGCGTCGCGGTCGCGGGTGGGAGACTGAGCGTATGCAGGTGAGAATTCTCGGGCCGCTGGAGGTTGTGGCCGACGGGGAGGTCGTACTGGTCCGTGGTGCGCGGCTGCGTGCGCTGATGATCCGGCTGGCACTCGATGCCGGGCGCAACGTCTCGGTGGACTCGTTGTTGCATGCGCTCTGGCCGGACGGCGGACCTGCCGACCAAGTGCACGCGCTGCAGTCGCTGGTGTCGCGGCTCAGGCGCGTGTTGCCCGGATCCCCACTCCTGCAGGGGCCCGGTGGCTACCGCCTCGAGGTGCCGCCGGATGCTGTCGACGCGCTGCAGTTCGAGCGGCTGGTACGAGAGGGACGACGCGCTATCAGAGACGGGAACACCAGAGCCGGAGCCGATCAATTGCGCGCCGCGCTGGCCCTCTGGCACGGTGAGGCGTTGACGGGCGCGGCGTCTGCCCCCTACTCCCAGGCTGCCGCCGGGCGGCTCGAGGAGCTGCGGTTGTCCGCGACCGAGGACCGCATCGCCGCCGAACTGCTGACCGTGGCAGAGGCCGCGCCGCTGGTGGCCGAGCTGCATGAACTCGTTGCCGGACATCCGCTCCGGGAACGGCTACGCCTCCTGCTGGTCAAGGCCTTGCACGCCGATGGACGATCCGCCGAGGCGTTGACGGCGTACGACGAATTCCGGCGACTGCTCGCCGACGAGCTCGGCGCCGACCCTGGACCGGAGCTGCAGAACGCCCATCTCGCCGTACTCCGGGGAGAGGCCGTGGCACGATCGCGGCCCGCAAGCCCGCGGGGGAATCTCCCCGTACCTCTGACAAGTTTTGTCGGCCGGGACCGCGATCGAACGGAGATCGCCGGGCGGCTCCGGGACTGTCGCCTCGTGACCCTGGTCGGACCTGGCGGCGCTGGGAAGAGCCGGCTCGCGACGGCTGTCGCCGCTGAACTTGCCGACGACTTCGGCGGCGGTGTTTGGCTGGTTGAGCTCGCGCCCGTGGTCCTGCGTGACGATGTCGCCCTCGCGGTCGCCGACGCGCTCGGATTGCGGGATGCCGGGCGCCCGGACGCAACCACGGCGCCTGACCCGGCACGGCGGCTCGCCGGAGCACTGCCGGCCGCCGAGACCGTGGTCGTGCTCGACAACTGCGAACACCTCATTGATCCGGTAGCACAACTCGTCGAAGAGCTTCTCGGCCGTTGCCCGCAGCTACGCATCCTGACCACCAGCCGCGAGCCGCTGGGCATCCTCGGCGAAACGCTCGTCCCGGTCGCCCCGCTCGAGTTGCCCGAGCCCGGCCTGTCCTTGGCTGAGACGCTGACCTGTCCAGCGGTTCGCCTGTTCGCAGATCGAGCGACGGCAGTCCGCGCCGACTTCACGGTCACTGACGCCAACGCCGACGCTGTCATCGAGATCTGCTGCCGGCTGGATGGTCTGCCACTCGCTATCGAGTTGGCGGCAGCGCGCCTCAGGTTCGCGTCGGTCGATCAGTTGGCCGCAGGGCTCGGCGACCGTTTCCACCTGCTCACCGGCGGCAGTCGTACGGCGCTGCCGCGGCACCGGACGCTGAGAGCCGTCGTGGCCTGGAGCTGGGACCTGCTGTCCGGCGAGGAGCGTCGTACGGCCGAGCGACTGGCGGTGTTCCCGGCAACCTTCGCCCCGCAGGCCGCGGTCGGGGTGGGAACATCCGCGAGTGCGCTGGACACACTGGTCGACCGATCCTTGCTGCAACTGGTGGATGGACCCGAACCGCGCTACCGGATGCTTGAGACGATTCGCGAGTACGGCGTCGAAAGACTGGCCGCGTCGGGCGAGATCGACCGGGTTCGTGCCGAGCACGCGGCATACTTCCTCGAGCTCGCCGAAGAGGCGGAACCGTGGCTGCGTGGATTCGGGCAACTGCCTTGGATCGGCAGGCTGGCCGCTGACCGCGACAATCTGCTCGCCGCGCTGCGGTTCGCCTGCGAGACAGACGATGCCGACACCGCGGTTCGGCTCGGCGCCGCGCTCGCATTCTTCTGGACGATCCACGGCGACCATGCCGAGGCTACCGAGCGGCTGCGCACGGTACTGGATGTTCCCGGTCACGGGCCTCCGGACGCCACAGCTACTGCCGCCGCGGGCTTCCTCTTCAACGCCGTACTGTCTGGTGACCGGGCAGCCGCGCAGAAACGGGTCGGTCAGCTCCGGACGTTCGCCCGCGCGTGCGACCATGACCAGGTCTCGGGAGCCCTGGTCGAGGCGACGATCGCGCTGATCAGTGACGATGCCGCAACCGGCCTGGAGCTGATCGACAACAGGGCACCCGACCCAGATCCCTGGGCACGGGGGATGCTGTGGCTGACCCGGTCATTCCTGGACGGCAGCCAGGGCGACATGACCGCGATGCGCCGGGACCTGGTCGCGGCTGCCGCGGCGTTCCGGGAGGCCGGTGAAAGGTGGGGCCTTGCGACAGTGCTGACGTACCTCGCGTTCGCACACGCGACGCTCGCGGACTTCGAGCAGGCGATCGCTGCCGCGGAGGAGTCCAGCGGTCTGGTCCGTGAGCTCGGTCTTGACGTCCACCTGCGGGTCTGGCTGGCGATGGTACGGATCCACATCGGCGACCTGGATTCGGCTCGTGCCGAACTGCTCGACGTTGTCGCCGGCGCGGCGTCAGCCCAGCAGACGGCCTTGGCGCGACTGTTCCTGGCGGACGTGGCCCGGTGTGAAGGCGACTTCGAGGAGGCGAGCCGTCAGCTCGCGCTGGCCGCTGACTGCCGAGGTATGCTCGACGACCCGTCGTACCAAGTGTTGTTCCATGCCGGGGCAGGATTCCTCGCCGTGGCCATCGACGACGTCGAGACCGCGCGGACACAGCTCAGCCAGGCGTTCGTCCTCGCCACCCAGATGCTGGACATGCCGATGGTCGCTGTCGTCGGTGTCGCCGCCGCGCAGCTACAGATGCGTTGTGGCCGTCCAGCAGCGGCGGCCGAACTGCTCGGGGCAGCGCACGCGCTGCGTGGTTCGTCCGACGCCCTCAACCCCGACGTTGCTGACCTGACGAATGAACTCGACCGAACGCTGGGGCCGGCCACGTTCCAGACCGCCTACGACCGGGGCCGCCGGCTCGACAGGCTAGGGGCGATCAGAGAGATCGAGGCATGGCTGGATGTTCTCGACGAGCAATCGCCCTGACACGCGTCCGACGCCCGGAGGTGGCCTGACATGGGCGTAGGCCGTACCCACCATCTCCTGCCGCGGCGATCCGAATCTCGGCCTTGTCGGCTAAGTCGCGCCGCTCCGCATCGCCTTCGCTCTCGAGGCGTTATTCGCGTCGGAGGACCGGCAGCAAGGTCGCGCTGATCACGGATCCTGCCTTCCGCGCGGAGAGCCGACCGGCCTCGACCTCCTCTGCGGCTTGATGCATCAAGCTGAACGCCGTCGCGACCAGCCAGTCGACCGAGAGGTCGGTGCGGAAGGAGCCGTCGCGGCGGCCGCGCAGGATCAGGGTGCGCATGCGGCCCAACAGTGGACCGTGCAGGGCCGTCAGTCGCCCGGTGGGAAGTTCGGTGGTCGCCGCCGTGTACAGCGAGTGGTACTTGTCGACCATTCGCCAACTCGAAGAGACGAATCTGTCCAACGCCACGGGCGGTGGGTCGAGGTCGAGGCGGAGTTCTTCTACGAGCTGTTCGGACTCGGCGATCGCGCGGTCGACGGCGGCTTCGACGAGCGATTGCCGGGAGGGGAAGTGCGAGTAGAGCGTGACTCGACTGACGCCGGCGAGTCGCGCGACCGCCGCCATGTTGAGTTCGCCGCCGACGATGCCGCCGTTCAGGACGGCCTCCACGATCGCCTCGACGTTGCGTACGGCGTCGGCGCGGCGCTTGCCGGTCGTCGGCTCGGTCATGCCGGGAAGCATACGGGTATGCCTGATCTCGGCTGCATGCATCAAACCCTTACGCCAGTGTCTGATTTTCGTTGCATCGATGTCGTACGCAACTGCCGAGATCGGACTCACGTCCAGGCGGTCACGATCCAGTAGGATCCGGCAAGCTGGACGCCGTCCGACGTCTCGAACGGCTTCAGCGCGGCAACCAGTCTGGCGAGCAGTTCGTCCTTGTCGGCCGCGCCTCGCTCCAGTAGGTGTCGCACCGGACCGGTGGTCAGCCAGAACGTCGCCGCGTCCTCGGCATCTGTTCCGTACGTCATCGAGACGTCCGCCCGCGTACAAGTAGTCCCGGTGAACCCTGTCTGCGTGAGTACGTTGTCGACATGTGCGGGATCCGCCAGCGAGAACATGCCCGGTGCGTGGGGATCGCTGTTCGGTTGGGGCGGTTCGCCGAGCACTGCGGTCATCAGGACCGTGAACCACTCCTGATCCTCGATGTCGCGAAGTGTGGCGATCGCCAGCCGGCCGCCCGAGCGGAGCGCCGTCCCGATATTGCCGAACGCCACCACGGGATCTGCGAAGAACATGACGCCGCCACGGCTCATCGCGACATCGAAGCCGCCGTGTTCGAAGGGATGAACCTGAGCGTCGGCCTGCCGGAACTCCACATTGGCCAAGCCTTCCGCCTCGGCACTCGCGCGGCCGCGGTCGAGCATCGGACCGGACAGGTCGATGCCGACGGCCCGGCCACGAGTGGCGAGGGCCGCCGCGAGGCGTGTCGTCCGGCCGTTGCCGCAGCCGATGTCGAGTACGTGGTCGCCGGCGCCGATCGCGGCGGCCGCGAGCAGCCGCTGGTTGACGCCATCGGCCACAGCGTCCCATCGACTCTGGTTGTCGGCCCAGTGCCGCCCCTCGTACCCGTTCCACGCCTCGGCCTGCTGAGTGTTCACCATGTGCTCCATCGATCCACTCCCTCTGGCTAATCTTAACTGCAGTGTAAAGGTAAGTTGGGCAAGAATCTATACACCACTGTAAAGATTCTGGATGCTGCCCGGAGAGACATCCGCCAGCGGATCGACAGCTGTGGAGCCGTGGAAATGAGGGAGTGCGCAAGTCAGGTGAGATCGTGGCGGGTGGTGGTCCGAGTCAGATGGTGATCTCGAAGCGCGGAGCACGCGGCCCTTGTATCGGCGACGCGATCGTGCAGAGCACTGCAGGCCCGAGTCCGTGTAGTCGCGGAGCGCCTTGATCGGTACGCCGGTACGCCGGTACGCCGGTACGCCGGGACGCCGGGACGCCGGGACGCCGGGACAGCTCTCCGATCGTCATCAAGGTGGGCATGATCGACCTCCGGTCAGGCGGCGCAGCAGGACAGCTTGGCGACGTCACGGGTGAAGGTTTGCGCGGCGAGCTTCAGAGCCTCCGCCATGGTCAGGTAGGGGTGCCAGGTGGTGGCTAGTTGGCCGACGGTCATGCCGGTCGTGATCGCGTACGTCGCCGCCGTGATCACGTCACCGGCGCCGTCGGCGAGCACGTGAATGCCGAGAAGGCGGCCGGTCCCGCGCTCGGCGACCAGCTTGATCAGGCCGCGGGTATCGCGCTCGACCAGCGCGCGCGGTACGTGTTCCAGCGGCAGCGCGCGGCATTCGCAGTCGATGCCCGCCGCGACCGCCTGGGCGTCGGTCATGCCGACCGCGGCGGTCGCGGGACTCGTGAACGTGACTCTTCGAAGCGCCGTGTAGTCCAGGGTGCGCAGGGCGGAGCTGCCGAGCGCGTTGCCGGCGACCAGGTTGCCTTGGGCCGCGGCGACGTCCACGAACTGCGGATAGCCGGTCACGTCGCCGGCGGCCCAGATCCTGTCGTTGGTCGTGCGCAGGTGCTCGTCGACGATGACCTCGCCCCGTTCGCCGACCTTCACGCCGACCTGGTCCAGGCCGAGGCCGGCGGTGACGGGGCGGCGGCCCGTTGCCATCAGCAACTGATCCACGTGTAGCTCGTCGCCCAATGTGAGGATGTAGCCGGTTGTGTCACGGCGTACGCCGGTCAAGATCGTCGCCGTGCGTACGGCGACGCCCTCCTCGATCAGATCCAACCCGGTTGAAGCTGCTCGAGTTCATCCTGCGTGGCGAGCACACGGCCGCCGAGTGCGTCGTGCATGCCGGTATCTCGCAGCCCAAGGTGTCGGTGCACCTGTCCTGCCTGGTCGACTGCGGCTACGTGACTGCCCCGCCGCGACGTCCGCCGCCTGCGGTACTCCGTCGGCCGGCGGTAGCCGGGTCTGGACCAAACCGGGCCGAACAACTAGTCGCCGGCCTCGGCGGTGATGGTGTCGGGGTCGAGGATGGTGACCTTGCCGCGGCCGAGGCGGAGCAGGCCGCGGTCGGCGTATTCGCCGAGCACCTTGGTGGCGGTTTCGCGGGAGGTGCCGGTCAGGGCGGCGATCTGTTCGTGGGTCAGCGCCAGCTGGACACCGCGGCCGAGCGAGCGTTTCTGTTGCTCGCCGGCGAGCAGGCACAGCGTGGCGGCGATGCGTTGCGGCACGTTCTTGAACACTGTGTCGGACAATCGGCGTTCGAGTTCGGCGACGCGGCGGCCGAGGATCTCCGAGATCCGGCTCGCGATGCGCGGGTCGGACAGCAGGAAGCGGTGTACGTCGGCGCGCGCCATCAGGCACACCACGACCTCGTCGAGTGCCTCGGCGAAGTTGTCGTGCATCTGCTGTCCGAGCAGCAGCATGTCGCCGAAGATCGTGCCCGGGGTGACCAGCGCGGTGGTGAGCGCGCGGCCGTCCGGTGAGACACGGAAGATCCGGACCCTGCCCTTCTTGAGGATGAAGAGGGTCTCGACCGGCTGGTGTGGCGAGTAGAGCAGGTCACCCGCGGAGTAGGTCTTCATCGGCGCCGCGGCGGCGATGGCTTCCATCTCGGACGCGGACAGGTCGGCGAAGATGTCGACCTCGGCCATACACCAGATCTCGTCGCCGGTGGCTCGTTCCACTTCGGCCAGCTCCTCGCGTTGTCCTGGCGCCCACGCGGGTAGCAGACTCCCGGAGCGCTGATCGAGGGCGTCCAGACCCTCAACCAGACAGTACCGCGCCTCGGCATCACCCACGGCACACCGCCAGCGGGACTTCAGTACCAGAACGTGCCCCGCCGTGCAGGTGACGCCCCGGCGTACCTCTCGTGGCCATGAGACCTCCTCCTCAGACTCTCGAGCGCGACCGTACGCCGCCTCGTCGGCCCAATTCGGTGATCGTGGTTACAGTTCGCGCTGTGCGGCGCTGCGCCTCGCCGCGAAGGCGGCGCCTGCGAGCGCGCCGAGAGCGGCACTGAGGAGGGTTTCGGTCAGAACCGGGACAGCGAGCAGCGCAGGGCCGGCCAGCTCGTCGCGAGCGAGCAGCAGCACCGTGGCCGTTATCGCGATCGTCGTACTGCCGAGAGCGGTCAACAGCGCGGTGGCTGTGGGGAGAGCGCGTCGGGTGCGCAAACGCCGGCCGACCGGCCAGGCAGCGGCCACGACCGCGGGTGCGAGGTGGTAGGTGGTGGTTGGATGCGTCGCGGCGAGCGCGAACCAGCCCAGCGCCACCACGAGGGTGAGTCCGAGGCCGGTGTACCAGCGCCCGCGTGTGACGGCGGCGATGCGCCCGGCGTCGAGGCCGTTCAGGAGATCTGGTGTGTGCCCGCGTACGGCATCGACGACGTCCGCGGCCCGTGGATTGACCATCGCGGTGTCGCCGACCACGACGATGGGCACGGTCTCGTTGCCGTCGGCGATCGCGCGCACGCGTGCGGCGGCGCCACGGTCGGCCCAGATGTCGACCTTGTCGATCGGCAGGCCGATCCGCTCGAGGTCGCCGAGCAACCGCCCGCAGGACGGGCAGCCCGGCCGCCAGTAGACCGTCGCGGCGGCGCGGTTCCCGGTCACGAATTCTTCCACGCGACCAATCGCAGCATCCTGGCGAGGATCGAGCAGCCAGACTGTCAGCGACGTGACACGGTTCGCAATAGTTGTCACCTCGCTGACAGTCGTGCCCGTCGAGACGGGTTTTGCCGGCTCGACGCTGCAACACTGCGAAGTATGGGGTTGTCGAAGGTGCCGGCTGCGGCGATGGAGCAGACGATGCGGCTGCTGGGCGCGGGGCCTGCGGCCGACCTGGCGATCCGGCAGGCGGCGTGGGTCGCGCGCTGTGTCGGTCGTGGCGAGTCCGCACCCTTGGCGCCGGCCGATGTGGACGCGCTTGCCGCGACCTTGTGCACGCGGACGTACGAGCGAGGTGCGCTGCTGTTCCGCGCCGGCGATGCCTCGGCCGGGGTGTGGATCGTGCAGCGGGGCAGGATCGCCCTGACGGTGGGCGCCGGACGGCGCCGAGCTGTGGTGGGAGTGCTGCAACCTGGAGACGTCGACGGCGACATCCAGCATCTGCTCCCCATGCCGCTTGCCTACACGGCGCGTTCCTTGGACGAGGCCACCGTGCTGGAGCTGGATGCGGCGGCGTTCGAGCAATTGCTGGCCGACCACCCGCAGATCGCGCGCCGGTGGCTGTCCAGCGTCGCGCAACGGCTTGCGACGAGCCAGAGCCGCATCATCGGGCTGCTCGGCAGGTCGCTGACCGAGCAGGTGGCGCGGCTGCTGCTGGACGAGGCTATCGACGGCGACGTCCAGCTGCCGCAGCGCACGCTGGCGGCGATGCTCGGTGTCCAGCGTCCGTCGTTGAACAAGATCCTCAAGGAGTTCGAGCGCGCCGGCCTGATTGAGGTTCGGTACGCCGCCATCCACCTCGTTGATCCGGCCAAGTTGCTCACAATCGCCGGATGAAGGGAAGTCAGCACGATGTCCAGCACTGTCGACGTGGTTGTGATCGGGATGGGTCCAGGTGGTGAAGCAGTCGCCGGGCGGCTCGCCGAGGCGGGCCTGAGAGTCGTGGGTGCCGACGCACGGCTGGTCGGGGGTGAATGCCCGTACTACGGCTGCATCCCGAGCAAGATGATGATCCGCGCGGCGAACAGCCTCGCCGAGGCCCGCCGCGTCCCCGGACTGGCCGGGAACAGCGAGGTGACGCCGGACTTCGCGCCGGTGGCGGCGCGTATCCGGGCCGAGGCCACCGACAACTGGGATGACCAGGTCGCGGTGGATCGCTTCACCGGCAAGGGCGGCCGGTTCGTCCGCGGGAGCGGGCTGGTCACCGGGCCCGGCACGGTGCGCGTCGGTGATGAGGAGTTCACCGCACTGCGTGGAATCGTGCTCAATACCGGCACCGATCCGGCGGTCCCACCAATCCCCGGGCTGGCCGGTACGCCGTACTGGACGAACCGCGAGGCGATCGCGGTCGAATCGGTCCCCGAATCAGTGATTGTGCTCGGCGGCGGCGCGATCGGACTCGAACTCGCGCAGGTCTTCGCCAGGTTCGGCACCCACGTCAGCGTGGTCGAAGTCGCCGACCGCATCCTTCCGCTGGAAGAGCCCGAGGCCAGCCAGGTCGTAGCCGAGGTCCTGACCGCCGAAGGACTCACTCTGCACACGGGCGTCCCCGCAGAGGCTGTGGCCCACGACGGTGCCCGGTTCACCGTGAAGACCGCGCACGGCGAGCTCAAGGCCGAACAGTTGCTGGTGGCAACCGGGCGGACCACCGACCTCGCAGGTCTCGGCCTGGCAGCGATCGGGCTGGACACCAACCGGAGGTTCGTCGATCCCGACGAGTACCTGCGGATCGCCGACGGCGTCTACGCGATCGGCGACATCACCGGCAAGGGTGCCTTCACTCATGTGTCGATGTACCAGGCAGCGATCGCGACCCGGCACATCCTCGGCGACGAGGGACCTGGTGCGGAGTATCACGCCGTACCGCGAGTGACGTTCACCGATCCCGAGGTCGGCGCGGTCGGGCTGACCGAGGTACAGGCTCGCGAGCGAGGTCTCGACGTTCTCACCGCCACCACCGCTGTGCCCAGCTCCGCGCGCGGCTGGATCCACAAGGCCGGCAACGAGGGAGTCATCAAGCTCGTTCAGGACGCCGGCCGTGGTGTACTCGTCGGCGCGACCTCGGTCGGCCCGCATGGTGGCGAGGTGCTGTCCGCGCTGGCCTTGGCTGTGCTTGCCGAGGTTCCGGTCGAGCGGCTCAGGCAGATGATGTATGCCTACCCGACGTTCCACCGCGGCATCGAAGACGCCCTGTCGAGGTTCGCGTGAGCAGCTGGCCGGCGATCAGCGCCGATCAGATGCGCGAGGTGGACCGCGCGATGATCGAGGACTTCCACATCGAGCTGGTGCAGATGATGGAGAACGCCGGGCGCAGTCTGGCCGACCTGGCCGTGGACGTGTACGCGCCGCGGCGCGTGGTGGTGCTTGCTGGGGCGGGTGGCAACGGCGGTGGCGGGCTGGTCGCGGCCCGGCACTTGGCCAACCGCGGGCTCGAGGTTCAGGTCGTTCTGGACCGTGGTGCCGATCGCTTGACTGGGGTACCGGCGCATCAGCTCGACATCCTCGCCCGGATGGGCATCCCGATCTCGACCGGTCAGCCCGGTCCGGCCGACCTGGTTGTGGATGCCTTGATCGGCTACAGCCTCGTGGGCGATCCCACCGGGGCCGCGGCGGAGCTCATCGACTGGGCGAACGGCCAGTCTGCGCCGGTACTGAGTCTCGACACTCCGAGCGGGCTCGACGTCACCACCGGCGAGGCCGCCCGGCCGTGCGTGCGGGCCGCGACAACCCTGACACTGGCGCTGCCCAAGACCGGGCTGCTCGACGCTCCCGAGGTCGGCCGGCTCTACCTGGCCGACATCTCGGTACCGCCACTGCTCTACCGACGGATGGGCATCGATGCCGGCGACCTGTTCGGTGACGATCAGATCGTCGCGCTGTGCCGTCACAGCTCCGCCTCATGAGCAGTCGCCCGATCGCGGACCACGCCCTGTTGTCGGATCGTCATTCCGCGGCCCTGGTCACCTCGGAGGGATCGATCGACTGGCTGTGCTTTCCGCGGTTCGACAGCCCGTCGATCTTCGCGCGGCTCCTTGACGAGGACGCGGGCCACTGGTCGATCCGCCCGCTCGGCCCAGCCGAGGTACGGCGGGAGTACGTCGAGGGCAGCATGGTGCTGCGGACGACCTTCGAGACCGATCGGGGAGCTGTCGAGCTGCTGGACGCGATGGCGCTCGGCGACTCGCTGGACCCGCATCGCCTCGGCGAGAACGCGCCGCACGCACTGGTGCGCGTGGTGGAGTGCACCAGGGGCGCGGTTGAGTTGGACATGTGTTTCCGGCCGCGTCCGGAGTACGGCCTGATCGCCCCGTTGCTGACCGCAACCACCGGCGGGCTGCTGGCTACCGGCGGCCCTGCACGGCTCACCCTGTCCAGCCCTGTCTCCCTCGATACTGAAGGAGGTGAGGCCCGTGCGCGGTTCGTGATGGAGGCCGGGCAGCGCCTGCGTTTCGCGCTCCAGTTCACGCCTCTCGGTCGCGCCCCGGCCCCGCCGTACACACCGGACGAGATCGAAGCCGCAATGGAAACCACGCGATCGGGGTGGTGTGCGTGGGCGGTGATGCATCAGGCGTACGACGGTCCCTGGCGGGAGCTGGTGCACCACTCGGGGCGCGTGCTGCAGGCATTGAGCTACGCACCGACCGGCGCGATCGTGGCCGCTCCTACCACGTCGCTGCCCGAGCAAAGCGGTGGGGAACGGAACTGGGACTACCGCTACGCATGGGTGCGCGACGCGAGCTTCACCATGCAGGCGCTGTGGGTGGCGGCCTGCCCGGACGAGGCGTACGAGTTCTTCGACTTCATCACCGCGGCCGCAGCGCCCGCCGGTCCCGATCAGCCTCTGCAGATCATGTTCGGCATCGGCGGAGAGCACGATCTGTCCGAGCGGGTCCTGCCGCACCTTCGCGGCTGGCGAGACAGCCGTCCCGTGCGCGTCGGCAACGGCGCGTGGCTCCAGCCGCAACTCGACGTGTACGGCGAGATCCTCGACGCAGCCTGCAGGCTGCACCTTCAGATCGGCGAGATCGGGCCCGGCACGCGGACGTTCCTCGCTGGACTGGCCGACGCCGCCGCCACTCAGTGGATGCGGCCGGACAACGGCATCTGGGAGGTCCGCGGCGAACCACGGCACTTCCTGTACTCCAAACTCATGTGCTGGGTCGCCCTCGACCGGGCCGTGAAGCTGGCCCCACTGCTGCACGCCGATCATCGCGTCACCGACTGGGTGAAAGCCGCGGACGAGATCCGCACCGCAATCCTCGCCGAAGGCTGGAACGAGGAATGCGGCGCGTTCACCCAATGCTTCGGCTCGCCGGATCTCGACGCCGCGGCGTTGATGCTGACGATCACCGGATTCCTGCCCGCCACCGATGCGCGCATGGGGTCCACGATCGACGCGATCGCCGAGCGGCTCACCGACGCCCGCGGCCTGGTGTACCGCTACCTGCCGCAGACCGGAGTCGACGGACTTGCCGGGGACGAAGGAACCTTCCTGCTGTGCACGTTCTGGCTCGCCAGGGCGCTGGCGCTGGCCGGCCGAATCGAGCAGGCGCGGGAAGTCTTCGAGCGCGCCGTTGCCCACGCCAACGATGTCGGTCTACTCGCCGAGGAAATCGACCCCGGCAGTGGTGAGCAGCTCGGCAACTTCCCGCAGGCCTTCAGCCACATCGGCCTGGTCAACGCCGCCTGGACGATCCACCAAGCAGAGCAGGAGGCCGCCCCACGGCGCGGTTGACCATCAGCACTCCATGGTCAGCACTGTCAGGCACGGCCAGGTGAGCCGGGTGCAAGGTTGACACCCGGCTCACCGTCTCTTCGGTGGATCGTCAGGCTGTTGCGGTCGCGGCGGCGCCGACGGAGACCGACCGGCGACGTACGGCGTACAGCACGCCGAGGGCAACACCGAACATCAGGTGCTCGATGATGAACGTCGCCCAGCCGGCCATCTTGGCCATGTCGGTGATCTGGTCACCGCTGCTGAAGATGGCAGCGGCCACCGGCAGGGCGATGAAGGCGCTGACCACGAACACCACGAAGCCGTAGACCATGCCCACACCGGCGAGTGCGGGGAGTCCGAGGCGCAGCCTCGACGCGATCACACCGAAGATAGCGCCGTACATGGCGCCGGTCATCATGTGGATGATCGCGCCGAGGACTGCGGCGCCGAAAGCGAAGTGGAAGGCGTGGTTGGCCATGCCGTCCTCCATCGAGGCCATCAGCGTCTTGGGTGAGATCCACAGCGAGGCGATGTGGTACAGCGGTGTGAAGAACCCGGTGTCCTTGGCCCACGACGCGATCATGGCATACATCGCCATGACCAAGGACGCCACAACGCCAGCGCCCGCGCCGTAGACGGCGTTCTTTACAAGGCTGGGATTGGTGCTGCTCATCTTGTTGCTCCTTCGAGGTGGTGGCTGTCGTAGTGACGAGGCGAGTGTGTCGCCAGCGGCCGTCACCTGTCGGTGAGCGCCCTTACATTTCGGGGATTTCGATGGCGTCCCGAGACCGCGCGTAGCGGCGATCACGGAAGGCAAGCGCGCCGAGCTGTGACCATGACGTGCCGGGCTCCAGGCCGCCGGATTTGTAAGCGCGGTCACCGAAGCAGGGGCAGCCGATGAGCCATGCTGATCGCATCGCGACGGTGAATGGCGACAGTGAAAGGCAGGTGCAGTTGCTCGTGATCTATGCGTGCCCGCCAGTCCAGGAGCCGCTCCGCCTCAGACACAGCTGGCCCTTCGAGGAAGGTCTGCGGCGGATCGCGACCGAGCTCGCGCAGCGCGTCCAGAGGCCGGCCGCGATCCGTCGCCTCGCCGCGCTCGCCCCTGGCGAACGTGCGCTGGTTGTCACCTGCACCACCGACGATGCGACGGTCATCGCGACCGACGATGCGCTTCACCAGTTGGACGACGGATCCGGCCCCTGGACTCGCTGGCCGTGGGAACAACTGACCGCCGTTACGTGGGATTCGGCGACCAAGACACTCACGATGACAGGGCAACAACCTGTGCTTCCCGGACAGTTCCACCTCAGGCTGGCGGCGCCCGGACCGCTCGTGACTTTAGCGCGGGAGCGGATCGCCTTCACGACATCGTTCCGCACCCGTGTGCAGCTGCGCGCAGGTGACGCGGTCGGGATTGTGGTGCGGCGCCACCCACGCACCGATCGCCACGACTGGTTCATTTACCCCGGACCTTCGGTGGATCCCGACGATTCTGTCGTGCGCGCCGAACTCAACGCCGTGATCTCCCAGCTCCGCGCGAGCACCGGGCTGTAGAGCGGGCACGATGACGCAGCGACAGCGAGTGCAATTCGTAGGTAGCACCAGCGACACCCTCGTGGGGCGACTGGATCTGCCAGAGGGGCGATCCCGCGCGACCGCGCTGTTTGCCCATTGCTTCACTTGCGGCAAGGACTCCCACGCCGCCGCCCGCATCGCGCGCGCCCTTGTCGCTCAAGGGATCGCCGTGCTCCGCTTCGACTTCACCGGCCTCGGCGAGTCCGACGGCGAGTTCGCCGGCACGACATTCAGCTCCAACGTCGGCGACCTGGTCAAAGCCGCCGACTTCTTGCGCGAGCATCATGAAGGTCCGAGCTTGCTGATCGGCCACTCGTTGGGTGGTGCCGCGGTGCTCGCCGCCGCCGGTGCCATCCCCGAAGTCCGGGCCGTCGTGACCGTGGCAGCCCCAGCGGATCCCGCCCATGTGACGGGCCTGTTCGGTGACGAGAAGGCCGAGGTCGAGGCACGCGGTGAAGCCGAGGTGACCCTCGCCGGCCGGACGTTCCGGGTACGTCGCGAGTTCCTCGACGACATCGCCGAACAGCCCCAGCTCGCACGCATCACCGACCTCGGCCAGGCACTGCTGGTGGTGCACTCACCGACGGACAACGTCGTCGGCATCGACAATGCGCGCCGCATCTATGAGGCCGCGAGGCACCCCAAGTCGTTCATGGCGCTCGAGGGCGCCGATCACCTGCTCACCCGCACACCGGACGCGGAGTACGTCGCGGACGTCATCGCGGCGTGGGTACGACGCTATCTGCCTGACCCACGTCCCGACGCGCTCAGCCGCCCCGGCGGCGACCCGGGCGTTGTCGTGGTCTCGGAGTCCGGCGACGGCCGCTACGCCCAGCAGGTCGTCGCCGGACGGCATGTGTTCGTCGCCGACGAACCGGACGCGGTGGGCGGCAACGACTCCGGACCCTCACCGTACGGTCTGCTGCTGGCCGCACTCGGAGCTTGCACCGCGATGACGGCCCGGATGTACGCCGAGCGCAAGGGCCTCCCGCTCGACTCGACCAGCGTGACCCTGCGGCACTCGCGGATCCACGCGCGAGACTGCGAGACCTGCGCGACCGGGGCCGGACTGCTCGACCATGTGGATCGGGTCGTGAGCTTCGCCGGTGACCTCACCGACGACCAGCGCGCCCGATTGCTGGAGATCGTCGACCGCTGCCCGGTGCACCGCACCCTCACCAGCGAAGTCGTCATAGAAACTCGAGCAGATCCGTTGTAGCAAAGGCCATTACGTACCAGGCGAACGCCGAACCCGCAACGAGAAAGGGAGATCGATGACGGAGTTCACCATCCATGACGAACACACCGCCCCGGACGAAGCGCGCCCGGTCCTGGCTGGGATCCGCAAGTACCTCGGATTCATCCCGAACCTGTACGGCATCATGGCGGAGTCGCCTGAGGCGTTGAACGCGTACCAGGCGCTTTCGCAGCAGTTCCGCAGGACGTCGCTGCCCAAGGGCGGTCAGGACGTTGTGTGGCTTACGGTCAGCCGGCTCAATGGCTGCCACTACTGCATGGCCGTGCACTCCACCAACGCTCTGCGGTCCGGACTGGACAGTGAAGCGGTCGCCGCGCTGCGGGATGGTGAACCGTTGGCCGACCCACAGTTGGAGGCGATCCGCAGGTTCACCCAGGCCGTGGTCACCGAGCAGGGCGACGTTCCCGAGGACGAGGTGCAGCAGTTCGTGTCGGCTGGGTTCGCGCAGCGGCAGATCCTGGACGTCCTTGTAGGTGTGGCGATGAAGACATTGTCGAACTACATCAACCACCTGGCCCACACGCCACTGGACGATGCGTTCACCGCCCAGGCCTGGGAGGCCTGACTCCCGCGCTCACAGTTCGCGTCGTCCGGCCGTCGATTGTCATGAAGAACTGGGCGGCGGCGAGTTGGACCGCCATCGACCAGGTCGGGTACGCGTGGCTGGTCGCGGCCAGCCGGCCGGTGAACATGCCGGTTGCCATCGCGAGCGTCGGTTCGTGGATGAGTTCCCCGGCCCGTTCGGCAACGATCGTGGCGCCGAGTATCCGGCCGCCGCCGAGGTTGCCGAGCAGCCGTCGCCGCCCGGCGACGAGTTTCACGAAACCGTCCGTCGCGCGCGCGGTCAATGCGCGGTCGAGTCCGATCATCGGAAGCTCGGCGATCCGGGCGCCGGCCGGTGCCTCGGTGGCCAGGATGCCGACCTGGGCGACCTCGGGATCGGTGAACACCACCTGTGGGATGACATCCTCGCGGTAGGTCGCCGGCCACCGGCCGAGTGCGTTCCCGACCGCGATCCGACCCATTTGATAGGCCGCGTGGGTGAGTTGTGTTCGTCCGGTGACGTCACCGGCTGCGTAGATCCCGCGTGCCGTGGTGGCGAGGTGTTTGTCGGTCCGGACGTAGCCGCGGGGATCGGTCTCGACGCCTGCGGCGCCGACCGCGAGGTCTGCCGCCGGTGGCCTGCGGCCGATCGCGACGAGAATGTGCGTGGCCGTCACCGTCGTACCGTCGTCCAGTTCCAGGTGCGGGCCGGGAAGGACGGTTTTCAGGCCGGCCGAGACCCGGACGTCGACGCCCTCGCGGGTCAGCACCTCGGCAATGATCGCCGAGGCGAGCGGGTCCTGGTCGGGGAGCAGCCGGTCGGCCCGCTCGATCAGGGTGACCTGGCTGCAGAGCCGGCTGAAGGCCTGGGCCAGTTCGCACCCGATCGCGCCGCCGCCGACGATCGCCAGCGCCCGCGGTAACTCCGGCAGGTCGAAGATCGTCTCGTTGGTCAGGAACCCGGTCTCGCGCAGCCCGGGAATGCGCGGCACGGCCGGCGATGAGCCGGTCGCGATCACCACCCGGCGCGCGGTGATCGTTCGGCCACCGACGTCGATCCGGTCGCGGGACCGAAACCTGGCTCGCTCGAGAATGACGTCGATGCCTTCGGCGCGAAGTACGTCGGCATCTTCCGTCGCGGCGATCGCCGCGATCACGTCACGCACCCGTTGCGCGGCCACCGCGTAGGGAACACCTGCCCGCGCGGCCTCGACCAGGGTCCTGGACGGGACGCAGCCGGTGAAGGTGCAGTCCCCACCGGGCTGGCCGTCGGACACCAGCAACGTCCTCGCGCCCATGCCGACCCCGGCGCGGGCGGCGCCGAGACCGGCGGCCCCCGCGCCGATCACCACCAGGTCGTACTCGTCCACTACTCGTTGTGGTCGGTTCATGATCCCCGCACGCTTTGCGATCCGGCCCGGACCCGGCCGGTGACCGCGCTGGCGGAGCGGTCCGTCGTCGGCTTCTCGGCGGCGACAAGTGCGTACCCGAGGACCCCGTCGGTGACCGCGGCGCGGGCCGCGCTGAGTACTGGCGCGGCCCGGTCGACGTCGACGCCGTACGCCTCGAGCTTGGATCGGGAGGTGAGGCGGAGGAACTGCAGGCGGGCTTCGATCTGGTCGATCATCCGGCTGATGGCGGCGTCGTGGTGCTCGATGTCGGTGACGCGCAGCCCGGCGTCGGTCAGGATGTCGGCGTACTCCGTGGCAGGGCGGGCATCGGCCACGCAGGCGATCCACGCGCTGAGCGTGGTGAGCTCCGGGGGTAGCCGGTCGCGGTCGGCGGTCACGTCGGTGATGCCGACCCGCCCACCCGGTTTCAGTACGCGGGCGAACTCGCGAGCGGCTGCCGGTTTGTCGGGGAAGGTGCACAGAGCGGATTCGCAGACGACAGCGCCGAACGCGCCGTCCGGACATGGCAGCTTCTCGGCGTCGCCGAGCTCGAACCGGACACGATCAGCCAGTCCACCCGCCTGGGCGGCGCCGTTGCTGAGGGCCACGTTCGCGGAGGACAGGTCGATGCCGGTCACGGTCACGTCGTACTCATGGGCGATCATCAGTGCCGACGTCCCGCGGCCGGAGGCGACGTCGAGTACCGTCTGTCCGGCCCGGAGTTCCAACGCGGTCGCGAGCCGGCGCGTCAGTGTGGATCCGCCGGGGTGGTAGGAGTCGCCGAGCAGCATCGCGACCAGGTCGGAGGAGTACGCCGTCGCGCAGCAGGCCTTGATGTCGCCAGGGTCGGTCATCGCGACCTCCCGGGACCGTTGTGACCGTTCGCGATCTTCGATCCGTAGGGTGAGTCGGTCAAGACGGGTTGCAGAGCAATCGAGTTCGGCACCACGTCGGCGACGGGCACACCGGACATCTCGGCGCGGACCTGTTCGCGATAGCCGACGGAGTTGTAGGCGCAGAACGGGATCAGCCGGCCGTCCGGGGTGATCTCCTCCACGCAGCACTTCATCAACTGCCGCACGTTGAGCGTGTACGGGTCCTGGAAGTCCTGGACCACGATCATGAACGCCTTGTCGCTGATCTCCTTGACCGCCTCCGGGAGGTTGATGCCGCAGGCATCCGCACAGTCGAGCGCTTCGGCGACGTGGCGGAGCCGCTCGTTGGAGGTCTCGGTACCAATGAACGCCGACGCGCTCCACAACTTCTCGAGCGCCTCCCGGACACCGTCGCCCGGCAGCACCCGGTTGGAGACGTAGTCGAGGTAGTCCTCGACATTCAGCAACCGCGGAATCGGCACCAGCCCGAAGTCCGGTTCACCGGGCACGCCCTCGGTGAGCAGATAGGTGATGGATCGGCAGGTCGGGAAGCAGCACGGGACCGGGAAGAAGTCGTCGGTGCGGAACCACTGCGGCAACTGGTCGGCGATCAGATGCAGTACGTCGGAGTTCGTCAACCGGGTCATCGGATCGAACGTCGAGTGCCGCCCGGAATGCGTGACCGGCTGGAACGCGATCGACCGAACGGCCGGATGTGCCAGGCCATGGGTGATGATCGGGCCGATCTCGTGCTCGTTGAGGCCACGCTCGATCGCCGCTACGAGAGTGACCGTGAGCCCCACCTCGGCGCAGTTATCCAGCGCCCGTTGCTTGATCGCGCGTAGGTCGCGGCCGCGGATCGCGCGGTGGGTGTTCTCGTCGAAGCCGTCGAACTGCAGATAGATGTTCAGCGCCCGGTCTGGTCGATTGCGGCGGCCGAGTTCAGCGACGAAGCGCTTGTCGGAGGCCAGCCGGATACCGTTGGTGTTGAGGTTGACCGACTTGATCGGCCGCTGCTGGGCGAGGTCGATGAACTCCAGGATCTGCTTGTGGATCGTCGGTTCGCCGCCGGAGAACATCACCACCTCGGCTCGCCCTCGCTGGCCACGAACACGTCCAGCATCCGAGCGCACTGTTCGGCGGTGATCGAGTAGCCGTCAGGCTGGTGGCCGGAGTCGGCGAAGCAGATCGGGCAGTCCAGGTTGCAGCCGGTGTTGACCTCGATGATCCCGAGACAGGCGTGCTGCTTGTGCTCCGGGCACAGCCCGCAATCGCTCGGGCAACCCTCCTTGACCTCGGTCTGGAACGTCAGCGGGATCGTGCCCGGTTTGTTGAACCGCATCGAGTCCATGTACATCCGTGCATCGCCGTACACGAGGGCTTCGAACTCGCCGTGCTCGGCGCAGCGTTTGCGCAGGTAGACCTTGTCGTCACGGATGTTGACCTGCGCATCGATGACCACCTTGCAGACCGGGCAGATCGACCGGGTCAACTCCACGAACACTTCGTCGCGGTCCTGCTTGCGCCGCACCGCCTCGCCCAGGTGATCCGTCGTCTCCTCCAGTGCGTCGGTCACCGGCCGGCCCGCATCGCGTTGTCGGTGACCTGGACGCCCTTCCAGAACGCGACCCGGTTCTTGACCTTGCGGGCCAGCGGCGACGGATGCGGGTAGTACCAGGCCGCGTCGGTGTTCGTGACGCCGTCCACGGTGATCGAATAGTACGACGCGAGACCCTTCCACGGGCACAGCGACTTGTTGGAACTGGTGTCGAAGTACTGCCGGCTCAGTGACTCGGCAGGGAAATAGTGGTTGCCCTCCACCACGATCGTGTCATCACTCTCGGCCAGTACGGCGCCGTTCCAGACAGCTCGCATCGCCATCGATCTCCATTCCCACCGCGGATGGTGTTGTCACCCTCGACGTTAGGCGTCCGCGGCACCGAGTTCGGTGACCGCGCTCACTGAAGCGCCCGTCCAGCGGCTCGTAAGGTCGCGTGATCCCGGCACGGCTGCCCCAGCGAAGAGGTGACTCGGCATGACGACCATCGTGGCGCTGCTCGCGGCGGCCGGGTCGCACGGCGCCTGGGCGAAGACGTCACAAGACTGGATCACGTGAGCGGGCTGCAGGCGAACTTGACCACTGCGGTGCTGGTCGGGCTCGGCGGCGCACGGGGACTGCCGATGTCGACGACGCACGTGTCGACGGGCGCGATCGCCGGCTCCACGCGGGCCGGCTGAACCTCCGGACCCTACGAGACTTCGGCATCGCGTGGATCGCCACACCGGTCGTGGCCGGGGTCGTCGCGGCGCTGACGTCGCTCCTCACATGATGTTCAGCGGCTGGCCGCAGCGCGCGCGGCGGCCATGATCCGGGAGACGGATGGGTAGTCGCCGAGGGTCTTGCCGCGGTGCAGAAACCGCACCGTACGGTCGCGGTCGAGGATCACCAGGCCAGGTGCCTGCAACACGTGGTCGGTGATGCGCCCCTGGCGCGCGCGGCGGGCGGCACGGAAATAGTTGCGCCAGGTGACCGGTTCGAGAAGCGCCGACCACGGGATGTGGCGCAGGTCGAGAGCGCCGTACAGGCGGTGGGTGGGTCGAGCAGTAGCGGGAAGGCGATGCCGTGGTCCATCAGGTCTCGTGCCTGATAGTCGGCCGCGCCGCCGACGGCTACGATGTGTACGCCGATCTGGTCGAGTTCGGCCCGTACGTCGTTGAGTTCGTGGAGGAACGATCGGCAGGGCATGCATCCGTAGTAGCGGACCAGCGGCATGATAGTCGGCCGGTCGAGGAGTTCGTCCAGTTCGGCCGGCTGACCGTTGGCGTCGTACAGGGTGAGGGTTTCGAGCTGGTCACCGACGTCGACCATGCGCTGCATCGGTTCCTCCGGTTGGTGTGTGGTGGGTGGCGATGGGGTAGCCGATGGCGACGGCGGCGTACCCGCAGGCGATCACGGTCAGCATCGGGTAGGACTTGCCGTTGTCGGGCAGGGCGACGGCGGCGACCGCGGCGGCTGCGACAAAGGTGGCGTTGAACAGGGTGTCGTAGAACGAGAACACGCGTCCGCGGAAGTCGTCGGTGACATGTTCTTGCAGGGTGGCTTGGACACAGATCTGGGTGCCTTGGGCAACCAAGCCGAGCAGGAGGGCCGCGACGAGCAGCGGCGCCATCCGGTACGGCAGGCCGAAGGCCACCTCCACCGCGGCGGCGACGCCGTACAGTGTCGTGATCCAGGCCCGTTTCGACCATCGCCGCGTGATCGCCGGTGTGATTGCCGCGGCGAGCACGGCGCCCACGATGGAGGCGGCGACCACCTGGGCGGCCCCGGCCATTCCGGCGCGCAGCAGACCGGCGTCGGTGAAGTAGTTCCGGTACAGCAGCAGCGTCGCGATGGTCGAGATGCCGTAGAAGAAGCGATCTACACCGATCGCCACCAGGGCAGCTGCGGCCTGGCGGTGCGCGGCCACGGTCCTGGCCCCGGCGACAACCTCACGCCACGCCCCGGCTGCGATCGCCACGGCGGACATGTCCATGGAAGTCGTGGGCCCCAGCGCGTCGCGGTCGAACCGCAACGTCATCAAGAACACCAACGCGTAGACGGCCGCCGCGGCAACTGCTGCCACAGCAGCCGCGACGTCACCGCTGGCGCCCAAAACACGGGGTGCCAGCCCGAGCGCTCCACCAACAACGGTTGCGGCGGTGCCGAGCGCGGTCCACACCGAGTTCGCGGGTACGAGCTGGGCGGGTGGCACCACCCGTGGGAGGGCGGCGGAGGCGGCGGCGTTGAACAGCCTGCCCGCGCTCACCGCGACCAGCGCCACCAGGTAGAACATCGGCCCGCTTGGGCCGGTCGTCACGAGGAGCCCGGCAGCTGTCGTGACCAAGGCGGCGCGCAGCACAGTACACGCCGCGAGGACCCGGGTTCTGCGCCAATGGTCCAGCAAGACACCCGCGAGCGGCCCGATCAGGCTGTACGGCAGAAGTAGTACGGCGAACCCCGCGGCCGCCCGTCCCGCCGTAGTGGCGTGCTCGGGGTTGAAGAACACCGCCCCGGCCAGGCTGGCATGGAAGATCCCGTCGCCGGCCACCGCTGCCGACCGGATACGAGTCAGCCGCGCGAAACCGGCCAGCTGCCACAGCGCCCGGCCACCGGCCCACTTGCGATTTCGGATCGATCGGCTCGATGTCATCCCCGACCTCCCTGGCAACTCCCGTACCGGATGGTGCGAGCGATGGCCCGCAGCGCGAGGACCGCCTGCAGCGCCGTCGGCGGCAGGGTTGCGTCGGGCGGCAGCGACGGCAGATACGACATCCAGATTCTCCTCAGTGTCGGTCGTGGGGCAGGTGGGCGACGACACGCCGCAGCGGCAGGGGCAGGAATCGGCCTGGGCGGGCCCACCCGGCGAGGAGTCCTTTGGCTCGAGCGATCGCCTCGGACTCGACACCCGGCAGGTACAACCCGTCGATCATCAGCTCGGCGTCGGTCGCGCCGACGGTCTCGCGACGGAACACGCAGCGCCGGTCGGAGTCGATCAGAAAGCCCTGTCCACGCAGCAGCCCGGGCAGGTCGTCACGCGCCCGCGGGTTGGGCCACGGCTCGGAGCGGACCCGCAGAGCCCGCATCACCCGGACCCATGCGACGATCCCCGAGCGGTGATGCCACACCTCGAGAGGCGACACCCTGGACGGGACCAGCGCGACCAACGTTCCGCCGGGTCGAAGGACGCGCCGTACCTCTGCCAGGACTGAGTCCACGGGCGTGAGCACCTGCAGACACATCGCGGCGCACACCACGTCGACCGTTGCGTCGGGCAGCGGCAGCACGTCCGCCCGAGCGCAGAGCAACGGCACACGGCCCCCCGCGGAAGCGGCAGCCAGCTCACCCATTGACGCATCGAGCCCCAGCCACCCGGGCCGGCGCAACAGCTCACGCGTCGGAGCCGACCCGCAGGCGATGTCGAGGATCCGGCCCGACGCATCCTGCAGTGGTAGGTCCACCAGCCACGCGTACGGCGTCTCGCCGCGCTGGCTGATCGCTTGGCCAAGAATCTGCTCGGTGATGCCCGAACGCCGCTCGTGATAGTCCGCAACGTAGCCCGGCCAGTCGACAGCGGGTCCCCGCACCCGACGGCCCGACAGATAGCCGGTGCTGGCGACCAGGAACGGCACCAGGTAGTTCACCGCCACTCGAACCCAGGTGCCGTAGGTGGCGCCACCGCCGGCGATCACCGACCCCTGGTTCACCAGCGACAGCACGGTGCCGACCACCGCTGCCACGGGCAGCGCCTTGCGTGCGGTGCGGCCGCGCACGACCAGCAGCACGGCGTCGCGTGGTCTCGACCACGAGCACCGCGGACAGGTCCGGCCACCCGAGTGCGGGCACGCTTCGGCCGCTGTTCGGGTGGTCACCCGATGACCCGGGTATCGGGGTGGAAAGTCACCCAGGCGAACCAGAACGTGTCGAGGAAACGCAGCGGCTCCAACTGGCCTCCGGTCAGCGGTCCGCTGATGGCGCGCCCGAGGACATCCCAGCGCGAGTCCGTCTCACGATCCCGGAAACCGGTGCCATCAGCAACGAAATGGAGGCGCCGGACGGCTACGAGGGGATCGAAGACGGCAACACTGCCGACGTCACGACCTCGGGTGATGTTCTCGTCGTCGAGGGCTGAGGCCTGGCCGGGCCGGTGCCACATGATCAGTTGGCTGTCGTCGACCGTGACTTCGAGGACGGCCTTCTGGGCGAGCGTCGAGCGGACGACGGCGATCGCGTCGCGGGTGCCGGAGACGCCGATCACGCGTTCCTTCGCCGGGAGCCGCGCGTCCGTGCCAGGCAGCGGGAACAGCGGTTGCCCGGTCGGGTCGTCGTACCCGGCGTACGGATTGCGGCCGTACGGACGGTCGTAGCCGGTGTCGCGGCTCAGGACCCATGCGTCGGGGTGTGCGGTTTGGAAGTCGCGCCACGCCACGGTGCCCATCGGGATGGCCTTCAGGGTGGTGCCGGTGAGCACGCCGAGGGCTGCCTGCCCGGTGAGCTGGGGCCACAGCGACTCGGTCTGCCGGTCGTACATCACCAGGTTGTCGGCGTACAGGCGGCCCGACGTACCGAACGACAGCACCCTCCCCGCAGCGCGGCGGTCGAACGCGACCCCAGAGTTGCACAGCGGGCAGTACGTGACCGCAACCGGCACCCCGCCGACGGTGTCGGTCACGATCTCATGCCAGACCATGATCTGCAGCGGGTACCCACGCGTCTCACCGCCGACCGTGAGCGACAGCAGCGGCTCGGTGCCGGCCAGCCAGCCGACCGTCGCCGCGCGGGAGAACCGCGGCTCGTCGATCGGTGGGATCCCGTCGGGCGGCGGCCCACCGGACACGATCTGGTCCGGGTTCAGCAGCGGTCTCGGCAGGTGCTGGTCACGCATGTTGTCCAGCGCGGACGGCCCGTCCTCCCGCGGGCCGGCGGCGACCTGAGGTAGCTCGACGTGCTCGAGCTCCTCCAGAGGGGAGCCGCTCTGCCGGTCCGTCGTGTTCGATGGCGACGAGCACGCCGTGACGGCAAGTAGCGTCACGGCCAGGAGCCTGACGATCCGTCCGCGCATGACCACAGCATCGCCCCGAAACGCCGCTTGTTCGGTGATCGCGCTCACGGTTCGGCTCCGGCGTCTGCTGCACCATGAGTCTGTGAAGACCATCCGTTGGTGCACGAGTCGGACCGTGACAGTATCCGGGCTGCTGATCACGGCGATTGCGGTCGGGGCCTGCGGTGGCCCGGCGTCAACGGGCGCGCCGCCGGCCGGACCGTCGCCGAGCTCAGGGCAGACCACGGCGCCGGTCGCCAACCTGGACTTCACCGCGCGAACCATCACCGGCGCGACCTTTGACGGCCGCCGATTGGCCGGCAAGCCCGCCGTGTTGTGGTTCTGGGCGCCGTGGTGCCCGACCTGCCGGGCCCAATCGGGCTGGGTAAGCGCGCTGGCCGAGAAGTACGCCGGAAAGGTCAACGTGGTCGGCGTCGGAGGCCTGGACGAGAGCGGCGCGATCCGCGACTTCGGGTCCAAGCTCAGCAGCTTCCCGCAGCTCGACGATGCACGTGGCGCGGTGTGGACCCGGTTCGGGGTGATCGTCCAGAGCTCGTACGTCGTACTCGACCGGGACGGCCGGGTCACGTTCCAGGGCTACCTGGACAACGACGAGCTGGACCGGCGCGTCGCGCAACTCGTGAGCTGACCACGATGTCCGAAGGTCTGCTGGCCATCGCGCTCGGGGCGGGCATGCTGGCCAGCGTGAACCCCTGCGGGTTCGCGCTCCTGCCGGCGTACCTGTCCCTGCTGGTCGTCGGGGACCAGCCATCGAGTCGCGCCGTCGCGGTGGGCCGCGCGCTGATCCTCACGGCCGGCATGACGCTCGGATTCACGCTCGTCTTCGGCGTGTTCGGCCTCGCCCTCGCACCGGTCGCCTCGTCGATACAGCGCTACCTGCCCTGGTTCACCATCGGCCTCGGTATTCTGCTCGCCGGCCTCGGTGCCTGGCTCCTCCTGGGCCGGGCACTGCCGGGGCTTCGCCTGCACCGACGTGGTCCTGCGACCATGACGCGGTCTTGGCGGTCGATGATCGCCTTCGGCGCGTCGTACGCCGTCGCATCCCTGAGCTGCACGATCGCGCCCTTCCTTGCCGTCGTGGTGTCCAGCTTCCGCGCCGACTCGATCTGGTCCGGCGCGATCTTGTTCCTGGTGTACGCGGCCGGGATGGGACTGGTCGTCGGGACCGCGGCCGTCGCGGTCGCCCTGGCCCGGACGTCTCTGCTCGGACGATTACGCCGCATCGGGGCGGTCCTACCACGAGCCGCAGGCGTTCTCCTGGTCGCGTCCGGCGGCTACGTCGCGTACTACGGCTGGTGGGAGATCCGCACCCTCCGTGGCGATTCAACCGCCAACGATCCCATCATCGGCACCGCCAGCACCATCCAGCACGCCGTCGCCAACACCATCGACCGCCTAGGTCTCGCCGGAATCGCAGTCGCACTCGCATTCGTCCTCATCGTCGCCGGCCTCACTGTGACTCACCGGCGGACACCGCCGCGATAAGCGCGTGGCCGGACCGACTTCGGACCGACGCTTGGCTAGGAGCGTTCGGCGCGCGCCCGACGCTTCTCGGTAGGAGCACGGTGTCTTTGTGGAATACAGTCGCGGCGAGTCCGGGTTTCCTCGTTGCGGGTACAGCACCCGCGTCGCGGGCGGTGGCTCCAAAGTCCCGCCGCCCGGTGACCGACAACTGTGATGGGCATGATCAAGCGTTCTGCCATCGCAACGGCCGCAGCCCCGGCGCTGATGATCACCGGCGCCGGTCTCTCCTCGGCATAAGAGGGCACGGTCATGACAGCCACGATCAGCCAAGGTTCCTGCCATCACCAGCGACGATGCATTTTGGTCCTGATCCTCGGCTTCACCGCCTGCCTGGGCAACGGGTGGCTGGTCGGGACCCCATGTGGACGGGTTATCGGGCACACGAGGACTGCGCTCGGATTGAGCAGAGTTTGAGGTTTCATGACGGTCCGCCAGGAGCCGGACACCGGGCACCGCTTGTGGCCTACAGTCATAGGCCAAGCACGGGCCGGATGTGGAATTCGTGGACCTCTGTCGTGGACGGGTTGGCCCCCTGACCAGGACAGGGCCGTGGATCGGAGCCTCGGTGTTCGGGTGGCGCTCGAGTGGGTGGTGTCCTGCTTGGGCCCGGGTTCGTAGCTGCCTGGATGGTTCCGGACCTGAAGGCCGTGCCGACACGGGTGCTGGTGGCGGTTGCCGTCGGCGAGTTTGTCACCGGCACCCGACCGGATTGCGACGACGCAGGTTGTGAGGACTGAACGCCGGCCGCGAATGAGGAGCAGCTCGTGGACGACCACACATCGACCCGTCTCATCCCGACATCCGTTCAGGAGCTGGCGCTGTGGATCGCGGGCGTCCTGCTGACCCTGTCGTGCTTCGGATTTCTTCGTCTGTTTGCAGAGCATCTCGAGTACGTGGACCTCAGCGTCGTGGGATCAGAGACGCTTCTCGGTCTCTTCCACGTGTCGGTGCTCCACAACGTCGTTCATCTGCTGCTCGGTGCGGGTGCCGTGTTAAGCGCGGGATCGCTCCACTACTGCCGCCGATTTCTCGCGATCACCGGCGGTGTGATGGTCGCCCTTTTGCTGTACGGCGCCCTCGATCAGACACCGCTGATCCCGGACCTCGTGCCGACTGGCAAGGCAGACACCTGGCTGCACGCAATCCTCGCAGTCACCATGCTCGTCGCAAGCACGCTCCGCTCCAGGAAGCGTCGTGCGTCGCTCGGGTCGGTGTGACTGAAGCGAGTCAATCACCACTTACGAATCGAGGTCTTTTGAATGCCTGGAGCGTCTGCGTTGCCTGCTGTCGTGGCCGACAGACTCGTCGCTGTGGCAACCCAAGCTTTGCGTAATCGCCGGCTGATGCGGACACCGATTGTTCTCTATCGCGCCCGGCTCGGATTCCTGTTCGGACAGCGAATGCTGATGCTCGAACACATCGGCCGGAAGACCGGCAACCGCCGCTACGTTGTCCTGGAAGTCATCGACCGGCCCGACTCCGGCAGCTACGTCGTCGTCTCCGGCTTCGGGACCCGGGCCCAGTGGTATCGGAACGTCGTTGCGAACCCTGACGTCCGCGTCTGGAGCCGTAGTCGCGGCCCGGCCCGCGCCACTGCGGACATACTTCCGGCGGATCGGGCTGCGGCCTGCCTCGACCGCTACGTCAGGCGGCACCCCGAGGCCTGGGAGACGATGAAACCCGCCCTCGAGAACACGCTCGGTTCACCGATCGACGACCGCGGCGCAGCACTCCCTATGGTGCAGTTCCGCCTCGCCGGGCGGTAGCCGCCCGGCACGGTGCCGTCCAGCCGACCGGTCACGCCCAGCGAGGACTCCATGTCGCCGTCCAGCAACGCCGCCGTCCTGATCAACAATGTCGGCGTCATGCATCAAGGCTTCGCCGAAGAAATGTCAGTTGCTGCGGGCCAAGAGCTGTTCGAGACCAACTTCTTCGGCACAGTACGCATGACGCGAGCTGTGCTCCCAGGCATGCGCGCAGGCAGGGGCGGATCATCAACGTTGGCTCGCTTGCTGCCTGGGTCGGAGAACCCGGTGAGGGGCTCTACGCCGCATCCAAAGCCGCTCTGGCCCGCTACACCGAGGCTCGGCGTATGAAGTCCGGCACCGCGATATCCACGTCAGCCTGGTCGAACCCGGTGCGTACAGGACCGGTGTGCTGCTGCGGTCGACCGCCTCGGAAACCACCATCCCGGAGTACGACGGACCGCGGGAGAGCGCCCGGCGCACCCTGAACAAGGCCTTGCGGACGGGCGGTGCAGCTACGAGCTGCCATGAACGCGGCTTTTCGAGCCGATTCACCGCGACAGATCCGCCGGGTGTTCAGACCAGTTGTTGTGCCCGGTTGATGAGTTGCGCGACGTTCTCCTCGGAGAGGAAGGTCGTGAGTGGGGTCGTGCTGGCGGTGTACGGCGTACCTGACGGCCTCGGCGCGGTCACGGAGTCCGAGTTGCGCAGGGTTTGCCGACATCGTGCTCGACGGTCTTGCGGCTGATGAACAGCCGGTCGGGGATCTCCGGGTTCGAGAGCCCTTCGCCGGTCAGCCGCAGTACGTTCTCGTCACGATCCCGCCGTTGCGAAACGAGAGTTGTGCACCGGTAGAGACTTCCTCAAGCGCGCATGCCGGCCCCAGGTCCTTGATTGCAGTATGCAATGCTTGCATTGAACAAGTTGTGGAGGTGGGGATGACGGGCGGGCCGATGTCTGATGTGAGTTCGATGCCGCCACCACTGGACTGGGGCTCGTTTCTGGGCAGTTGGAGGCTTGCGCCGGGGTGGCTCGCGGTCGGCCTGTTGTTCGCGGGCGGCTACATCGTCCTGCGGGTGCGAGGCCTGGAGCGGTCGACGGTTCCCCCGTGGCGAGCGGTGTCGTTCGGCCTCGGCTGCGCGGTGCTGTGGATCTGCGTGGCCTCTGGGATCGGTCGCTATGCGATGGCGGTGTTCTGGATGCACATGGTGCTCCACCTGCTGCTCATCATGGTGGTCCCCGCTCTGCTTGTTTTAGGACATCCGGTGACGGTTGTCATCGAAGCTCTTCCGGTCCGTCGTCAGTCCCGGGCGCGGTTGCTGGTGGCCTCGCGGCCGGTCGGCGTCCTCACTCATCCAGCGAGCGGGCTGGCGGTCTACACGGTGGTGATCATCGGGACTCACCTGACGGGGTTCATGGACCAGATGGCGACGCATGCCTGGCTGATGCCGGCTGAGCAGGTCCTGTACGTCGCCACCGGGTACCTGTTCTTCCTGCCTCTTCTGGGGGAGGAGCCGATTCGTCCAGACCCGGGGTACCTGCTGCGACTGGTGCTGTTCCTGATCGCAATGGTGCCGGACACCGTCGTCGGGATCGTCCTGCTGCAGGCGACGCCCGATCCGTTCCCGGTGATGATGGGCCAGCACCCGTCCTGGGCGCCGCTGGCACTGACCGACATCCACACGGCCGGTGGACTGATGTGGGCGGTTGGGGACGGGCTCATGATGTTCGCCGCCGTCGGGCTGATGATTTCCGTTGTCACCTCGCCCAGCCGTCGTGCGCGGATGACCGGCCCGTGGCTGGATCGGGTACGTAGCACTGTGATCGCGACCGAGGTCGGTGTCGATCCCGCGCGGCGGCTCGACCCGGACAGCGACGAGGCGTACGCGGCCTACAACCGCATGCTCCAGCGGCTCGCCGCCGATCATGGCAGCGAGCCGAAGAAGGGCTCGTGACCTTCGCCGCACAATCCGCGCCGAGGTCGCCGGGTCCGCGGAAACCGTCACGGACTGCCAAAGTGTCCGTCCCGTTCGTCAGTCGAACACCCTTGCGTCAGTCGACATGCTGAATTGCCCGTACTCGCGGAAGCCCGAGGTAGACGGACAACCTCTGTGTCCACTCGGGCATCGCGAACTGTGGGTAGCGGCCAGGCGCGGCGACGATCACCACTTCTTGACTACCGGTCGTCCCCACCAAGGCGCGCGCGCCGGAGAGCATGTCCCCGTGAGTGATCGCAACGGTCACGTTGCCGTCGCCCGCCGCCCTCAGGTGCCTGGCGCTCTTTGCCACGATCTCCCCGAGGCCGGAGCCAGACTGGTCCTCGTCCTCGGTCGGTCGAACATTCATGTGCCGTGCGAGCGCCGCTGAGCCGAAGGTGTCGCCAGGCCGCAGACCGAACATCGCGAGTCCGCTGTCGCCGGTGCTCGCCTGCTTTGTAGCGATCAGCAGGTGAAAGTCCACCGGACCGTCGGTTGCTCGGTGAGCCGCTGCCGCGGTCGCGTCCTGCGCAGACAGTTCTCCGTCGACCGCAACAACAACCTGATGAGTCATTGGCCTTCTCTCCACTTGTTGTCTTCGATGGAGGTCTGATGACCTCGTACCCCCGAGGTCGTTTCGCTAACTGGCAGGTGAAGCCTCGTCAACAGATCGCAAAGTGAGCGCAACGGCGAGCCGAGCGCTGCGAGCGGCGTTGGGGAGACACGCGGCGGTTTGGGTTCGTGCTCATTTCTTGCGCAGTGCAGCATTTGCTGCCAGCGCGAAGACCGTCGAGACGGCGATGATCGAAATCGTCAGGATTGCGTGGTGCATCGTGTGTCCAGTCCGGATGTCGAGCGCAGGCAACGCGGCGCGAGCATCCTCAGATCCAGCGTCCGTAATCGATACTCAGATCGGCGGCGGAGACAGAGAGGAATACCTGATCCTCGTCCGTCGCCGCGATCTGCTCCGCGCGGACGTAGCAGTCGTTGTCCATCAGCCCGGCGCCGGCCACCGTGAGGAGGCTCGTGTCGACGTCCTTGACCGTGCCGACAAGTTTGCCGTTGGCATCGATCACCGACATGCCGATCCAGGCATCCCACATCAGCAACGCTGTCTGCGCGGATGTACGCCGATCCACATCGATTCGACTCAGCGCTCTACGAGGTGGACCATGGGGAGGTCGACCCGGGAGCGGATCGTCGATGCCAGATCTCGCTGGAGCAGCGTCGCCAGCCGATGCCGCCTCGTCACGACCACAATTTCCTGACTGTGAGTGGTCGTGATCGCATCGAGCAACGCATCGATGGGCTCTTGCTCGGCGACGACTCCGGATACGGACGCTTGCAGAGCCTCCATGCGCTCGACGCTCTTCTGCATCAGACGCTCGGCCTCCTGACGAGCGCCGTCGGTGCGGGCCGAGACGTCGCCGAGCGGGCGCACCAGATGGTAGCGACAGGGCGTGCTCTTCATCTGATAAAGGTCCGTCATTCGCCTTGCCGAGGTACCCGTCAGCTCATTCTCGACCAGTACTGCGACGTCGAACCAGCCGTCAGCAGGGCCGAACGCGCTACCTGTCTCCTGAAGCGCTGTTCGGGTGTCTGAAGCGTCATCGAGCCGGGTCATAGTCAGTCTCCTCTCACTTTCATCAACCTGGCTCCAGACCTACCCGCTGCTTCATAGTTGCCAAAGGGTCTAGTCGCAGTCGTCAAGAGAACTCAACGTGCGGTCTCCGGGGAGCGGTCGCGTTGATGGTCGTCGGCGCTCGGCCGTCACATAAACGCAAAACGATGGCAGTCGGCTGGTCACATCGGTCTGCCCCATCGCTTGGCTTCGACGTTCGCCCGTCCGATGGAACGGGCCTACATTCGTTCTTTCCAGCCGATTCGGATCAGCCGGCGTTCACCGGCCAGGCAGTGAAGAAGCCGAGGATCATGGCCAGTTCCATCATCTGCCAATAGGCCGCGGTCGTCTTCGGCAGGCCTGGCGGGAAGAGCACCGTTTGGTGGGCCCACATGCCGGCAAAGAGCCCGATCTGGAACGCGAGGATCGACAGTGTGTCGGCCTTGATCGCCGCCCACAATCCCTGCCTCGGACTCAGATCGCGCATCGGAGCGATGGTGAAGTACTGGAACACTCTGCCCAGCAGCCAGTCTGGCCGGTCGCCTTCGGCACCGTTGTGCTCGTACTCGCCGGGCTGTGGCGATCGACCGCGACGGCCTGCTGTTCACTCAGCAGCAGACTTGCTGACGGTTGGTCCCCTCGGTCGACGTCAGGGAGGACGGCGAGCCTCTGCAGACACCCCGGGGGGCGTCAGGCGTCGCCGGCCCCTTGGGCCGTCGGGGTGGGTTCTGCTGTGAGGTCGGCGCCTTCGAAGGAGCGGGCGACGAGGATGTCGGTGGACGAGTGGGCGACGATCGACAGCACGATGGTGAGGGCGACGAGGTGGAACACCTGATCGGCGGCGGGGATTCCGGATTCGAGGACGAGTAGGCCGTAGACGACCGAGGCGAAGCCTTTTGGGCCGAACCACATTGCTGCCAGCTGTTCGCGTGGGCCGAGTCCGGAGCGCAGGAATGAGAGCGCGAGTGCGAGCGGCCGAGCGACGAGCAGCGCGACGACGGCGAGGATCCAGCCCTGCCAGGAGATCTCGGCGAGGAACTCCAGGGAGATCAGGGAGCCGAAGACCAGGAGGGCGGCGAGCTTGAGCACTTCGGCGATCAGTTCGCCGAAGTGCTCGAACGCGGCGCGCTGAGCCGGTCCGAAGGTGGCGACCGTGATGCCGGCTGCGAAGGCGGCGAGGAAGAGGTTGCCGTGCAGAGTCTGCGCGAGCGCGAGAACGAGCAGTCCGATGGCCATGGCGTTGAGCGGCTCGTACTTCGTGGAAGCGGCGAACAACGGCGTGCGCTCGAGGCGGATGGCGATCCACGGCACGGCGACGCCGATCGCGACGCCGACGGTCAGTTCGAGTGCCAGTTCGCCGAGGTGCAGGCAGTCGTGACCGGCGGCAACCGCCAGGAAGACCATCACGAACGGCAAGGCGAGGCCGTCGTTCACGCCGGACTCGACGTTCAGCAGATGCCGCAGCCGGGCCGGGACCTTCTCGTTGCCTACCAGCGCGGAGGCGAACACCGGGTCGGTGGGTGCCAGGATCGCGCCGATCAGCAGCGATTCGGGCCAGCCCAGTCCGACCACGAAGTGTGCGGCGAGGGCGGTGATCGCAAGGGTGAGTGGAAGACCCCAACCCAGTGCGCGACCCGGCAGCCGCCAGGCGGACCGCAAGTCGGACCAGCCGACCCGCATGCCGTCGGTGAACAGTACGGCGAACAACGCGAGCTCGGCCAGCACCGAGACCACCGGCGACCCGGGCTCGAGATCGAGCACGCCGGTGGTCTCGGGGCCGAGCACGAACCCGGCGACGAGGAAAAGGACCGCGGTCGAGAGAATCGTTCGCCCGGCCAGGCTCGACACCAGGACCGCAAGCAGCAGGACGGCCGCGAAACACAACAGCAGCATTGGATCTCCCGAGTCAGGACAGGACGAAGTACCGCAGCCAGAGGTACGGAGCGGCGACGACGATGGTGATCGCGGTCATCACCACGCCCTTGCGGGTGAACTCCCAGAAGCTGATCGGGCTGCCGGCGCGCAGGGCGATGCCGATCACCACGACGTTCGCGCTGGCACCCACCGCGGTCGCGTTCCCGCCGAAGTCCGCACCGGCGGCGAGGGCCCACCACAGGGCGTGGCCGTGCGCCGGATCGGTAACGCTCTTGGACAGTTCCAGGACCACGGGGCTCATCGTGGCGACGTACGGGATGTTGTCGACAATGCCGGACAGGACGGCCGAAACGACCAGGATCAGCATCACAGCCAGCAGGGGCTTGCCGTTCGTCGCCTCACCGACCAGGTCGGCGAGTTCGGCGATCACCCCGGTCTTCACCAAGGCACCGACCATGATGAACAGGCCCGCGAAGAACAGCAGTGTCTGCCACTCGACACTGGACATGTAGTGCCGTGTGGGGACCTTCGAGATCAGCACGAGCAACCCGGCGCCGAGCAAGGCGACAACTGCCGGCTCGACGTGGAACACGGTGTGCCCGACGAACCCGGCGAACACCAGAACGAGCACCGCGCCGCACTTGATCAGCAGCCGCGTGTCCTGGATCGCTTCGCGCTCGTTGAGGCGCAAGACGTCGGCGACGCGGTCCTCGTCGACGGCGAACGAGCCTTTGAACAGCCGTGGCAGCACGAGTGTGAACACGATGAGTTCGATCACGACCAATGGGGTCATGTGGATCAGGAAGTCGTTGAAGGTGAGGCCGGACCGGCTGGCGATGATGATGTTCGGCGGGTCACCGATCAGCGTGGCGGCGCCGCCGATGTTGGATGCCATCACTTCGGCGATCAGGAACGGGACCGGGTTGATCCCGAGGCGGTCGCAGACCAGGAGCGTGACTGGGGCGATCAGCAGGACGGTGGTCACGTTGTCCAGGAACGCCGAGGCGATCGCGGTGATCAGCGTGAGCAGGATCATCACCCGCAGGGGCGATCCCTTGGCGCGTTTGGCGGCCCAGATCGCGACGTACTCGAAGACTCCGGTACGGCGCAGGATGCCGACGATGATCATCATTCCGAGCAGCAGGAAGATGACGTCCCAGTCGATGCCGGTCTCGTGGGAGTAGAAGGCATGCTCGGAATCGGTGACCCCGAGCGCAAGCAGGACCGCGGCGCCACCGAGCGCCGCGAGCAGCTTGTGCGTCCACTCGGTTGCGATCAGCACGTACGCGATCACGAAGACAACAATCGCGATGACGGTCACGCCGTCACCGCCAGGGAGTCAGGCGCTACGAGTGCGGTATTGCGAGCTGAAGCAGTCTCGACGCTGTGATCGCTCCGATGATTTCTTTGTCCTTGACGACGGCAACCAACGGACATCGCAGGCGCGCCATGATCGCAGCCACTTCCAGGACGGTGTCGTCGTAGTTCACCACCGGCAACTCGGTAGGCTCGTCGGGCAGCATCTGCCGGACGGTCACATTTGTGAGCTTGTCGGCAACTCGATCGGCCAGGGACTCGTCGATCACCCGGGCTAGCGACGGGTCGTCCTGCACATAGCTCGGCACCAGGCAGCGGACCACCTGTGATGCGGGCAACACCGAGTACGGGCGTTGTTCCTTGTCCACCACGATGATTCCGGGCAACCGCTGGGAGGCGAGTAGCTCGGCCGCCTGACGCGCATCCGTGTCCATCGTGACCACTGGGTACGTCTCGGCGATTTGTTCTGCGTGCACCTTTGAACGATACGCCGGTGGCGCACGACGCACAGAATGTGACGCTGCCGTTACCGCTGCAGTTCGTCGCCGTCCACGTCACGCCGCCTCCCGGAATCGCTGATCCGCCCGCACCCCAGCTGGGGACGGGCACTGCCGACCAGACTTCCCGGCGCACCGCGGCCAAGCTTCCCTTATCTACGAACCTCGGCGCAAACGAACGTCGTTACTCGGCGTGGTCGGCCGAGCGACCCGGCTTGAAGAGTGACGTCCATCTCGACCAAGTAGACGGCTCCGGCTGCGGTGCGGGAATCGGTATCGTGGCCGCCCTTTCGAGCCGGTCGTAGATGCGGACGGTCACTGTTTGCCGACCGCTTGGAGCTCGGCAGGCCGTCGACGAGCGGTCCGAGTTTCGCGGCCAGTTGAGGATCGTTAGTGTGGACGGCCAGCAGCATCGAGGAGCAGATGAGCGCGATGCCGAGCACGATCAGGACCGAGGTGACTCGCACGACGGTCGCGTGTGCGAGCTTGGTGAACTCTGTCACGAGCGCGGTGATCTTGCGGCGGTGTCGTCGCTGTGGACGAGGTCGAAGAAGGAGCGCTCGATGTCGATGCCGTGTGGGTCGAGCGTTCCGATGATCCGCCCGGCGTTCAGGACAGAGATTCGGTCGGCCACCCGGGCGACTTCGTCGAGGTGATGGCTGCTGACGAAGACGCCTGCTCCTGTGCCCGAGCGGCGCAGCAATGCCTCGCGGAGCAGGATCACTCCGGCCGGGTCGAGGGTGTTGGTGGGCTCGTCGAGCACAATGAAGCTGGGTTGGTGTTGTAGTGCCGACGCGAGGCCGAGACGTTGTTTGTTGCCGAGCGAGAGTTTGCTTGCGCGGCGGTCGGCGTACTGGCCGAGATGTAGTTCTGCGATGGCGGCGCTGACGATGCCTGGGATGTTGGCCGGCGCGACGCCGTGGAGTCTGGCGCCGAGGGCGAGGTTCTGCCGGCAGGTCAGTTCGTGGTACGCCAGCGGGTAGTCGACCAGGTGTCCGACGGTCGTCCAGTCGGCATGTCGGCATGTCGGAGGCTTCGACCGGCGATGGTGACGGTTCCGCGATCAGGCTTGAGCATGCCCAGGAGCAGCCGCATGAGCGTGGACTTTCCGGCACCGTTCAGGCCGACCAATGCGTGGATCTCGCCCGGAGCGACCCGGATGTCGACGCCCCGTACACCGGTGCCGTCGTCGAACGTTCGCACCAGACCGTGTGCTTGGACCGTGTCAGTGATGGCGATCCTCCAAGACGTCCAGAGCGGTCTCGATGGCCTGTCCGAGGTCATCGTCGTCGGTCATGCTCCACTCGAGCAGGGCCGTGTTGAGTGCGCTCATCACGGCGCTGGCTGCGATGAGTGCCTTCTTTCGGGAGGTCGTGCCGTCGGTCAGAGCCTCCGCGATCACCGCTTCGGTCGCGGCCGTGCCGGCGGCGATGCTCGCACGCAACGCGGGGGTGTGGGCGACGATGCGGAGCCGGACCCGTACCTGCGCGATCGACGGCCGTGGGACTTGCCGCCACGCTGCCCGGACTCCGCGGGCCGCACGGCTGATCGGATCGAGACTGGTCGGCTGTTGACGGATCGCGGCGCCGATCACGGGGTCGTACGGATCATCCACGAGCACACTCGCCTTGCCGGGGAAGTGCCGGAAGAACGTCATCTCCGTGACCCCTGCGCGCGCGGCGATGTCGCTGACGCTCGTGCCGTCGTACCCGCGCTCCGTGAACAGCTCCAGCGCCGCGGTCAACAGCCGTTCGCGCGTCCGTTCGGACCGTGAACTCACGGCTCAAATGTTAGTCACTAACATTCAGTCTTGGCAAGGCTTGTCGGATCACGCGTCCAGGGACGCCCGGGCGAAGTCGACCGCCTCGCGGAGCAGGGCCCTCCAGAGGTCCCGGTCGATGGTGGGCAGGGCGACCCATTCGCGGAAGACCTTGCCGGCCGGCGCGAACTGGGCCCCGGCGCCTGAGTCCACGAGTTCGGACACGCGTGCTGCCGGGAGTTTGACGACGAGACCGCTCGTGGTGTCGTACGAGGCGAAGAATCGGCCGGCGAGCCGTAGGCAGGGGTAGCCCATCATGGTGGAGCGGCCGATGGCTGGTTCGTAGAGGAGGTCGTCGGTGAGTTCGTCGTACAGCTCGCGGCCGGCGTCCTCGCCGGACTTCGCCGGCGGGGACGCCTCTCCTGGGTCGGGTGACATCAGGGCGCCGGTGGGGTGAAGACCCCGAACTGGTTGCCGGACGGGTCGCGCAGGTAGGCGAAGGCGGGTGCGCCGGGCCCGGGGTCGAGGTGCTTGCTGACCACGGACCCGCCGAGTTGCTCGGCGTCGGTGCAGGTCGCTTCGACGTCGGCGACGAGGATGTAGAAGACCGCGTGGTTGGGCAGTTGTCCGCGGGTGCCGAAGATGCCGCCCATCGGGGCGTCGGACCCGGAGGCCTTGATGTTGCGGTAGTCCATGCCGCCGGATGCCGCGGGACCGTCGGCGTCGAAGGTCCAGTCGAACAGGCTGCCGTAGAACTTCTGGGCGCCGTCTGCGTCGTCGGTCGCGACCTCGAACCAGGCCAGGCTGCCGGGAGCGGGTTGGGTCATTGGTCTGTCCTCCAGCGTGTGGTTGACCCGCCGCAGCGGCGGGCTCGGTCCCACGGTCACAGCCGCTCGCGACAACCCTATGTCGGAGTTTGACGGAAGTTTCTTGGATCGGCGATGGCGAAGATCGAGATGCTGAGGTGTCCTGATCGCGTACCCGTGTTTCGTCACAAGGTCGGAGCGGGACGGTCCCGCGGAGTCGAGGTTTGAGATGAACCAGTACCTGTTGTCGGTGTACGACGGTGGACCGAGCGGGCCGGCCACGCCCGAGGAGATGCACGCCTTCATGGGCCGCGTCGTCGCGCTCGAGGAGGAGATGGACGCTGCAGGGGCGTTCGTGTTCGGTGGAGCGCTGCACGGAGCGGATGCGGCGACTGTTGTGCGGGGTGGCACCGGCCTGGACAAGGTGACCACTGACGGTCCGTTCGTGGAGGCCAAGGAACACATCGGCGGGTTCTACGTCATCAACGCCGAGGACCTGGACGCGGCGCTGGCGTGGGCGGAGAAGGTGGTGGAGGCGATTGACCGCGACATCGAGGTGCGGCCGTTCAGAGCGACAGGCCGGGTTCAGGCCGGCCACTGACGAGATGGAGGAAGTCGAGCGCGCGTTCCGTGACGCCAGCGGGCCGGCGGTGGCCACACTGGTGCGGCTGTTCGGTGACATCAGCCTGGCCGAGGACGCCGCACAGGATGCGTTCGTGACCGCCATGGATCGGTGGCCGCGGGACGGCGTACCGGGGAACCCGGCCGGCTGGATCGTTACGACCGCACGCAACCGCGCGGTCGACGTCGTACGGCGGAACGCGCGCGGACGCGAGTTGACCAAGGAGATCGCCGCCGACTGGTTGCGAGGCGAGGCCTCCGGTGCGGTGGGTGAGGATCAGCTGAGGCTGATCTTCACCTGCTGTCATCCGGCGCTACGGGGTGAGCACCAGGTGGCGCTCACCCTCCGCCTCATCGCCGGACTCGATCTCGGGGACCTGGCATCGGCGTTCCTGGTGAGTGAGGAGGCGATGGCCAAGCGGTTGGTGCGGGCGAAGTACAAGATCAAGGCGGCCCGGATCCCGTATCGCGTGCCTGGCGACGCGGAGTTGCCCGGTCGGCTGCGAGCAGTCCTGTCAGTGCTGTACCTGGTGTACAACGCCGGTGGCGACGACAGACGGCACGCGTACCTTCGCACCGAGGCGATCCGGCTCTCCCGGCTCCTGCGTGGTTTGATGCCCGCCGAACCGGAGGTTGTCGGTCTCCTTGCGCTGATGCTGCTCGGTGAAGCTCGCAGGCCAGCTCGCGGTGACCAAGGGATCGGGGTACTGCTCCAGGATCAGGATCGCTCGCTGTGGGACCATGCCCTGATCGACGAGGGGCAGACGCTCGTATTGTCCTGCATCCGGCGACGGCAGCTCGGGCCGTTCCAGTTGCAGGCCGCGATCCAGGCACTGCACTGCGCTGCAGCCCGCTACGAGGACACCGACTGGTCCGCGATTGTTCGCTTCTACGACCGGCTGCTCAGGGCGATGCCGACCCCAGTCGTTGCCTTGAACCGTGCCATTGCGGTCGCCGAGCTCCACGGGCCTGGCGCCGGACTGGACATCCTGGACGCACTCGCCGACGAACTCGACGACTACCACCTGCTACACGCCGCCCGTGGCCACATGCTGAACAAGCTCGGCCGGCGAACCGAGGCCGCGACTGCCTACACCCGCGCTGCATCCGTCGCCAGAACCGAACCCGCCAGGACGTTCCTCCAAGAACAGGCGGCTTTCCAACACCGCCAGAACCTCTGACCCTTGAGGCTGCCCTCGCAGACGTCGGCTGCACCGCGACTGGATTCGGCTGCGCCGGAGGCGGATCAATGTGGGAAGCCGTCCGGAGCGCGGTCGAGGAAGCCGGCGATCGCAACGATGCGGCCTTCTTCGTCGAGTTCGAGTACGTCGGTCCCGGTCGCGAATGAGGTTTTGTCGACCGTCAGTTCCCATTCCAGGCGGGCGCGGCCGTGGTGTGCCTGCGGGAGCGTCCTGGTCTCGAACCGGTAGTTGGGGGAGTGGTCGGCGAACTGGTCGCGGAAGCCGATGAGTTCATCGACCCCGTGTAGCACGCCTACGGGTGCGTGGTAGGCGACGGTGGTCGCGAAGGTCGTTGTGGCCAGCCGCTGCTGCTCGTCCTCGGTGGAGGCGTTCCAGAAGTCGACGTACCGCTGGACGGCGAGCAGCCCGGTGTCGGTCTCGGGGACGGTGTTCTCGGTCATCGAAGGTCTCCTTCGGTCGGTTGATGTGCTCCACTCTGGGATGCGAGGGGATGCGTCTCAAGAACCTCGGAGGTGATTGCCTGGCGTCCGGTACGGCGGCATTGTGGCGCGCGTGAGCGTGATGTCTGTGGGCTCGGACGAGCCGGTCGGGGTGCTGGTGAAGCGGTGGCGGGAGCGGCGTCGTCGCTCGCAGCTGGATGTATCACTGGCCGCGGACCTGTCGGCGAAACATCTCAGCTACATCGAGACCGGGCGGTCGAACCCCAGCCGGGACATGCTCGAGAAGATCTGCGACGAACTCGATGTCCCCTTGCGGGAACGCAACCGGTTGTACCTGGCCGCGGGCTTCGCGCCGGTTCATCGTGAACGTCCGTTCCGGGAGCTGGGTCCGGCTCGGGAGGCCGTTCAGGCGGTGCTGACCGGCATGGAGCCGAACCCGGCGGTCGCTGTGAACGTCTGCTGGGACCTGCTGTCGGCCAACCAGGCGATGCAGCCGTTCCTCCGTGATCTGCCCGGCGAGCTCGCCGGACCGCCGCTCAACATGTTGCGTGCGACGCTGCACCCTGCCGGGATGGCATCGATGGTTCGCAATCTGGAGCAGTGGCGGGCTCATGTGCTCCGCCGGGTACGACGCCAACTCGAGCGGACCGCGGCGGACGGGCTCCGTGAGTTGCTCGCCGAGCTCGAGACGTACGGCGGGTCGGCGTCCTCCGGCGCTCCGGTTGGCTCCGATCTCGTCGTACCGCTGGAGTTGTCGACCCCGTTCGGCGAGCTGGCATTCCTCTATGCGGCAACGGTCTTCGGTTCGCCGCGCGACGTCACGCTGGACGAGATCGCGATCGAGACGTTCTTTCCGGCCGATGCGGCAACCACGCGGATCCTTAGTGGTCCGCGCCGTAAGTTCGTCGGGGTTGTTCATGCGGCTTGTGCGAGGGCCGGTGTGGCGGTCTGGTGCTGGTCGATTCGTTGGAGTA
>NZ_JBEZYF010000053.1:0-62866 GCF_040638415.1 Kribbella sp. NPDC026596 | reverse complement strand
GTGCCTCTGCCTGGGCTGGATAGCCGATCCGGAGGATCATCTGCGGCCAGCTCCGTCCACCGATCAGGTCCCGGATCTGTGCCCGCAAGGTCGGGTACTCCAGCGCCTGATTGAGGAAGGAGACGGCCAGCACCGAGGAAGTTGCGGTCAGCAACACACGCTCCAAGGCGAGGCCGGCCAGCACCCAGGCGGGCTCGTCCTCGTCCGCGGTGGCGAGCACGGCGATGCGCGGACGCCGTTCGAAGACTGCGTGCTCCCGGCCCGTTGTGTCGAGACCGGTCGCCAGATCCCGGACCATGGCCGGACCGGTAGGCACCGGCCCGAGTGCGGTGTCCGGTACGCCGTCGTGCGGCCGCTCGCCGCCGACCCACCGGCCGCGCTCCAGCAGGCGGTCCTCGTCATGCAGGTCGGCGTCGTCCGCCTGCCGCAGGAGCTGTCCCAGCGTCCGGGTGGCATCGTCGTCCAGCCAGTGCAGTTCGGCGCCTTCGATCTCGGCGGCGTCGGTCAGCGCGCTGATCACCATCGGCGGGATGGCCTGGTCGAGCATCGGGCCGCGATAGGTGTGCCGGCGCGAGATCTCGCCGTACAGGGCGGACAGCTCGGTGATAAGGCCGCTGCGATCGGACAGGTAGATCCGGGCGACCACGTCCGGTTCGGCCGGGTCGGGCGTGACGGCGAACGTCGACTCGTGCCCGAGCATGGCGGCTGCAACCCGGAGGTTGAACGCCGCGGCGCCCAGACCGATCCGGATCGCGCGGCCGGCCGGGTCGGCGGCGGGCAGGATCAGGTCATCGTCGAGCCGGACGTCGATCACCGGTCCGGCGACCTCGAACCGCCAGGGTTGGGTGTTGTCCATCGACGGAGCGTGGACCGCGGCGGCGAGCAGAATGCCCACCTCGTCGTCGGTCAGTGCCTTGGTGGTGTTCACGGATGTCCTCCTTGGTGCGACCCTGCGGCCGGGCTACTACGAGAGGTCAAGTGCCGGGCAATACGGCTGGACGATCTCGGTGTACCAGGTGGTGGCGTCGCCCTCAGGCGGATCGTGGTAGATCTCCCAGGGGGCACCGGAGGGCGTGGCGGCGCGCAGCCTGAGCCAGTCGGTCAGCGCCTCGTAGGTGGAGCCGACCTGGTCGTAAGGGCCGACATGAATGGTGACGGCTGCCGGACCGCTGGGCAGGGTCGACGGCTGCGTCGTCCGGTCGGAGCTCACCGGTCCGGGCACGGGGAAACCGGCCTCGACCTCGAAATAGCCGCCGGGCAACATGCGGTACCGCGCGAAGGGCGGACCGGTCGGAGTGATGCCGCGGAGCCGCAGGAACTCCGCGACTTCGCCGTACGCCGTGGGGAACCACGTCGGCATCTCGGCGGGGGTCATCGTCCCGCGCCGGACCGCGGTGGGTTGTTCAGTCAGGTTCCGGCTCTCGATCAGAACTGTACGCATCGTTGCGCTCCTTTCCCCTTCCAGCACACGGCACCCGGTGGGCGCCCGGCAGGGCCGACAGTCCTGAACCAGGCGGGTCCATGGTCGGCGACCGGGTCCTGTGGCGGCGGGACCGGGACCTTCGGCTCTGCTTGCGCGCTCGGCCGGCTCGTGGAATGAGGGTGAACGCTGTGCCGAGGGGGAGCGATGAAGCACCGGCTGACGGTCGCGGACGTGATGAGCACCGACGTCATCACCGTGCCCGACGACGCGGGATTCAAGGCAGTGGCCGAAGTGCTGGCCGAGCATCACATCAGCGCCGTACCGGTGGTCGACCGGTTCGGCACCGTGGTCGGCGTCGTCTCGGAGACGGATCTGCTCCGCAAGGAGCAGTTCCAGCGGACCCGCCGGTTGCCGTGGTTGCTGCGCTGGTGGCACCACCGGTCGCGGTCGAAGGCGGTCGCCGTGACCGCCCGGACGCTGATGACGCACCCGGCGGTTACCACGACCGACGGCTCGACCCTCGACGAGGCGGCCCGCCGGATGGCGGCGCGGAGCGTCACCCGGCTGGTCGTCACCGACGCCGACGGCTACGTCATGATCGGCATCGTCACCAGGTCGGATCTGCTGCGCGCGTTCGTTGCTCCGGACCACGAGATTCTCGCGCGGGTACGGCGTGACCTGGTCGAGCACGCGCTCTGGGACGACCCATTCGGAGTGGAGGTGACGGTGGCCGACGGTGTCGTCACTCTGACCGGGGAACTCGACCACCGGAGCATGGTGGCGACCGCCGAGCGGCTGACCCGTGAGGTCGACGGGGTGGTCGACGTACGCAACGAACTCACCTGGGCGTTCGACGACACCGTCCCGGCCCCTGGCACCACCGACTTCCAGTAGGCAGTCGGCTACCTGGTGCTGAACGTGCCCTCCTGAGTCAGCGGACGACCGCGACCGGGCAGGGTGGGTGGTGGACGAGGGCGCGGCTGGTGGAGCCGAGCAGGAGACCGCGGAACGCGCCACGGCCCCGGGATCCGACCACGAGCAGTTCAGCGGACCTGCCGGCGGAGAGCAGTGCGTCGTGCGCAGTCCCGTGGACGAGAAGCTCGTCCACAGGGACGTCCAGGTACTTGTCGCGGTGGCCGGCCATCGACTCGGCCAGCAGCGCCGCGCTTTCCTCTTCGAGGGTGTCGAGGTCGTAGACAACAGGCAGCGGATCGTTCGGGCCGGTGCTGATCGGGTCGTGCCAGGCCATCACCGCCGTCAGCGTCGTCTGCCTGGACTCGGCCTGCTCGAAGGCGAACTCGATCGCTTGGAGTGAGCACTTGGAGCCGTCGACTCCGACGACGATCCCGCCGGCCTGGCCGGACTCCCAGCGCGGCGGTACGACGACGACCGGACAGGACGCGTGGGTCGCCACGTGGGCCGACACCGATCCCATCGCCAGGTCCCGGAACTCGCCGAGGCCGCGCGAGCCGACCACGACCAGCCCGGCATTCATTGCCTCCTGCAACAAAGCCGGCGCGGCGCCGCCGAAGGTGACGACGGCGTCGACCAGCAGGCGCGGGAAGGTCTCCCGGATCTCCTGGGCGGCTTCGGCCAGCAGGTGTTCGGCGGTGACCCGCAGCATGTCGGTGGGGAGCGGAACCGAGGGGATCCCCAGTGGGCTGCTGAAGAACGGCAACGGCTGAGCGTAGGTGAGGCGCAGTCGTGCCGATCGGCGGTCGGCCTCCTCGGCGGCCCACCAGACCGCGGTCTCGCTCGCGGGAGACCCGTCGTACCCGGCGACGACCGTGGTGATCATGGATGACTTCCTGTCGTCATCGCGTCGTACCCGGCACGGACCCGGCGACCGGTGACGCAGGTCGGTGTGATCACGACGTAGACCTCGCGGTCACCACCGGCCCAGGGGTCGACCGTCGTACCGAGGAGGGCGGTCCGCTCGGAGCCGGCGTGCCGGGCGGTGCCGTCGATCAGGACGCTCCAGCCCTCGTGCATGCCCTCGTCGAAGCGGTCCACCTCGAAGGCGACCGGTCCCTCGCCGTACTGCCCGATCGATGTCGTCGCCGCGGTCCGGAACACGATGCCGCCGTTGTGTACGGCGAAGTTCACCGGTAGAACGTGCAGCCGGCCAGCCCACTCGAAGGCGACCCGGCCGACGCCGCCCGGCTCGATCAGGCGGAGGCATTCCTGCTCGCCCAGCGCGGCCAGGACGGGGTGCAGGGCGGCACGACCGTGACCCGGGGGTTGTTCGGGGATCGCGCCGAGAAGGTCGGCGACCGTGGTGTCGAGAGCGTCGGCGAGGCGGATCAGGGAACTCGTGGTCAGGGCGACGGGCGCATGCTCGACCCGGGCCAGGTAGCCGGAGTCCATCCGCGCCCGCGCGGCCACCTCCTCGCGGGTCAACCCCAGTGCGCTGCGGCGTCTGCGGACGCGCCGGGACAGATCTCCGCCGCCGTCCGGCTGCTCGTTCGCGATCATCTGCGGTGCCTCCACTCGAGAACCTCGCTGTCCCCACGTGCTGGTTCGCCACTCAGCGGCCGTGAGTCTGCTTCATCTGTTCGGCGGTGAAGATGTGGGCGCCCGCGCTCGGGATGACCACCGTCTCGGTCTTGGTGTCGTCCCAGCGGACGATGTACGGCGGCGAGCCGTCGGGGCCGTGGACCTCGAGGATCAGGCCGTGACGTTTCGGGTCGTCGAGGTGGGTGCCTTCGATCATCAACCAGTCGCCAGGTGCCGCCTTCATGGTCGTGCTCCTCCCTGTGCATGGCTTCCCGGCGGTCCGCCGGCGCGCCTATCCTCACCCTGACACCTGCCCCGGGGGCGGCGGCAGGGGCCAAGTTCCCGCGGGCAGGGACCGAAAGGCCCTCGCCCGGTTGGAGGTCCCTTGTCCGGGGTGGTCGGGACCTTGGGCCCTTGGGAGAGCCGGCGCCGCGCGGCCACGATGCTGATAGACCCAACGTGAGGTGCCTGGGAACCGTGACAACTGAACGGTGAGTGCGATGAGCGTGATGCTGGACCGGCTGCGCCGCTTCCGCCCCGTCGGATCCCCGGGTGGAGCCGGCCCGGTCGGCGTACCTGTGGGACCACCGCCCCGGTGTCCCTACCGAACTCGTCGCGGTCTTCGACGCCCTGGACGGTGTGATCGCCGAGTGCCGGGAGATCCGCGCGAGCGCCGAGCAGACGGCCGCCGAGCTGATCGAGGGAGCGCAGCGCGAGGCCGCCGGTCTGGTCGCCTCCGCTGCCGCCCGGGGAGCGGCCGAGCGCGCCGAGGCGGCAGCCGCGATCACGGCCGGCGGGGATGCCGTGGCCGAGCGCACCCGGACCACCGCGACAGCTGAGGCGGAAATGCTGACCCGGCGTGGCCTGCAGCGGATGGACGAGTTGGTCGCCCTGATCCTGGACCGGGTTCGAGCCGACGCCGGACGAGCCGGAGCGATGTGATGGGTGCGGGCTGGGTGGCCGCTACCGTCCGGGCGAAGGCGATGGCACGACGACGCATCGGAGCCGGTGCAGCCCAGCGGATCGCGCGGGCGCCGAACCTGTCCGATGCGCTCGGCCTGCTCCGTGGTACGGCGTACACGAAGGCATCGGCGCCGGGCACGTCCTTGCCGGCAGCGGAGCGGCTGGTCGCGGCCGTGGAGCTGTGGCAGTTGCGGGTGCTCGCGGGCTGGCTGCCCAGATCGGCGGTCGGACTGGCCCGGGCACTGGGCGCGCGCTACGAACGCGCCAACATCGAGACACACGCACGAAGCCTCGCCGAGCCCGGCCGGTCCGGGCAGTACTACGACCTCGGCAGCCTGGCGTTGTCCTGGCCGCGGATCGCTGTGACCACTTCGCCACAAGCTCTCCGGGAAGCGCTCGCGGCCTCGCCGTGGGGCGATCCGGGCGACAGCACGGTCGAGGCGCTGCACGACGTACTCGCGCTGCGCTGGCTGCGGATGGTCGCCGCCGAGGCGGCCCCGACGATCGAGTGGGTGACCGGTGCTGCGGTCCTGCTGGTGGCCAAACAGTTGCTAATAGCAACTACTGGGCCGGCCGACTGGCTGGTACGGGCCGCGGCTCCGTTGGTCGGGACGAACTGGGTGCGGGCGGGCTCGGTGTCCGCTCTGCGCGCGGCGGTCCCCGTGGCGGGCCGGTGGGTCCTGGATGGCGTCGACTCCCCGCCGGGCCTCTGGCGCGCCGAGACAGGTCTCGCCGTCCGGATCGAGTCGGACGGCTTCCGGCTGCTGCGGCACGGAACGCCGGATGTGGAGCTGTTCCTGGGCGCGATCGCCGTCCTGGCGGTCGACGGCTGGCGGGTGCGGGTCGCGCTCGGGGACGCGGCGCTCGGCGCCGGACCGGGGGAGGTGCTCGATGTCCTGGCGTGACGCCGTGCGGCCGGTGCGGATGCAGCGGGTCGGTCTGGTCGTCCCGGCCGAGCACACCCGTGATCTGCTTGCGCGGCTGGATACGGCCGGTGTGGTCGAACTCGATCCGGTGCAGCCCGAGGTCGAGCTGGCCGTCACCGCCGAGCGGCAGCCGGACTGGTCGGCTCGCGAGACGGAGTTCCGGCGGCGAACGGCTCAGGCGGTCGCCCACGGTCCCGTCACGGCCTGGCTGGGCTGGACACCGAATGCGGCCCTGCCCGACCTAACCTCCGAGTTGGCCTCGATCGGCGGCGCCGTCGTACCTCTCCCGCAGCCTCCGGGCATCCAGCCGCCGACGTTGTTGCGGCAGCAGGGTCGCGGCCAGTCCTTCGAACTGATCGTGCAGACCTATACGACGGTGCCGTACGCCGATGTGGATCCGTCCCTGGTCGCCGGGATCGTCTATGTCGCGATGTTCGGGATGATGTTCGGCGACGTCGGTCACGGTTTGCTCCTGCTGATCGGTGCGGCGATCGTCCGCAGCGGACGGTTCGCCCGGCTCGCGAAGATCCGGCGGGCGTGGCCGTTCCTGGCCGGCGCGGGCGCGATGAGCGTCGTCTTCGGATTCTTGTACGGCGAGATGTTCGGTCCGACCGGCCTGGTGCCGGTGCTCTGGCTGTCCCCGATCGACGCCGTCACCACCTTGCTGCTGACGGCGATCGGTGTCGGTGCGGTGCTGCTGGGCGGTGCGTACGCCCTCGGCATCGTCAACCGCTTCCGCGAGGGTGGCTGGGGTTTCGTCCTCTATGCGCGGACCGGCATCGCCGGCAGCCTGCTGTTCCTCGCGCTCGGTGGTGTCGTCGCCGGCATCTACTTCGGCATCGGCGGCATTCTGCTCGCTGCCGTCCTGCTCGCGATCGCCGGGTTGGTGCTCACCTTCGTCGGCCTGCTCGCCGTGGCCGGTGGCGGCTCCGCCGGCGTGCTGCAGGCGGTGGTCGAGTTGTTCGACGTGGTCGTCCGGCTCGGCTCGAACGTCGTCTCGTTCGCTCGCCTCGCCGCCTTCGGCCTGACCCATGCCGCGCTCGGTGCGATCGTCTGGCTGGGCGCGACCGCCCTGTGGGGCGGCGGATCGCCGGCGGGCCGGGTAGGTGCCGTTCTGGTGCTGCTCATCGGCACCGCCGTCGCGTTCGCCCTGGAGGCGCTGGTCGCAGGTATCCAGGCCCTTCGTCTCGAGTACTACGAACTGTTCTCCCGGGTCTTCGAGTCGGACGGGCGGCCGTTCCGTCCGTGGCGGCTGCCCGCGGAGGACATGGAGGTGACAACGTGAGAAGTTTCCTTCGCCGGCATCCTTGGGCGGCTGTCCTGCTGACTGTGCTGAACGTCGTCCTGCTGACCGGCGCGATCGCAGTGCTGATCGCCATTGTGACCGCGGACTGGGGTTTCGCCGCCGGGCGGCCGGAGGTGGCGACGGCCGGCGAGGCAGCCGCGGCCAATGGGTCCGCCCTGCTCGGCGCCGCCATCGCGGTGGCCGGCTCTGCGATCGGGGCAGGGATCGCGGTCGCTTACACCGGCGCCGCCGCGTTGGCCGCGATGAGCGAGCGGCCGGAGTTGTTCGGCCGGGCGATGGTGGTCGTCGGACTCGCCGAGGGCATCGCGATCTACGGCCTGATCGTCGCCCTGATCCTGGTGGGCCAGGCGAGATGACCACGGTCGCCGTGCTGGGAGAGCCGGTCCGCACCTCGGGCTACGGACTCGCCGGTGCACAGTTGCTCGCAGCAACTACACCCGACGAGGTACGGCGATGCTGGCACGAGCTACCCGCTGACGTCGGGGTGGTGCTGCTGACGCCGGCCGCCGCTGACGCGCTCGGCCGCCAGGTGCTGGAGTCCGCCGCAGTGCTGACGGTGGTGTTGCCACCATGAGCCGTCCGCTCGCGTCGATCGCCGACGCCGCCCTGGAGCCGGTTCGGACGGCGTTGCGCGCGGCTGCCCGCGCCGATGCCGCAGAGGTGCTGCGGAACGCACGTCAACGCAAGGACGAGTTGCTCGCCGACGCACGACGTACCGCTGAGGAGATGTTGGCCACCGCTCGCGCGGACGGAGAGGCCGAAGCCACTGCGGTCGTGAACGCTCGGCTCGCTCAGAGCCGCCGGGACGGGCGCCGGAGCATGCTCACCGCACAGCGAGACCTCTACGAAGAGCTGCGGTGGCGGTGTCGTGCTGAGGCGGCGGCCCTGGCCGAAAGCCCTGGATATGAAGAGCTCCGCCGTCACCTGGCCGAACGAGCTCTGGCTCAGCTGGGTTCCGACGCGACGGTGGCGGACAGTGTGGACGGCGGCGTACTGGCTTCGGCTGGTGACCGACGGCTGGACCTGACCCTCCCGACTTTGGCGGAACGTGCTCTGGAGCGGTCAGGTGCGGAGGTGGCAGAGCTGTGGGCGGCATGATGCAACCGGGCCGGATCCGGCGCATCAACGGCCCGCTGGTCGAAGTACGAGATGTGCCAGACACCGCGATGTACGAGGTGCTGGAACTCGGTGAGCTCCGGATCCCGGCCGAGGTGGTCGCGATCAGCGGTGACACCTGCACCTTGCAGGCCTTCGAGTACACCGGGGGACTGAGGGTCGGCGACCCGGTTCACCGCACCGGGCGCCCACTGTCCGCCCGTCTCGGGCCAGGCCTGCTGGGACAGGTCTTCGACGGATTGCTGCGTCCACTGTCGACCGCGCCGACCTGGTTGTCTCCGCAGCAATTGGCGTTGGAGGAATCCACGGGGGATCGTTGGCACTTCGTGCCCGGTGTGGAACAGGGACACCAGGTGTCGCCGGGCACCGTGCTGGGAGTGGTGACAGGTTCGGGAGCGATAGAGCACCGCGTGCTGGTGCCGCCGGGAGTGACCGGGGAGCTGCGATTCCTCGCCGGGGCCGGCAAGGTGTCGGCTGACGCGACGGTGGCGCGCGTCGGAGACGTCGACGTGGGCTTGTTCGAGCAGTGGCCTGTCCGCCGGCCGCGGCCGTTCGAGCGCCGCGAGGAGACCTTCGTCCCGCTGCACACCGGGCAACGGGTGCTGGACCTGCTCTTCCCGATCGGTGCGGGTTCGACGACCGCGGTGCCGGGCGGATTCGGCACCGGCAAGACCGTGCTGCTGCAACAGGTGGCGAAATGGTGCGATGCCGACGTCATCGTGTACGTCGGGTGTGGCGAGCGCGGCAACGAGATGGCGGATGTGCTGGGCGAGCTGGCTGAGCTCGCCGATCCGCGCACCGGTGGGCGGATGATCGACCGTACGGTGATCCTCGCCAACACGTCGAACATGCCGATGATGGCGCGAGAGGCCAGTGTGTTCACCGCCGTCACCGTGGCGGAGTACTTCCGGGACATGGGGTACCACGCGGTCGTCGTGGCCGATTCGACCTCGCGCTGGGCCGAAGCGTTGCGGGAGTTCGCGTCCCGGACCGGAGCGCTGCCCGCGGAGGAGGGGTATCCGGCCGACCTGTCCTCGGCACTCGCCGCGTTCTACGAACGAGCCGGCCGGGTCCGGACGCACGGCGGCCAGGTCGCCGCCGTCACGGTCGTCGGTGCCGTGTCCCCACCCGGTGGTGACCTGACCGAGCCGGTCACCACCGCGACCGAGCGATTCGTCCGCGGCGTCTGGTCGCTGGACCGCGACCTCGCGTACGCGCGCCATTATCCGGCTGTCAGCTGGGCGGCGTCGTACTCGCACGACGTGGCCGCCGTGGGTGCTTGGCATGCCGGTCATGGGAACCAGGGCTGGGCCGCGCGGCGAGCCCGGGCGATGACCCTGCTGGCCGAGGCGGCGCGATTGACCGAGCTTGCCGAGATCGTCGGTACCCGGACGTTGCCCGGGCGGGAACGCATGACGATCCTCGGCGGCCGGCTGCTGCGCGAAACGGTCCTGGCGCAGAGCGCGCTGAGCGCAGTCGATGCCAGCTGCACCGTCGAGCGCGGCGCTGAGCTGCTGCAGCTGGTGCTCGATGTCGTCGACCGTTGCCTGGTGCTCGTCGATCGAGGGGTGGCGGCGACGGAGTTGGAGGAGTTCGATTTCGGCGCGCTGATCAGGGCGCGGGAGGAAGCTCCCGAGCAGGCGGATCTCGAGCGGTGCCGGACCGAGATCCTGACCGCGTTGGAGGCGTTGCCATGAGTACGGGTTCAGACCTCGAGTACGGCGCGGTCGAGTCGCTGCGTGGTTCGCTTCTGGTGGTGCGTGGCGTCCGTGACGTGGGCTGGGACGAGTCGGCCGTCGTAAGGCTGGACGACGGCACCGAACGCCACGGCGTCGTGCTGGAGGTAGCCGACGACCTCGCCGTACTGCACGTGCTGGAAGGCACTGACGGGATGCGCCTCGGCGGGGTCCGGGTCGGGTTCAGTGGCAGCCCGTTCCGGATCCCGCTCGGTTCCGGCTGGCTCGGCCGGATCTGTGACGGGCGCGGCGAGCCGCTGGACGGTGGCCCACCGGTGCTCGGCTCGGTCACCGCGCCGGTGAACGGATGGCCGCTCAACCCGGTCGAGCGGGAGCCGCCGCGGCAACCGGTGCTGACCGGTGTGTCCGGGATCGACGCGCTGACCACACTGGTCCGCGGGCAGAAGCTGCCGATCTTCTCGGTACCCGGCCTGCCTCACCTGCAGCTCGCGACGCAGATCGCGGCCCAGGCCTCCGCGGTGGGCGACCCCTTCCTGATCGTCTTCGCGGCGATGGGCCTGCCACATGCCGACATCGACTTCGTTCGTATGGCGCTGGAGGGACGAGCCGCGGCGGGAGAGCTGGTGATGCTGCTCAACAGCGCCGACGACCCGGTGATCGAACGGTTGCTGACGCCTCGGATCGCACTCACGGTCGCGGAGCATCTGGCCTTCGATCTGGGCAGCCACGTGCTGGTGGTGATGGCCGACATGACCAGCTATTGCGAAGCGGTGCGCGAAGTGGCGGCGGCGCGTCAGGAGATCCCGGCCCGGCGTGCCTATCCGGGCTATCTGTACAGCGATCTGGCTTCGCTGTACGAGCGGTGCGGCCGGATCCGGGGCCGGCCCGGTTCGGTCACGATCATGCCGGTCCTGACGATGCCTGCCGGTGACATCACCCATCCGGTGCCGGATCTGACCGGGTACATCACCGAAGGACAGATCGTGCTGGCCGAAGATCTGCATGCGCGCGGCCTGTACCCGCCGCTCGACGTACTCAGTTCGCTGTCGCGGTTGATGCGCCACGGTGCCGGCCCAGGCCGGACCAGAGCCGATCACCTGGAGCTGGCCGCCCAGGCGATCGCCGCGCTCGCTCGGGCTAGGCAGGCCGCCGAACTGGCAGACCTGATCGGCGGCGGAGCGCTCAGCGACATCGATCGCGGCTACTTGGCGTACGCCACCGCGCTGGAGGATTCACTACTACGACAGCGAGTTGACGAGACGCGGAGCTTCGACCAGACGCTGGACCGGCTGTGGCAGGCGGTGTCGGTGTTGCCTCGGCGTGAACTGACCATGCTGTCGCGCGCCTTGCTGGCCGAGCATCTGCCGGGCGGCGGACGATGAGCGGCGCGGCGGCCACCGGCCGCGCCGGACGGCTTGCAGTGACCGCGAGGTTGGCGACGGCACGACGAGCGGTCGAGTTGCTGGATCGCAAACAACGAGCGCTCGCGGTGGAGTGCGAACGGCTGGAGTTGGCCGCCGCCCGAGCTGCCGAGACCTTCGAGCAAGAGTCGCGCGCTGCGATGAACTGGCTGCGGCGAAGTACCGCGCTGGACGGGCAGCGCGGTCTGCAAGCGTCGACCCCGTTGGCTGCCGCCGACGTCACCATCGGCTATGACGTGACCATGGGTGTGCGACACCCAACCAGTGTCGAGATCCGCTTCGTTCCGCGGCCCGGACCGGCCGGAAGCTCTGCCTTGGCCTATACGGTCGAAGCCCACCGCACGGCACTCCTCGCCGCGGCGCGGCTGGCCGCGGCCCAGCGCGCGGTCGCCCTGGTCGCCGCCGAGCTGGCGCTGACCCGGCAGCAACAACGCGCGCTCGAACAGCGCTGGATCCCCAAGCTCGACCGGCGGCTGGCCGAGATTGTGCAACGCCTCGACGAGACAGAGCGCGAGGAGAACCTGCGGCTGCGCTGGGCTGCGGCGAATGCATGCCGGGAGGACCGATGACGGACCGGTTCCTGGTGGTCGTGGACGACTCTGCGGCGGCCCTGCACGCAGCGCGAGTGGCGGTCGACCTGGCCGCGGCGGCCGGCGCGAGGCTCACGCTGGTCACGGTCGTCGAGGATCACGTGCTGGACGCTCGGCTCAGTGCGGCCGCGATCCCGGATGCGGCGAGTCGACGCGCTCGGGGTGCGGTGGCGATGGTGAGCCGGGTTGCCACGATGGCGGATCGTCAAGGCGTGGCGGCCGAGACCGAGGTGCTGTCCGGGCACGGCGCCGAGCAAGTGCTGGCGGCCGTCGGCCGATGCGGCGCGGACCTGATCGTGGTCGCGCGGGAACCACGGTTGCCGGCCGGCAGCCGCACGCCGTCGGTGAACGTCGAACACTTGCTGGAATTCGCCGACGTCCCAGTCCTGGTGGTGCCGCCCGCGCCGAAAGACAGCGCCGGCCAGGAGACGTGACGCAGCGCGCGGAAGTCCGTCGTACGACGCCCTTGCCGGACCCACCGGTGACACCGGATGGTGATGGTTACCCGTGCCCAGGAGGCGCCATGAGAACCGAATCGCTGGACAGTTCCTACCTGGCTCTGCCCGACGACGGAGGTCCGTTCGCCGGTGTGGTCGTCGTTCATGAGGCATTCGGGCTCAACGACAACATCCGCGACATCTGCGGCCGGTTCGCCGGCGAGGGATATGCCGCCCTGGGTGTGGACCTGTTCGAGGGACGGAGCCGCGCTGTCTGCATGGCCCGGATGCTCGTGGGCGGACTGGCCGGCAACCTCGACTATTACGGCGTTCCCGGTCTGAAGGACGCGCTGGGGCGGCTGGCCGGTCATCCCGAAGTGGACGGCGAGCGGATCGGTGCCATCGGGTTCTGCCTCGGCGGATCCATTGTGCTCACCTGGGCCTGTACCGAGGACCGGCTGACGGCGGTCGCCCCTTTCTACGGCTCCGCGCCGAGACCTCGCGGGGCGATGAGGCGGTTGTGCCCTGTGGTTGGTTCCTGGCCCGGGAAGGACTTCACGACCAGGGCTGCGGGCGTGCTGGAGACAGAATTGACGGCCGCTGGTATCGCGCACGATCTGAAGATCTATCCGGGGGCCAAGCATGCGTTCTTCAACGACCGATGGCGCAACTACCAACCGGATGCGGCGGCTGACTCGTGGCGGCGGGTCCTGGCCTTCTTCGACGAGCATGTTCGTGAGCGCCCGACTGGCTGACGCATCGCCGATGGTCCCGCGAGAGGGGGACTGCCTGCTCTGACCGTGGCTGCGGGTGGAGCAGACGCTGGACTTATGTACAGCGTCGAGACTGTTCCCGCGCAGGCCGGCCCGGCCACTGATCAGGTGCTGGTCGCATCGCATCTGGCCAAGCGGTTCGGGGATCGCATTGCTGTCGACGACGTCAGCTTCGAGGTGGCAGCGGGGGAGACGTATGGCCTGCTCGGGCCGAATGGTGCCGGCAAGACGACGACCATCCGGATGGTGTGCGGGCTGCTCCGTTCGGATGCCGGTGAGATCCTGATCGCCGGCCGGCAGGTCAGCACGACGGCGACCCTGGCGAAGGAGTGCGTCGGCTATGTGCCGCAGGACATCGCGCTCTATCCCGATCTGACCGCGCGGGAGAACCTGAGGTTCTTCGGCCGTCTCTACGGGCTGCACGGCAAGGCCCTGAATCGCCGGGTAGGCAAGGTGCTGGAACTGATCGGGCTGTCGGAGCGGGGCCGCGACCGGGTCGAGTCGTTCTCGGGCGGGATGAAGCGGCGGCTGAACATCGGTGCCGGCCTGTTGTACGAGCCCACCCTGCTGGTTCTCGACGAGCCGACCGTGGGAGTGGATCCGCAGAGCAGGCACGCCGTGATGGAGAGCGTGCGGGCCTTCGGTGCGACCGGTATGGCGGTGCTGTACACCACGCACTATATGGAGGAAGCCGAGCGGTTGTGTGACCGGGTCGGCATCATCGACCACGGTCGATTGGTTGCCGAGGGCACCCAGCGTGATCTGGTCGCGCAGCTCGGTGAGCACGACCGCATCGAACTGACCTGACCGGCACGGCCTTGCGGGAGTGATCGTGAACGCAGCCCTCGTGATTGCCGGCAAGGATCTGCGCCAGCGCTTGCGGGACCGCTCGGCCATCGTCCTCGGCTTCGTCGCGCCGGTCCTGGTGGCGGCCCTGATGAGTTTCGCCTTCTCGTCGGTGGAGGCCTTCCATGCCGACGTCGCGCTGGTGGACAACGACCACGGGCAGATCGCCGTGGCCTTGCGTACGGCGCTCAGCGGCCCGGACCTGTCCGACGTACTGACAGTGAAGCCAATCGGTGACGAGCAGCAGGCCCGCAAGCTGGTGGATCACGGCGACGTCGGCGCCGGTCTGGTGATCCCGCCGGGGTTCAGTGCGGCGGCAGTCGGTGACGAACCGGTCGGCTTGACCGTGCTCGGCAGTCCGGACAACCCGTTGGAGGCACAGGTCGCCCGGGCTGTCGCGGACGCCTATGTCGCACAGTTGAACGCCGACCGATTGTCCGTGCATGCCGCGCTGGCCGCTGGAGTGCCGCCGAGCCGGACTGCGGAGCTGGCAATGGCGGTGGCCGGCCTCAGGCTGCCCGAGTCGGTCGAGGATCGCGCGACGGGTTACCGGCAGCTGACGACCGCCAGCTACTACGCGCCGGCGATGGGCATCATGTTCATCCTGTTCGCGATCGGCTTCACCGCGCACAGCTACTTCGCCGAGCTGCGCGCCAGCACCCTCGAGCGGATCAGCGCCGCACCGATCCGGCGGGGCGTCGTACTGCTCGGCAAATCACTGGCCGCCTTCGCCTACAGCGTCGCAAGTCTGACCAGCCTCGCCGTGGTGTCCTCGTTGGCGTTCGGCGCCCAGTGGGGTCCTCCGATCCCGGCCGCGGCATTGATCATGGCGATGTCTGCGGTTCTGGTCGCGCTGACCGCACTGGTGATCGCGGTCTCACGGACCGAGCGGCAGGCGGACGGGATCGCGATGATGATCACGTTCGCCCTGCTACTGCTCGGCGGAAACTTCGTCCTGATCAGCCAGGCACCCGAGACACTGCGCAAGCTGGCGCTGTTGACGCCCAACGGCTGGGCGCTGCGTGGCTTCACCGACCTCGCCACCGGCGCGGCCGCAACGAGCGCCATACGACCTGTTCTTGTCATTCTCGGTATGGCCGCGGTGGTCGGCGTACTCGCCGCGGCAGTTGGTCGCTGGAGGGCCGCGTCATGACAGTTCTGGCTGTGGCCGGCGCCTCGCTGCGCCGGATGCTGCGAGACCGGACGGCGCTGTTCTTCGTCGTGCTGCTGCCCGTTCTCGTCATCGCGATCATCGGCACCGTCGTGCGGAACCCGGGTGGCTTCCGCATCGGCGTAGTGTCAGCCCAGGCCGCCGGTCCGCCGCTTGCCGCCACTTTGGTCGACGACCTCGATGCCACCGGACCGGTGCATCTCCAGTCCGACGAGCAGACCGCGCGTACGGCGTTGCGCCGCGGCGAGCTCGACGCGGTGGTCCTGATCCCGACCGGCCTGGAAGCGGCACTGCTCCGGGGCGACGAAGTGGTGATACCGGTGCTGGCCGGTGGCGCGAAGTCGACGCAGGGCGCAGTACGATCCGCCGTCTCCGCCGCGGTCGCGCGGCATGCCGAGCGGATCCAGGCGGCCGCGTCCGCCGCCCGGAAGACTGGCAGCACCGTCGCCGAACAGTTGCTGAGGGCCACTGCCCTGCAACGGGTCACTCCACGCATCACGGTGAGCACCGAGAACGTGGCCAGCGGCAGCAACTACCTTCCACTGGGGTTCGGGTACAGCGCGCCGACCATGCTGGTGCTGTTCGTGTTCATCAACGCACTGGCCGGTGGTGCGACAGTCGTCCAGAACCGCCAGCTCGGCATCTACGGCCGTGCGCTTGCGGCGCCGGTCCGGGCGAGTGACCTGGTGCTGGGTGAATCTTTGTTCTACCTGACGTTCTCGTTGCTGCAGTCGGCGCTGATCATCGGCACCGGATGGTTGCTGTTTCGGCGTCAGTTGGGGCAACCTGCCGGCGGCGATCGCGCTGGTTGTCACGTGGGCACTGGTCGGCACGGGCGCGGGGATGCTCAGCGGTGCCGCCTTCAAGACGCCGGACCAGGCGTCGGCGATCGGGCCGGTGATCGGTATCGCGTTTGCCATGCTCGGCGGCTGCATGTGGCCGCTCGAGATCGTGCCGGACAAGGTTCGCATCCTCGGCCATGCGACGCCGCACGCCTGGGCCGTGGACGCCTGGATCACTGTGCTGTCGCGCGCGGGTGGGATTGCGGACATTGCAACGAACCTGGCCGCGCTGGCCGGATTCGCCGCTGGAATGCTCGCCCTGGCCTCGGTCCTGCTCCAGCACCGCCTCAGCAGCTGACTGGTTGTTCACCTCATCTCCATCCGCATCGCACTCGTCCGCGGCCGGCGATCGTATCCTCCGCCGGGACACGGAACCTCGCGTGGCTTGCCGACAGCAGCGCCGACGTCGCTGCCAAGGCCAAAGGACGTGTGCGGTCAGTTGGTCGGGGCGGGGTGCAGGCCGGTGATGGCGAAGGCCTCGACGCCTTGCAGGTGACCGCCGGTCGAGGCGACGACAGTCAATGCGGAACCGGTCGCGCCGGTGAAGCTGACACGGGCCGACCACGGTTGTCGTTCACCTCCGGCAGGGAGGCAGCAGAACGTACCGATCGGCTTGGTGGACGACAACTGTCGGACGTCGACCCGGATGGATTCGTCGACACCGGTGATCAGCCCACCCACCGTCAACGGCGAGGTCACGGTCGCGCCGTACCGGGGCGGTCCAGAGTGAGGGTGGTGTCGATGGTCCCGACAACCTCCCATGGCGCGTCCGGTCCCTGACTGATCCGGACGAGGTGCAGCGTCGCTGCGTGGGCGAGGCGGCCTTCGGCCTGGTATCCGATGCCGATCCACGCCTCGTTTCCGCTGACCGAACGGGAGACCACCCGGTCGATCTCGGTGAAGCCGAGATATCCGGTCGTGAACGACAGCGCCGTCTGCTCCGGATCGAGATGCCAGGGCTGATGTCCGCCGCTACGGTAGCTGCGTTGCCACGCTGCCGCGCCGGCGTCCGAGCTGAACGGCCACAGCGCCTGGTAGGCAAAGGGGGTGACTGTCGTAGTGGGCCTTGGCGATGTGTTCGAAGGTGTCGGCGATGGCGTAGGTGTCGTACGGGCGGATGCGGTCGGGGTCGCGCTGGCCGACGGGGGTGGGGCAACGCCCGGCTCCGATCCCGTGTCACGGAGGAGTACGACGGCCAGTACGGCGATCAATGCGATGCCGGTGACAGTGGCGACGACAATGGCGATCCGCATCCGCCGGGTTGCCCGGCGCTGTGGAGCCGGCTCGTCGCCGGGAAGGTTGTCAGGGCCCGTGGTGGTCATCGCTCCGCCTCCCGAATCTCAGCCTTGTGGAGCGAGGGAAGCCCACCACCGCTACTGCAGCGGGCCGAGATGTACGGTGCACGGCTGCGGGCCGCTTCTCCGTACCCTTGCGCCTGGCTTCCCTCGCCCACGTCCATTGCACCTCCGATGGCACGACGGACGCAGGGCCGAAAGTCACCACTCCGAAGGCCTCTCGGGGTCGGGTGCCGAGGAAGGTCACACGGTCGGCCACGGTCCGCAGCCGGGATAGTCGTCCTCGTCGATCCGCCGGCCAGAGCCGGTGCTGAGCAGTTCGACGGGTCATGGCTGCTCCTTGCGGGCCGTCCAGACGCGGCGGGCGGCGACGGTCAGGCCAGGGACGACAGCGAAGGCGGCGGCGATGGCGAGCTCGGAAGCCGACAGCGCGTGCAGGCTGAGCAACTCACGCAGCGGCGGCACGAACAGCGGCCCGACCTGCGCGACCAGCGCGCCGGCGACAGCGGCGTCGAGGAAGCGGAGCCGACGGCGTTCTCCACTCGGACGCGGCCGGCGGAGCGCGATGGCGACACCTAGTTGGGCCAGGCCGAGGACGACGTACGCCATGGTCTGCCAGGGGCCACCGGTGGAGTGGGTCCAGAGGGCGGCGGCGATGGTGACCGCGGCGATCAGTGTGCCGGTCCAGGCGATTCGTTGCCACAGGCCCGCACCGAGGACCTGCTCGTCCGGGGATCGCGGGTCGCGCCGCATCGCCCGCGGGTCGGCGGGTTCGGCGCCGATGGCGACACCGGGCAGACCGTGGGTGAGCATGTTGATCCAGAGAATCTGCGCAGGCAGCAGAGGCGCGGCGAGCCCGAGCATCGGGGCGATCAGCATCACCAGGATTTCGGCCAGGCCACCGCTGAGTGCGTAGCGCAGAAAGGTCCGCACGTTCGCGTAGATCCGGCGCCCTTCCTCGATCGCCGCCACCACGGTGCCGAGGTCGTCGTCGGTCAGGACCAGGTCGGCCGCCTGCCGGGCCGCCTCGGTACCGCCCTTGCCCATCGCGACGCCGATGTCGGCGCGCCGCAGGGCCGGGGCGTCGTTGACGCCGTCGCCAGTCATAGCGACCACGTGCCCCGCGTGATGCCACGCCCGCACGATGTCGAGCTTCTGCTCGGGCCGGATCCGGGCATAGACGCGTCCTCCGGCCGGGTCAACGCCTTGATCGATGTCGGCGCCGGTGATGACGCCGTCGGCGTGCAGTCCGACCCGCTCGGCCACCGCACGTGCTGTGCCCGGTGCGTCGCCGGTGATCAAGAGCAGGTCGACACCGGCTCGGCCGAAGGCGGTCGTCACCTCGCCCGCGTTGTGCCGGACCGGATCGGTGAGGGCCACCAGTCCGACGAGTTGCAAACCGTCCTCGGTACGGCGCGCACCCGGTGGCAGTATCCGATCGGCAACCGCCAGCACCCGGTACCCGTCGGCCGCGAGCTCCGCCGCGTTCGCCCCGGCCGTTGCGACGTCGCCGTACGACGTGACCGACGGATCGAGGAGCACCTCCGGCGCACCCTTGCCGACGACCAGGGTGCTGTCGCCGCCGGGCATCCAGTGAAAGGTTGTCATCCGCTTGCGGATGCTGTCGAAGGGCAGCTCGGCGATCCTCGGGTAGGCCGCCCGCACCGGCTCCGGATCGATCGCGCCACGATGGGCGAGCGTGAGCAGGGCCGCCTCGGTGGGATCACCCAGCGGCAACCAGACCGGCTGGTCCGGGCCGGGCGGCCTCAGGTCCGCGTCGTTGCACAGCACGATGTCGCGGAGCAGCCGTTCCGGTGGTGCCGCGTCACCGATGGGGACCAGGCCGCCGTCCGGCTCGTAACCGTTGCCACTGGCAATGAACTCGCCCTGCTCGGTCCACAACCGCTCGGCCAGCATCACCCCTTCCGTCAGCGTGCCGGTCTTGTCCGCCGCCACGACAGTGACGGAGCCGAGCGTCTCGACGGCCGGCAACCGGCGCACGACGGCCGACCGCCGGGCCATCCGATGGGCGCCGATGGCGAGGGCGAGCGTGACGACAGCAGGCAGGGACTCGGGCACGGCGGCCACAGTCAGGCTCACCGCGGTCACGATCATGTCGGCAGCCGGGAGACCTCGCAGCAGACCGGCCAACGCGACGAAACCGGACAGCAGCAGTGCGACCACGCTGAGGATGCGGCTGAGCGACCTGAGCCGGAGCTGCAACGGAGTAGGCCTTGGACGCTGGGTCGAGATCAGACTCGCGATCCGGCCGAGCGCGCTGTCCGGACCTGTCCGAGAGACAACTCCGGAACCTCGGCCGCGTGTCACCACAGTGCCGGCGAAGACCTCATCGCCTGAGTCCTTCTCGACGGGCAGGGATTCACCGGTGAGTGCGGACTCGTCGGTCTGCAGGCGGACTGCTCCGTTCAGTTCGAGATCCGCCGGGACGATGTCGCCTGCTTCGAGCAGCACCAGGTCGCCGGGTACGACCTCCGCCGCGGGGATGACCGTCGCCCGGGCGGAACGAAGTACCGTCGCGTGCAGCGCGGCCAGACGGTTCAGCGCGGTCAGCGCATGCTCGGCCCTGAGTTCCTGGACCACGCCGACCGTGGTGTTGAGCACGATCACGACCAGGATCACCGCGAAGTCGGCGAGGTCGCGCAACGTCGCGGTGAGCACGGCAGCACCCAGCAACAGCAGGATCATCGGGTCGCGCAGTTGCTCCCTGACCCGGAAGAGCGCAGACGGTGGCTCGGGGGCGGCGGTGGTGTTGGAACCGTGCTCGGCGAGTTTCCGGGCGGCCTCGACCTCGGTCAGGCCATGATGCAGCGGAAGTTGGACGGGGTCGGGCATTGCACGCTCCCGAGCAGGAATCAGCCGGCGATCGCCGGATCGGTAGGTCAGCAGATGCGAACGGCGATGACGCCGCGGACGGTGCCGGCCAGCGTGTCGGCGAGGCTGCGCTCGCGCGGGTCGGCCGGGCCGGTCACCGTGACGACTCCGTCGCGGACGTCGACCTGCCAGCCCGGGTTCTCGGCCTGGATGATCTCGCGAACCTCGGCGCGGATGCGGTCGTCCCGGCCCGCCAGCTGGTGGATGACGTCGCTGCGGCTGATCATGCCGATGACGCGGCCGTGATCCAGCACCGGCACGCTCTTCACCATCGTCGACCACATCAGATCGATCGCGACCTCCAGTTCGTCATCGGCGTCGACGGTGGCCACCAGGTGGCTCATCACGTCGGCGATCCGGCGTGCCGGGGTGTCCGTGGTCGTCCGGACGGTGGCCTTCGGGACGCGGTCGTCCAGCAGGCCCTCCTCCTGGACGAGGTCGGCCTCGCTGACGATCCCCACCAGGACGCCGGCCGCATCGACGACGGGCATGGCGGTGATCTTCCGATCGTCGAGGAGCCGGATCGCCAGGCCGATGGGTGTCTGCGCCGTCACGGTGATCGCAGGTGTGGTCATCAGGTCACGGATCAACATCGTCATCACCTCGTTCTGCCGACGGTTCCGGCGTCTGTCGCGCGGAACTCGTGCCCGTCGTCGTGGCGGCTGAATCTCCCCGGCGCATCTACTTCCACGATGTCCTGGCCACGACGGCGATCCCAGAGACAAAGGTCCCGGCCTGCACAGGACCTGCCTGCAGTGGTGGTGGCAGGTGATGCGGACTGCATCTACGCCGCGCGCCGTACCGGCGGAGGCCTCGAACGTGGTGACTCATCGCGCCGTCGCGATGGCGTCGTACCGGCGAGGCGCCCGGCCGATGCCGGGATGCGGTCGCCGACCAGAGCCCCGTCCTGGACGAGATCTGTCTCGTCGATAACTCCGGTCAGCGCAGCGCGGTCGTCGACGACGGGAATCGAACCGGCAACCGCGACGTGGGTGTACGACAGCGGCTTCGCCCGATGGCTGCGAGCCGAGAAGTGGTCGGCACATCGCATCGAGGACGGGCGCCAGGTCTCTGCACTCAACCTCGTCGTGCTGCGGGCCTAGCGGGACACGTAAGCCGCTGCTGCTGGCGTCTGGCTCGACCTGGGTCGAGTGCGTCCTGCCTGGCGTGCCCGTCCAGGTTGATGTGCGCGGGTAGGACCTTCGGGACTGCCGCAGGGAGGCCTAGGCCTCTGTGCCGGCCGGCGCTCCCGGCGTTCGGTGGAGACGTAAACCACTGAGCCGGTTCGTTGGGACGAGCACACAACGGAGGGTGACCAGCATGACAAGTCCGGTGATCCACTTCGAGATTGGCGGCCGTGATCTCGGTCGGATGGCGTCGTTCTACGGCGAGTTGTTCGGCTGGCAGCTGCAACCGGCGGGACCGGAGTACTCGCTCGTCCCGGCCGGCGAGAACGGTATCGGCGGCGGACTGCTGCAGACCGGGGACGAGGTGCCTGCGTCCGTCACCGTGTACGTCGCGGTGGACGACCTGCGGTCCACACTCGACCGCGCCGGCGAGCTCGGTGCGAAGACCGTCGTCGAGCCGACGGCGATCCCCGGCATCGGGCAGTTCGCCATGATCGGCGACCCCGACGGCAACATCATCGGCTTGCTGCGGCAGGAAGACGGTGAAGGCGCCGACCAGGCGCCGCGATGAGCGGCAAGGCGGGGACGCGAGAGTGAGGAACCGGCCATAGAGAAAGGATCACGATCGCCGTCGGGGTCGACGACAGTTGGTCCGCCAACGGCGCCGTCGACTGGGCGCTGTACGAGTCGGGGCTCAGTGCCGCTGCTATTCGAGTGCTGCACGTCGTTGGCGACCGGCCGCCGACGGCCCTTTTGGGCGGCGGACCTGCTGCCGCCAAGGCGGGCAGGCAGCTGGTGGCCGATGTCCGCGAGTACCTCGATCACCGTGACAGCAATGGGCTGCATACGGCCGTGGTGCTGTCCGGTACGCCGGCGCACATCCTGGCGCGATCGACCGGGAACGACCGGATGGTCGTGGTCGGGCGGCACGGGCGTGGCATCCTGGGCCGGCTGCTGATCGGTTCCACTGCCGAAGCCGTGGCGTACGTGGCCGAGACGGCGGTGGTCGTCGTACCGCCGAAGTGGAGTCCGGGCGATCGGGACGCGCTGATCGTGGTCGGGGTCGACGAGCTCGAGTATTGCGAGTCAGCGGTCGACTTCGCGGTCGGCCTGGCCGCGGAGCGGGGGGCTCCGATCCGCTTGGTGCACGTCTGGGACATTCCCACGATGTTCACCGGAGACGAGCCCGACACCGCGGGCACTGTCGAAACCGCGCACCGCTATTACGGCGACCGGCTGGATGCCACAGTACGGCGGTGCCGCGACAGATACCCCGGCGTCACCTTCGAGGCTGAGCTCAGGCGCGGCCACCCGGTCGCCGGCTTGACCGACGCCGCGCACGAGGCAAACGTCCAATTGCTGGTGGTCGGCGGCCGGACCCACCGGCGGATGGTGGCGCTCCTGCTGGGCGGGACCGCCCGCGGCATCCTGCAGCACGCCACCGGCCCGACAGCCATCGTCCACCAACCGGCAACGCAACCCGCCCAGACCTAGGTCCCGCACGTTGTCCCGGTGGGCGGGACTCTCGGCCCTGACACGAGCAGAGGCGGACAGGCATGGTGTACGGCCGGGGAGGAGTTCGCGATAAGCATCGGCCGGAGCAGGTCTGGGAACTGTGGGTGCTGATGCGGGCGCGCCGATTCGGTTTCGGGCGAACGCGAGTGAGTACGCCGCGGCACATTGTCGCGCCGTACTCATCAGCGGAGCGCCGCTGGTCAAGTGAGCCAGAGCTGGAGGTGGACACCTCCGGTGGGAAGGAACATGCTGAGGCTTGAGCGGTCGCATCTTGCGTTTGGGGACCGGCGAGGGTTGCCGCGTTATCTCCGCTCGGGGGGCGGGTTCAGATGGACACCGGCACAGATCATTACGGCAGGACGGTCGACGCGAGGAAGATTGCCACGCTGACGGGTTGGTTGATGGTGGTCACCTTCGTGGCCTCGATCCCGGCGTACTTCATCCTGTACGCCCCGGTGCGGGATTACCCCGACTACATCACCGGAGCCGGAGCCGACCCCACCTCGAGCGTGGCTTTGGGCGCCACCCTCGAACTCATCGTCATCATCGCCAACATCGGCACCGCCGTAGTGCCGTACGCGATCTACAAGCGATACAGCGAAAGCCTCGCACTTGGCTACGTCGCAGCACGTCTCCTCGAGGCCACCTTCATCGCCATCGGTATCGTCAGCATGCTCACGTTCCTGTTGATGCGGCAGGACGGCACGGCCGGCACAGACGCCGCTCTTGGCCAGGCTTTCGTCGCGATCTACGATCGGGCATTCCTGATCGGGCCAGGCTTCTGCGCCGGTGTCGCGAACGGAATCATCCTGGGCTACCTGATGTATCGGTCTGGTTTGGTGCCACGAGGCATGGCGATGTTGGGGCTCATCGGAGGTCCGCTGATCGTCATCTCGGGAATCATGGTCATGTTCGATGTCATCGAGCGTGGAGGCACGGTGCAGGGCGTCGCGACGATTCCGGAGTTCTTCTGGGAGTTGTCGTTCGGTATCTACCTCATCGTCAAGGGATTCAAGCCCTCTCCGATTCTGGCTGGGCTGGTCGGCGGATCTGTCGCCCGCAGTGAGAGTTCGTAGCCGGCTGCCGCGAGCCGGAGGGGGGACCGATCATGAAACGCAAGCAGGTGATGATCCAGCGGCCGAAGCGCCCGCGCCGGCCGGAGACGCTCGATCTCCGTACACCGTCCGGGCGCATCCTGCCGTTCTGACCTCGTTCGCCGCGCGGGCGTGGATGAATACGAGCAGAACGACGCTGCGCCGCGGCGGTCAGCGCTCGGCCAGCAGGCGGGCGATGACGTCGGACGTGGACGTGAGCTCACGTCGGAAGGTGATCAGCTCGTCCTCGGTCAACGGCAGCAGCAACGGCGGGTAGGGCCAAGGCTCGTTGCCGGGCTCCGGGCTGCCTGTCCGGCCGGTAGCCGGGGCTGTCGTCGGGCGGTCCGCCTGGCTTGGCGCTGGGTCCGCCGCGCGCCGCCGGCCGAAGAGACGCCAGGAGCGGGCCGGGCGTTGCGGATCGCGCTGGGCGTCGGCGAAGTCGGGGCGCGCCCACACCTGGAAGAACCACGGTACGCCGAACAGGAAAGGTGTCATCTCCGTCACCGCCAGCAGCTCCGCCGCACTTGCGTGGGCGACATCGGGAACGTCGTGTTCGTCCCACGATCCCCGGCTCCGGCAGACGGCCGGCAGTGCGTTCAGGCCCGAACCACAGGGGCCGAAGGTCCCCACCCGACGGTCAGCGGGCGCCGGGTGGGACGGCTCCGACGAGTTCGAGCCAGGCCCGGAGGGCGGCCGGGTCGGTCGTGCTCGAGTGGTAGCCCACGTGGCCGTCGGGGCGGACGGCGACGACGCCGTGACCCGGCCGGCTGCTCAGGTGGTGTACCTGAACGCGGGCACCGAAGTAATCCGAACCCAGCGGCTGCGCGTCTCGCTCGTACAGCAGGTGCACGCCGGGCGACGCGGTGAGTTCATGCAACCGGACCATTCGCCCATCGCTCGTCACGGTTGCGTCCGGCAACCGGTCACCGGGACGGAGACGGCGATCGATCATCGACGTCCTGGGTCGCGAGAGGACACTGCCGCGGTAACTCACCCTGAGCTGGGACAGTGTGCGGACGGCCTCGGCGACCAACCGCCGCTGCCGGAGAAAGAGCGGTACGGCGGGAGCCGCGAAGGGCGCCAGTGTGCCGCGAACGAAGGCCGGCAGCGGATGTGTGGACGCTTCGGCGAAGAAGATCAGGTGGGTCATGGCCAGCACCTGCCGCGCGACCGGCCGGCGCTCCTGATCGTAGGAGTCGAGCAGTTCGGTCCGCTCACTGTCTCCGGCGTACGCCAGCTTCCAACCCAGGTTGATCGCGTCCTGGATCCCGAGGTTCATGCCCTGCGCGCCGGCCGGGGAGTGAGTGTGGGCCGCATCACCGGCGAGGAAGAGCCGGCGATCCCGGTACACCGCGGCCAGCCGATGCTGCACGCGGATCCGGGCCGACCAGTGGACGTGGTCGATCGCGATGTCCTGCGCAGACTCGTCGAGCAACTGCTGGAGCTCCGCGGCGGGCACCGGCGGCCCGAATCCCTCGACGGCGGACCCCTGAGCCGGTCGGGTCGCGAGCAGTCGCCATCGCGCGCCTTCCCCGAGCGCGAAGAGGAAGAGCAGGCCGCCGTGCCCGGCCGCGACGTGCACAACCCCAGGGCCCAGATCGCCATCCAGTTCCACGTCGGCCAGCACGACCTCTTCGTTGTACGCCGCGCCCCGCCAGCCGATTCCGGCGAGCGTGCGCACTGTGCTCCGCGGACCGTCGCAGCCGGCGACGAACCGGCACGATGTCTGCGTGATTCCGTCTTCCGACCGGAGTGTGGCGCGGACGCGGTTGGCGTCCGGTGCGATGTCCATCAGTTCCACACCGCGCTCGATGCGGACGCCGCGCCGGGTCAGGGCCCGCGCGAGGACAGTCTCTACGTCCATTTGGCTCACCAGCGTCAGGTGTGGAAACGCGGTGTCGGGCAGGAGGAACTCGGCCAGCGAGACAGAAACCCGGCTTCTCCCCAGATGCAGCTCGGCGCTCGGCGACGCGTCGCCTCGGTCGAGCAGCTCTCCGGTCACCCCGAGAGGTCGAAGGCACTCCAACGTCCGCGGGTGCATGATCATTGCCCGCGAGGGGCGGAAGGCCTCGGGGCGTCGTTCCACGACCCGGACGGTCGCACCGTGAGCGTGAGACTGGAGAGCCGCCGCCAGTCCGGCCGGTCCCGCGCCGACCACGAGGACATCGACGGGCTCGCTCAGTTCGCGCCGACCATGCGCCACCATGCCTCCTGGTTCGCCGGCTGAACGGAGTCGAGCAGGTGCGGATCGCCAAGCAGTTCGTCGCGTCGCATAGCGGCCACCACCTGGTAGTGGATCGAGCCTTTCACGCTTACGAGCTCAAGCACTCGCCAGAGTGCGCGTGCGTACGCCTCGGCCGACTCGGCGCCGTCCCACTCGTAGAGACCTCGGTAGGTGCCGACGTCGTCATGGGCCAACCACAGCTTGGAGACGAAGCCGGGGAAGCCGACGAACAGCGGAGTGTTGAACCAGGACTCCAACCGGAACACGGCATGTCCCCGGCCACGTACACCACGCAGCCGGAACGCGACCACCAGTACGCACGGATCGGCCGGCGCGCGCCGATCGACCACGGTCTCCCGGTACACCCGGCCCTGCGTCCCATCGGCGAACCGAAGCCACCTGTCGACATACTCGCGCGGCTGATGCACGCGCCGTTGCACCAGCAGCCGCATCGTGGACGCGACGCACCGGCAAACCGCAGCCAACGCGACCACCCTGGGCAATGGATGCTGCACAGTCATGAGCTCTCCTTCCATCCAACCCCAGCGTTCTGCCGTCCCCACATGCGCGACACGGCCGATGGACACGCGTTCACCAGGCCTTTCAGCGCCCGCAGGTCGCCACCTGAGGCAGGACGTCCACCCCAGCTCCTGCCGGCAGCCCGCCGTTCGAGGCACGAACGAACCCAGCCAGGCCGGCAGGGCCTTCCGCGCTGAACGTCTGTGATCCGATGCTGTCATTGCGGAAGGCGAGCGGGGTGCGGCCGGTCTCGCGGAGGAAGAACTTGACGAAGTTGGTCGTCTGGGTGCGGACGCCGACGGCAACGCGGTGCTGAGCTATGAGGACGCCGCGGTCGCGATCGTCGACGAAATCGCGGGGGCGCCACACGCTGCCCAGCCTTTGATCGTCGCCATGGTTGTCACCTCCGACAAGGGGCGCGCGCGTACATGGGATTCGATGGACGGATCACAGCTCCGGTACTGCCAGCAATGGCTCGGCGACGGCGTAGCTCACCACTGGGCCGTCACGACAGAGCAGCAGCGGCCCGAGCTGGCAGTGCCCGCACAAGGCGATCCCGCACTTCATCGAACGCTCGAGCGACACCCGGATCCGCTCGGCCGGAATCTGACTTCGGAGCAGGACGCGTGCGCTGAAGCGCATCATCGGCTCCGGGCCGCAGAGGAACGCGACGGTTCGCTCCGGATCGAGTCGCAGCCGGGCGAGCGGCTCGGTGACGAAGCCGACCGCACCGTCCCAGCCGACCGCCGGCTGGTCGACGGTGAGCTCGACCTCGACGTCGTCGCGAGCTGCCCAAGTATCCAGCTCGGCGCGGAAGAGGAACTCGTCCGGAGTCCGCGCGCCGGCCACGACCACGACCCTGCGGTACGCCGATCGCCCAGCCAGCGCGGCCAGCACCACCGGACGCAGTGGTGCGAGGCCGACGCCGCCGGCCACCACGATCAGGTCATTGCCAACGGCACCTTCAGGAGCCCAGACCGTACCGAACGGGCCACGGACGCCGACCACGGTTCCGGGCTGCGCGTCGTACAGCGCCTGGCTGACGGCCCCGACCGACCGGATGGTGTGGAGCAGCGTTCCGTCGTCACCGATGCCACTGATCGAGATCGGCACCTCGCCGACGCCGTACGCGTAGAGCATGGCGAACTGCCCCGGCCGGAATCGGGCCAGCGGCCGGTCGACCGGCTCCAGCCGTAGTGTGGCCGAGTCGTGGGTCTCGACCGTCTGGCCGATCACTCGGTACCCGACGGGCAGCATCGGCTCAGTCACGATCGCCCTGGCCGTACAGGTCGAGCAACCGTGCCCGGGTGGACTGCAGCCGGTCGAGTACGACGGTCAAGAGCTCTCGCGTCAGCGCGTACCCGAGCCGAGGATCCTGGTCCGCAAGCACCCTCAGCTGCTCCGCGTCGAACGCCGTTGCCTCGACCGCGCCGACGGCGCGGGCACCGAAATGCCAGCGGTACGGCGGGATCAGCCAGGACCAGCCGAGGAGGTCACCAGAACCCAGGGTTTCCACGACGACCTGCCCGCGGCCGGGTACGGCGGTGTCGAGCGCCACCCGGCCGTGCCGAATCAGCCAGCAACAGCCGGCCCGGCCACCCTCGTCGAACAGCCGCGCACCGTCGTCGTAGAACTCCTCGCGGGAGATGCGGAGCAGCGCGTCCCGTTCGTCGGCGGCCAGACTGTCGAGGAGGCCGGCGCTAGGCATGAGTGGCCTCGGCGTCCGACGCGAGCTGGGCGACCTCTTCGGTCAAATCGATTCCTACCGGGCACCAGGCGATGCATCGCCCGCAGCCGACACAGCCGGAGCCGCCGAACTGGTCGTACCAGGTGCTGAGCTTGTGGGTGAGCCACTGCCGATAGCGGCTCTCGCCGGAGCTGCGAACGTCGCCGCCGTGTACGTGGGAGAAGTCGAGCTCGAAACACGACGACCAGTGCTGCCAGCGTTCGGCGTGATCGCCGGTCAGATCGGTGACGTCCTCGGTGGTCGTGCAGAAGCAGGTCGGACAGACCATCGTGCAGTTGCCACAGGTGAGGCATCGTTCGGCGACGTCCTCCCAGTGGGACGAGTCGCGGTTCCCGGCCAGCAAGGACCGCAGATCCACCTCAGGCATGGCACGACCCATGCGGTGTGCGGCTTGCTCGACCGCAGTGCGCGCGCTGCCGGTCTCGTCCGCGGTCGCGTCGTCGTGGCCGATCCGGGCGAGCAGGTCGCGACCGGCGTCGGTGCCCGCCTCGACCAGGAACCGGTGGCCGTCGGTCGGAGTCATCTCGGTGAGGGTCAGATCCGCCCCCGGCCCGGCCGCGGGACCGGTGCCCATCGACGCACAGAAACACACCTCGCCCGGTTCAGTGCAGTTCACCGCCACGACCAGCAGCGACTGGTGCCGGGCCTGGAAATGCTTGTCCGGATGGCTGCCGCCGGTGAGCACATCGCGGAGCTTCGTGATCGCCGCCAGGTCGCACCCCCGTACGCCGAGTAGCGCGTACCGCGGTGTCTCTTCGTCGGGCGCCCGGAACGTGCCGTCCGCTGTCGTGGACCAGAGCTTGCGGCGGGACGGATGCAGGAACGCCTTCCAGGATTGCGGTCCGGCCGAGTGAGCGAACATCACGTCGTCCTCTCGGCGCCGCAGCCGGTACTGGCCCGGGCCGGTCTCGACACCCCAGCCGGCGGGCAGCTGTGCGGCGCTCCTCAGCTCGGCCAGCACGATCGCGGCACCGGATACCGTCGGTCCGATCACCTGGTACCCGTCAGTGCGTAGCGTCCCGACCAGCTCGTCGAGGCCGTCGATCATCGCCTGGTCCATAGCGCGATTGTGCCGATGCCTGTCGTACCGGCCCAGGGTCGAAGGTCCCGGCAGAGGCGGTCGTCGGTCTCTGGCGACATGCAGCGTCGATCTGGTGTGCTCTCGGCACGATGGACATTCCGACGCTCGCGATTTTCAAGCTCGCCTCGTGTGACGGCTGCCAGCTCACCGTCCTGGACTGCGAGGACGAGCTGCTCGCGCTGGCCGGGCGGGTGCGGATCGCGCACTTCCTGGAGGCGTCGAGCGCGGTCCGGCCGGGACCGTACGACGTGGCGCTGGTCGAGGGTTCGATCACCACGCCCGCCGACGCCGAGCGAATTCGCCGGATCCGTGCCGAGTCGAGGGTGCTGGTGGCGATCGGCGCCTGCGCCACGGCGGGTGGGATCCAGGCGTTGCGCAACTTCGGTGATGTCGCCGAGTTCGCGTCGGTGGTGTACGCCCGGCCGGACTACATCGAGACCCTGGCCACGTCGACGGCGATCGCCGACCATGTCCCGGTCGACTTCGAGCTGCGCGGGTGCCCGATCGACCGCCGGCAGCTGCTGGAGGTGCTGACCGCCTTCCTGGCCGGCCGGAAACCGAACCTGCCGGACACCTCGGTGTGCACCGAGTGCAAACGCCGCGGTCTGACCTGCGTCATGGTCGCCGAGGGTACGCCGTGTCTCGGACCGGTCACGCACGCCGGATGCGGGGCGCTGTGCCCGGCGTACCGGCGTGGCTGTTTCGGCTGCTTCGGCCCGATGACGAAGCCCAACGTGGCGGCCCTGGTTCCGCGGTTGCGGGCGGCAGGGATGAGCGAGGACGACGTCGATCGGGTCTTCCTTACCTTCAACGCCGCAGCCGGAGGCTGGTCGTCATGAGTCACCGTGCGAGGCAGCTGAAGGTCAGTTCGCTGGCCAGGGTAGAGGGGGAGGGCGCGCTTCACGTCATCGTCAGGAACGGCGACGTGGAGCGCGCGGACCTGCAGATCTACGAGCCGCCGCGGTTCTTCGAGGCGTTGCTGCGCGGCCGGAGCTACACCGAGCCGCCGGACATCACCGCGCGGATCTGCGGGATCTGCCCGGTCGCCTACCAGACGAGTGCGTGCACCGCGATCGAGGATGCCTGCGGGGTGCGGGTCGGCGGCGCGATCCGCGAGCTCCGGCGGTTGCTGTACTGCGGCGAGTGGATCTCCAGCCATGCGCTGCACATCTACCTGCTGCACGCGCCGGATTTCCTCGGCTACCCGGACGCGATCGCGCTGGCCACCGACCACCGCGAGATCGTCGAGCGCGGCCTGATGCTGAAGAAGGCCGGCAACGCGATCTTTGACCTGGTCGGCGGCCGGGCGATCCACCCGATCAACGTTCGCATCGGCGGCTTCTACTCCGCGCCGAGCCGCGCTCAGCTCGACGAACTGGCGGCCCAGCTCCGTCCGGCACTCGACGCCGCGATCGCGACGGTGCAGTGGGTTGCCGGACTCGACTTCCCGGATCTGGAGCTCGACCACGAACTGCTGGCCGTCCATGACCCGGTCCGCTACGCCATCGAAGGTGGTACGACGCTGCGCCGCGGCGATGGTTCGTCCTTCGAGGTCGATGCCTTCAGCAACCATGTGGTCGAGGAGCAGGTGCCGCACTCGACCGCTCTGCACGCCCACCTCGACGGAGGCCGGTACCTCACCGGACCGCTGGCCCGCTACACCCTGAACCACGAGCAGCTGTCACCGCTGGCCCGCGGACTCGCCGCCGATGCGGGGCTCGGAAGTGAGTGCCGCAACCCGTTCCGCAGCATCGTGGTCCGAGCGATCGAGGCCGCGTACGCGGTCGAGGAGGCCCTACGATTGATCGACGCCTACCAGCCGCCGGAACCGCCGTACGTCGCTGTCCAGCCGCGTGACGGGATCGGGCACGGCGTCAGCGAGACGCCGCGAGGTCTGTTGTACCACCGGTACGGGATCGGGGCTGACGGCTTGGTCCGGTCGGCGACGATCGTGCCGCCGACGTCGCAGAACCAGGCCGCGATCGAGGACGACCTCCGGCGGGTTGTCGCGGCTAACCTCGACCTCGACGACGAGCCGCTGACGCGCTTGTGCGAGCGGACGATCCGCAACTACGACCCGTGCATCTCCTGCTCGACGCATTTCCTCGATCTCGTCATGGACCGGCGATGACGCAGGCCGCGGTGATCGGTGTCGGCAACGAGTACCGCCGCGACGACGGTATCGGGCCCGCCCTCATCGCCGCTCTCGAAGACCGTTGGCTGCCCGGCGCGAAGCTGATCGTGTCCGACGGCGAACCCGCGAGACTGATCGACGACTGGTCCGGCGTGCACCTCGCGATCGTTGTCGACGCCGTACTGTGCGAGCCGTCGACACCCGGTGAGATCCATCGCACCGATGTGGCCCTTCACCACGAGCTGTTCGCCGGTAACGGCGAACCGGTCGCCGAAGAGGCGCACGCACACTCGGCTGGTTCGCACAGCCTCGGTATCCCCGACGCGCTGCGGCTCGCGGCGGCGCTGGACCGTCTGCCACAACGACTCGTCGTCTACGCGGTCGAGGCCGCCGATGTCTCCTTCGGCACCGACTTGTCGCCAGTGGTCGCTGCCGCCTTGCCCAGACTCGTCCACGCCGTACTGACGGATCTGATGTCGGTCCAGATCGGAAGGACCGTCTCCTGACGAATCACGGTGCCTGGCTTCCCGCCCACTTTCGGTAACGAGGTGCCGTACGACGAGCGGCGCGCGGAGGATCACCGCCTTGCCGAGGACCAGCATGTACTCGAGGCTGCGCGACGCAACAAGGAGGTCGCGAACCGACGCGTGAACAACGACGGCCCCGCGATCGCCGGCGGCCTTTGCCTGGGCTGCTTCGCAACCGAGCGGGCTGCCGAGGCACGAGCTGACCGCGACGAGTACACGCAGCGCATCTGCGAACTCCTTGCTCAGCAAGCCAAGAAGTGGCCGTGAGTCGAGTTGGCGGCCAGGACCTGTGCCCGTCGACGTGCTTCACCCGTGAGCACGATGCGCTGTCTGCTGAACCGGGACATGCGTCGACGCGGGCCGGTCGATCAAGCGCGGAACGCGGGTTTCTGATGCGTAGATCTCGAGCGTTGGCTGACTGACGGATTAGAAGAGCCACGCTATCGCCATCAGTACTGCACTTCAGGCGGCGGAACTCTGGGACTGAGCCCTCTAGGCCACTTCGACACCTGTGTTTGACGCGATTTCATGTCACGAACCATGTCATGACCGGCGCTGTCGCAACGACCCAGCCAAGCGGCTACCCACTGGAGTCCCCGAGATTGCCGCGTCGAGCTCTCGATGATCAAGGAGCCGCTGAGACGGCGTACCGCCCGGTTACCGCCCTTGCGGGCGGCGGACGTCATCGTGGACGTGGTCGAGCCAGGCGGGGGCGCCGTCCTCAGGTTCGCCGGGCGGACAAGCCGAGCATCGTCAAGACTCGATGGCTCGGTTCGCAGGTACGGTGACGACCCGCACTCCTCATATGCCAGTCTCCGGCCTTCGCGGCGCGCGTCCAGGGCGCCTACGGCGTCGCTGGCGCGATCGAGCAAGCGCGCCCCTGGACCCGCTTCGTGGCGGCCGACAATCTGGCTGGTCTGGAGGATGACGGGGAGTGTGGTGGCCGCATGACCGCACTGGGGCCCGTCCGGAGGCCCACGGCTCTCAGCCGGTCTTAGGGCTGAATGGTGGCGAAGCGTCGGCCGCCTCGTTGGCCCCACCCTGGTTCGGATCTTCACGTCCGATGTAGTGCGGTTGGCTACTCAGGTGCCGGTCGTGGGCAAGGGACCGCGTTCGAGGATCTCGGCGAGGAGGCCGGCGGTGGCGGTGAGGTGTTCCTGGTTCCAGGTCAATATGCTCCACCCCAGGTGGGTGAAGCCGATCTGCAGCTCGTAGCAGTGGTGGCGTACGGCGGCGTCGATGAGGGCGCTCTGGTCGGCTCGTAGGCTTGGGTCCTGGAGCAGTCCCGACAGCGGGTCGATGGCGGCGATCCCCGGGTAGAACACCGGCCCCCAGACACTGCACCAGGCGGCGTCGTAGAGGAAGTCACCGCGTAGCGAATTTTTCCAGGAAAGCACCGCTTGAACCCGGCAACAGTCTGGACTCACCAGCACGTTGCCGTGCAGGAGATCGCCGTGTATGAGATCGCGGCGCTCGGGGCAGGCCGCGACCAGCGTCCTCACCCGGTCGCAGACCGCCCTGGCCAGGGCCGCGAGCTTCGGGTCGCCGTCCAGGGCGGCCCTCCGTCCGTCCGCCAGCCTGCTGAGGACAAGTTCTCGCCAACTGGGTGCCGGCGCGCCTGCCGGGTGCCACATCACCGGTGCACCGGGGGATGCGGGTGCCCGGTAGAGCGCGAGGAGCAGGCGGGTGAGGGCCGGGGCGACGGCATCGGCGCGCTCGACTCGACTGTCCTCCAGGAACCGCCCGTGATGACGGACCGAGATGGCGTAGGCCTGTCCGGTCAGCGTGGTCCCCACCTCCCTGACCTGCGGTACCGGTAGATCCGGTCCGCTGAAGGCCAGAGCCATGCGGTCGGCTTCGTACCAGGAACGTTCACGACCGAATCGGACAACCAATTCCTCGCCGCCCGCTCGGTAGGCCCATGCCGACGACCAGGCGCCGCCCGTGAGTGGCTCCAGGTCGCTGGCAGTGCCGCCGGAATGCTGGGCGAGGAATGCGGCGACCTCTTCGTGACTAGGGTGCTGCATCCCGCCAGTATCCGCCCAGGTCATCCGCTGGCCTATTGACGGGTCGATTGGCGCGCTGGCCCATGAACCTCAGGCGCCCTACGCGGATTGGATGGGCGGCCATCTGCCGCTCCTGCATTGGCGGTGGGTCCGCGGGTCGTTTGCTGACGGCGTTGCTAACAGCGGGTCTGGACGGAGGCAGCCGTCAACGGCCCGTGACCAGCGAGCATGTTCGGCGCTCGGAACTTGATCGGGGCGGGCTCGGGCGGCACGCGTGCTCCGAAAGCGCATCACCTGCACCCCGGTCTGGTTGTGGTCTAGAACGAGTTCGCTTCGCCGGTCGGATCAGTCGTTCGCGGCGTGCGTCTGGTCGGCCTGGGCAGGTCGATGGAGACAATTCGGCCCGTGCGGCGCAGACTGAGTGGCGTGGGTGAGCCTGCAGTCTCGCGGCCACCCCTCGTTGCGGGGCGGGTCGAGGAACTGCGGATCCTCGGTGCAGCGATTCAGGGGGCGGCTGAAGGCCGGCCGTGTGCGGTGTTCGTGCACGGTGAGGCCGGCGTGGGCAAGACCTGCCTGGTCAGGCGGATCTGCGACGATGCCGGCGGGCGTGGGATCGTCGTGCTATGGGGGCAGTGCGTCCATTTCGGATCAGTCGACGCGCCATACCTGCCGCTGATCAACGCCTTGGAGGGCTGGATCGAGTCTGCCCCGCCTTCGGAGGTGTCCGGGGTGTTGGCCGCTGTTCCGGCCGCTGCTGAGTTGTTGCCTTCGTTGGGCGGGCAGGCCTCACTGGGGGCGGTTCGGCTGCTGCCTGTGGTCGATGGGCTGGTGATGGCGATCGCGTCCCGGCGGCCGACGGTGCTGGTCGTGGATGATGTGCAGTGGGCGGATCCGGCCTCGCGTGATGCGATCACCTATCTTGTTGCGGGCTTCAGAACCCAGCGCCTGGCAATGTTGATGACATACCGGGACGAGGAGCTCGCCGCGGGGCATCCGCTGCACAGCTGGCTGGCCGACCTGACCCGGCTGCCGTCGGTTTCATCTGTACGGCTGAACAGACTGAGCCGGGATGAGACCGAGGACCAGCTCGCCGCGCTGCTGGGCGGGCGACCACATCCGCGCCTGGTAGCCGACGTGACACGACGTTCCGACGGCAATCCTTACCTCAGCGAACTGCTCGTCGGCGGAGTCGCGCTCGCAGACGACGGCCTTCCTGCTGGTCTGCCCACAGAGTTGACGGGAGCGTTGCTCGGGGCGTGGCACCGGCTGTCGGCGCCGGCGCGTGAGGTCATGCGGATGCTGGCGGTCGGCGGGCGGCCTGCGCTGGTCGACGACGACCTGACCGAGGTCGCCGCGGCGCGCGGCATCGGCGCCGAGGCCGTGGTCGATGCGCTGGTCGAGGCGACGAACGCCGGTATCTGCGTAGCAGTGGACGCCGAGACGTGCTGGTTCCGGCATCCGCTGCTGGCCGACGTACTGTGCGGAACCTTGGTCCCCGGCGAGGCAGGTCCAATCCATGCCGCATGGGCGAAGGCGCTCGAGTCCCGGTGCCGCACAGGCATCGACGAACTCCGCCGGCAGGGCGACCTGGCCCAGCACTACCAGGGTGCAGGCGCCCTGGGGTCTTGCCTCGAGGTGTCGCTACGCGCAGCCGGCCTCGCGCGAGATCTCAGGGCGCTTCGCGAGGAGGCGCTTCATCTGAGCCGGGCGGCGCGCCTCTGGCCTACCGTCCATCGTGGCGACGCTCAGAGCGTGGACCAGGAACTGGACCTGTTGGAGCGCCTCGCTGATGCGCACAGGCTGGCGGGCGACGACGAGTCGATCTTCACTGCCTGGAATCGGGCGCATGATCTGGTCGATGAACGAGCCGACCCACTGCGAGCGAGCCGGGTCATGAGGCACTGGGCTTCTAGCGCCTGGTCCACCGGCCGAGCCACCGGCGAACCGATCAATGAGATCGAGCGTGCTGTCGAACTGGCCCGGGCGTTTCCTGACAGCAGGGAGTATGCCGAGGCGCTGGCCGCTCTGAGCGAGTCTCACACGTTTATGAACGCCCCCGAGGCGGCGCGACGGTACGCCGAGCAAGCTGTCCAGGCAGCGCATCGGGCCTGGTCCAACGAAGCACTGACACACGCTTACAGAGCGCGGGCCTTGGCGTTCATCCGGGAGGATCGCTCCGATCGCGACTCAGCGGAGTGCTTGCGTTTCGCCCGGCTGACGCATGACCCTGCCTTGCTCAACCAAGCTCGTATGGTCCGGTCGGACTACCTCGATGCGCGCGGCCGCGTGGCCGACTCGACCGGCATCATGGCCGAAGGGCTCAGCGACACCCTCGACGCAGGTGCGTTGAACGTGGTCTCTGGTCTGACGCGTGTCCTGGCGTGCCAGCTCCTCATGTTCGGGCGCCTCGCGGAGGCTGGCCGCGTCATCCGCCAAGGCCTCGCCTTGGCCGAGGGGCCGGAATGTACAGCTGACGTACGGCTCGTGGCCGCGTTGCTATCCACTAGGCGAGGAGACCTAGAGGTGGCCCGTCTGCACCTAGAGCGGGCGAGAGAAGCGATACCGGACCTCGATGAGCGGCCAGGCTTAATGGCGCCGCCGATCCTGGCTGAGTGTCTCCTGGCAGCGGGCCATCCCGACCGAGCTCTCGACATGCTCATGCGAACGCTTGCGGTCCATTCCGTCGATCCGCGTGTTGCCGACGAGATGCTCCTGTGGGGGGCGCGTGCTGCAGCCGACATGGCGCAGGACGCCCGAGACCGACGCGACGGTGACCGAGTGAGCACGGCGAGATCCAACCTCGACGCCCTGATCGCATTACGCAAAGACCTTCCTCAGCGACCGTTCGAGGTGCTGGTCGCCGAGGACCTTGTTCAACCGGCGATGGAGGCGCTCTTCAACGCGGAGACGAGCCGGTGCCGCGGCGAGACGATTACATCCTTGACCTGGGAGAAGGCGGTCGCTTCGTGCGAAGCCGCAGGCCTGCAATGGGAGCAAATGATCGCGTCCTGGCGACATGCGCAGGCCCTGCTGGACGAGGGAACGGATCCTTCCGCCGCCGCGGCACCGCTCCGGGCGGTGCATCAGTTCGCCACAAGCTCCGAGGCCCACCCACTGCAGCGGCATGCGGCCGCGCTGGCAGCCATCGGCAAGATCCCACTCCAGGAACCGGTGACGCCCCCGCGACGCGACACGCTGCCGGAGCCCTTCCATGCGCTGACGCAGCGAGAACTGGAGGTCCTCTCCCACCTCGTCGCGGGAAGAACATATTCAGAGATCGCCGACGCCCTGTTCATCAGCAAGAAGACACTCAGCGTCCATGTGTCGAACTTGCTGCGCAAGACCGGAACATCGTCGCGTCGAGATGTATCCGCGCTCGCGCTCAGACTCGGCCCGCCCATAGTCAGCTCGGAATGAACTATCCCGGCTTTGTAGGCGGACCGGCGAGATCAATGCGAGCGGGGCCGCCGCCGTACCTGCAGGGGTGCGCAGGTACGGCGATCCGCCTAGATGGCAGGCACGTGGCGACGTCGGTACAGCCACGACCCACCGAGGGCGAGGCCCACACCAGCGAGCGCGGATGCACCGGCCTGGAGGGCCTCGACGCCTGCGTCGTCGACCGGCACCTGCTGGACAACCGACACCGGGGCGGCGGGACTTTCCCCAGACCTCGGCTCTGGCGGTTGTTGTGCCGATGCTCCGGTCGCAGTGAACGCGGCTGCGCCCAACGCGAGTGCGGATATTGCGATGGCTGAGTTCCTGCGGTTCATGACTTCTCCATGAGGTCGATGCGGCGGGATCGCCGTTTCCCTTCATGGTCGGCGCGGTGGCTGCGCCACACATCGGGTTCATCACCTCAGATCGAGGGCCAAACCTCCTCAGATTCGGTCGCCCCTAAGGGTTTGCGTGGACACGCCTACGGTTGTCCTCGCTACACGCCCGCAGGTTCGGTAAAAGTCCCCACTTGAACAGCCGCAGCTGGCGGACCGCGTCGGCGTCCTTGGGGCCGTCGCCCGGCGGCCGGGCGATCACGACGGGCGCCGTCTTGGTGGGGGCCACGTTGTAGTCCGGGTCCTTCAGTTCGTCGGCGTTGTCGTCGTCGACCTGGAACTGTTCGAGCAGATCGGCCCGGCGGGCTGTTGACGCATAGCGACCACACATGGCTCCCAGACTGCCACGACCGGGCCGGATACACAGCTGGCCAGGAGTGGTTCGGTGTGTGACGGTGGGTACAGGGGCTGGAGGCAACCACCCACTTCCGGAGGAGGAGCAGGACCCATGGCTGACCGGAGTTCGGACAGCGGCCAGGAATGGGCCGACGACCAGGTCAAGGAGCTGCGCGACCTGGCCGGGGCGAACACGCCCGTCGGGGTCATGAGCATGAAGCTCGGTCGATCTGAGGCCGCGATCCGGTCCAAGGCGCAGTCCGAGGACATCAGCCTGTTGCCGCCGAACCGGTCGCCGTACGGCGACATGAGCTGAGATCCAGGCGCATGCTGGTGCCATGGCCCGGGTCTGGCGGTGCGGGAACTGCGACGGGGCGAACGTCCCCGAGCACCACCGGTTCTGCCCGCACCGCGGCCCTTGGCTGACGATCCGGCAGGTGAAGATCATCGTGTGGCCGCCATTCCGCCGATCACGGAACAGGAGCGGCAATGACCCCGGCCAGGCGCAGGACTGAACCGACCGAGACACGAATCCCGGCCGATCTGGCCGGCCCGATCGACGTGGCCCTGGCCCGGTCGATCGACCAGATCCCCGGCCCGCACGCGCTTTCCGGGCGGTTCACGCTACGAGGTGAAGTGGGACGGCTACCTTTACTGAACCTGTCAAGCTGGGTGCACCGGCGGATCCGTCTCGGGGGCGACGGCTTTAGGCTTGAAGTTGCGTCCGGTCATGTAGCGCGTGGGATCTCAGCCGGCGCTGGCAGCGGAGGCGAGCTAGGCGTGCAGGCCGTCGGGGACGCAGCATGAGGGGGCTGCCGAAGCGATGATCAAAGGTGGCGATCTGCGCTTCATCCGTGTACGTCCTGATACAGAGGCTCGCAGCGTCGGGCCGCCACACGCCACCAGCTTTCCGACGGCGTAGCGATGGACGGCGGGTTGCGGGGGCGGCATGGCGCTCACGGAAGCAGGTGACGTCGAATTTCGCTGGAGAAGGATCTGCTGCCTGCGGGTGAGGGAGCCCGGGCGAAGGTGCCGTCCGGGGCTCCCTCAGGTGCCGGCGGTGCGGGTGCACGCCGTGGTGTGGGCGTGTCATGGCCTGCGGGCCGGGCGTTTTCTACTTGCCTTCTGCGGCCTTGGACACGTGCGCCCACTCGGCCCACTCGGCCAGGCGCTGCTGGTAGACCTGCGGTGCCATCTGAGTCGGCCCCTCCCCGAAGAACACGCGCAGCGGCGGCTCCTCGGCGTCGACGAGCGTGAGGATCGCGGACTTGAAGCCGACCGGCTCCGGGAGTACGACCTGCGCCCGCCGCGCGGCCATGTTCTCGTGCAGAGCCGCGTACGCGGGATGCGCGTCGGCGACGATGGCGGAGGCACCGGACCAGTCGGTGGCGAAGCCGCCGGGTTCGACCAGGGTGACCTTGATGCCGAAGCCGGCGACTTCCTGAGCGAGTGCGTCCGTCATCCCTTCCAGTGCCCACTTCGACGCATGGTAGGCACCGAGGGTCGGGAACGCGACGATGCCGCCCATGGTCGAGATCTGGATGATGTGGCCCGCGCGCTCCTCGCGGAGGATTGGGAGGACCGCCTGCGTGACATCGAAAACGCCGAACAGGTTCGTCTCGAGCTGGTCGCGCAGCTGCTGCTCGGTGATCTCCTCGACCGTTCCGAAGAGCCCGTAGCCCGCGTTGTTGATGACGACGTCGATCCGCCCGAACGTCTCGTGCGCGGACTTCACCGCAGCGAACACCTGGTCGCGGTTGGTGACGTCGAGCTTGACCGGGAGGACGGCGTCGCCGTACTGCTCGACCAGATCACTCAGAGTGTCCGTGTTGCGGGCGGTCGCTGCGACCTTGTCGCCACGCTCGAGGGCGGCGAGGGCGAACTCGCGGCCAAAGCCTTTCGACGCGCCGGTGATGAACCAAACTTTGCTCATGATGTGAATCTCCTGTTGGTATGGACGGCCACCCGCGAGCGGGAGGGCTGTCCGGATTGTTTTGAGTTCGTTGTGTAGGTGGGCGGCGGTAGCGGCCGCAGCTCCACGGTCATTGGCGGGCCGTCGGCCCGACGTGTCATGGCCCGAGGGCCGGGCGTTTGCTAGTTGCCTTCCGCGGCTTTGGACACGTGCGCCCACTCGGCCCAGGTCTTCAGGCGCTGTTGGTACACCGCGGGTATCCACTGGGTGGGCTGCTCGCCGAAGAACACGCGCAGCGGCGGCTCCTCGGCGTCGACAAGCTGGAGGATCGCTCCGCCGACTCCCTCGGGGCCGGGCATCTGGGCGGAGGCGCCCATCTCGTTCAGTGACGCGTGCAGGGGGCCGTAGGTGTCCTGGCGGTGGGCGGTGAAGACCGACGAGCTCGCGAAGTCGGTGGCGAAGGCGCCGGGTTCGATCGTCGTGACCTTGATGCCGAAGGCAGCGACTTCCTGGGAGAGTGCCTCGCTCATGCCTTCGAGCGCCCACTTGGAGGCGCTGTAGCCGCCCGTGCCGCCGAAGGTGGCCACCCCCATGGCCGAGGAGATCTGGACGATGTGGCCGTTGCCCTGCGCACGCAGGACGGGCAGTACCGCCTGGGTGACGTGGAAGACGCCGAACACGTTGGTCTCCAGTTGGTCGCGCAGTTCCTGCTCGCCGAGTTCCTCCACGGCGCCGATCAGGGAGTAACCGGCGTTGTTGACCACTACGTCCAGTCGGCCGAACCGCTCCTTGGCCGCCGCGACCGCCTCGAACACCTGCGCTCGGTCGGTGACGTCCAGTCGCAGCGGCAGCACCGCGTCACCGAACCGTTCGACCAGGTCGGTCAGCGTTTTGGTGTCCCGGGCGGTTGCCGCGACCTGGTCGCCGCGCTTCAGGGCGGCGAGGGCGAATTCGCGGCCGAAACCGCGCGACGAACCGGTGATGAACCAGACCTTGCTCATGAAGTAGACCTTCTGTGGGTATGGACGGCCATCCGCAAGCGGGATGGCGATCCCGAGAATGTTGAGTTCGTTGTGGAGATGGGCGGCGGTAGCGGCCCGCAGCTCCACGGTCAGCGGCCTTGCGCTGATGTCACAGGGAAACGGGCTCTCGACTCAGGGGCCTGAATCTCCTGCGGGAAGCTCGCCCCGGTGATCTGGCGGGCCGTATGGGCCCGCCACTGATCCGTCTCCTCGGCCGACCACCGTTGTGTGGCCGGCAGGGTGGATGGTCACGGTTACTTGATCAGCTGCTTGCTGCTGGCGCGCTGGGCGGCTGGGGTGCTGGTGAGGATGCTGCGCAGCTTGGCGGCCTGCTGGTCGATGGCCTGCGGGCCGTTGCCGGTGAGCAACCGTACGGAGGGCTCGTAGGCCAGTTGCGGGGCGGAGATGTTGAGGGAGGACGCGACGGTGAAGCCGGCCTCCTTGATGGCCACGTCGACGAAGTAGGGCAGTCGGGTCCTCTTGCCCGGGACGCGCGGGTAGAGGAACCGCAGCGCGAACCGCTCGCCGATCGTGGGGACGGTCGAGATGGTGGCGGCGAGGAACGGGTTGTCCTTCACGGAGTAGGCGGCGCCCTGCGCGTCGATGCGCTGCCGGGTGGAGGTCACCGCGATGGGGGCGTGGCAGATCAGCGAGATGGTGACGCCGTTCTCCCGGGCCACGTGGAGGGTTTCGCCGAGCCACGGGTCGTCGCGGAAGTCGACCATCGGGGCGTGACCGCCGGGGGCGTGGATGAAGTCGAAGTCGGCGAAGGTGAACGGGTCGGCCGGGTCGCGGTGGCGCAGGACGAGTTCCTGCAGCGAGTGGAAGGTGCCCTCGGGCAGCTTGTCGAGGCGGCGGATCAGTTCGGGGCGGTACTCGGCGAGCTCCGGCTCGCTGTTGGGCAGTAGTTCGGAGACCGGGATCCGGCCGATGTGCCGCTCCAGCAGCCGGACTTCCTGCTCGCGGCGGGCGACCAACTCGGGGTGGCGCCGCCGGAAGCTGCTGACCTCGAACGAGCGGCGGCGCTGCTCCATGCGCATGGGGAGGGTCTTGGCGCCGGTCTTCTCGATGGACTGCACGGACAGAGCCATGCCGTTGATGTCGAGTTGCGGGGCGTTGCCGTCGGGGGTGGCGAAGGTGAACTCGTAGTCGTTCTCGAACTCCTTGAGTACCTGAGCCATCTCGACCAGGAAGAACCCGGTCGAGATCGACTTGACCTCGGCCGGCTCGACCAGCGGCAACTGGCGGCCGGACGAGATGAGGATCAGTGCGCGGCGCTTGGTGGCGGGCATGACGTTGCTCCTTCTCGAGGTTCTCGGCCGAGGTGAGGGCAGGCCACCCATGTCACTCATCGGCTCGATAGCCACTATACGCCGAAGATGGCACTTAGTGTCAAGTGTGCGTCTGTGTGGTATTGTTGTCGTCATGAAGCGCGATCCACTACCGGTCCGGGAACGCACCCGCCGGGCCGTACGCGGCGAGCTGGCGCAGCTCGCCGTGGGCCTGTTCGTCGAAAAGGGTTACGACGAGACCACCATCGACGACCTGGCGGCGGCGGCCGGAATGTCCAAGCGCACGTTCTTCCGCTACTTCGCGTCGAAGGAAGAACTGGTGATGGGCAAGTACGAGTTCTTCGGGGAGCAACTCGCCGAGGACCTGGCCGCCCGCCCCGCCGACGAACCCATCTGGGTGTCGCTGCGGCAGGTCTTCGGCCGGGTCGCCGAATACTTCGAGAGCGAAGCCCGGGGAGCCACAACGATCGCCATGGAGAAGATCGTCCGGGACCATCCGACGCTCAACGCCAGCTACCTCGAACGGGTCTCGCGGATGCAGGAGCTCGTGCTCGACGAGGCGCGCAGCCGCACCGGATGGCCCGATCCGGCCGACCCGCGCACCGCGGCCATCGTCGGTGCGGCCTTCTCCTGCCTCATCGCCGCCTGGACCACCTGGCTCACCATCGACCAGGCACAGCCGTTCGGCGATCTACTCGACCAGGCAATGGACGCCATCCAACCCACCTGACCCGCGTGGCTGACACCAGCGCGGACATCGACATCGCCATGACTCCGGCGGCCCTGCCGAACGGGCGGAAGGACGCGGCATTGCAGGCAGGTCGCTACTGCCACCCACTGCGGCTGCTCCGTCACCGCACCGACCTCGAGCCCGGCGACGTCGAAACCCTCCCCCTCCAGTTGAACAGCCAGGCAGAGCGCCGAGCTCGCGTACCCACCGTGCCGGCGTCAGCTCTTCACACCTTCTGCGCGCTCTCTGGCCCCGGTAGCGCTGAGCGGCTGCGCGGCCTCGGTGCGGCGTAGGCGCAGGTGACGCAGAGACTCCTCCAGCGCGGCAACTTCACCCAGCCAGGCTCGGTCCTTGGCCTCGGCGAGGCGTGCCTCGGCGTTGCTGGTCATTTCCTCGATCCGGGACAGCTGGGCCGGGTCGACGCGCAGGAATCGGCACCTGGTGCAGGCGTGCTCGTGAACGCACGGGGTGCCATACGGGCGGTGGCACTCGCCGAGCGCGACCTTGCGCAGCAGGAAATGGTTCTCGAACTCGGCCCACTCCTCCCCAGTCGCGGATCGCAGCTCGGCGAACGGCCGTGTTGCGCGTCGGCGCTCGATGAAGTGCTGATGCGCGGCGATCACCTCGTCGGGGAACACCGCGGTGTAGCCGCGGGTCGTGTCCAGATTCAGGTGGCCGAGCAGCGTGGCGGCGATGTGCACGGCAGCCCGGTGGACACCATTTCGGTTGTGAACAGGCGCCGGAAGTCGTGCGGCGTGAAGTTGATTGGCTGGCCGGCGTCGTGCAGGTCCGCGGACAGCGCGACGTCGTTGAGGAGCCGCCGGACCACTGAAGCGGAGATCACCTCCTGGCGTGTGCCTACCCGGCGCGCGAACAGGTGCGGGAACGGTTCGCCGTGGAGCTTCTCGTCCGGGTCGTAACGCACCGACAGCGGGACGTGATCGCTGCCGCCCCTGACGCGGCGCTGGACCGCGACCAGCACAGTCACCAGTTCCGGCGTCATCGGTATCAACCGCTCGGCATCGGTCTTGCTGGGCACAATGTGCAGCAAAGGAACCAGCGTGCCGGTCGTGGTCGAGGTGTAGTGGCGCAGCGAGAGCTGGGTCAGCTCGAGGAGTTCCTCGATCCGGATGCCAGTGTGGCGCAGCGTCTCGATGGCTGCCCAGGCCCAGAACCCGTCGGCTTCGGCCGCGGTGATGTCGATCAGGCCGTGCCGGTTCGGGTGCACTAGTGGAAGGTCGGGCGCGGCGGTGATGAGGCGGCGCGCAGCAGGCAGGGCCGGTCGCGCTCGTAGCGGCGCGGCGGGGGCTGATGCAGTTCGAACACCGACCCGCGACGGCGAATCGATCGCCATGGCTGGCGTGCCCGGCGGCGGCCAGCAGGCGCGCGGACCAGTCCTTGCGCCGGGCCGCCTCGACGAGCAGCGCCGGCAACAACGGCGCGAGCATCCGAGTGCGATTCTGGGTGCGGGACTGCTGGTGCCGTTTCGCCTTCGACGCGCTCTTGGATTCGTGCCGCGACACCGGACAGGGAGCGACCCATGGCCCCCACCTGGCCGGTTCGTCGTGTGACCACTCCGCCAGGTCCCGATACATGCCGCGGACCGCGAACAGCGTCGAGTGGATCTCGCGGCGCGGCTGGCCATCGGTGGTGACCGCGAGCCGCTGCCGCCACTCGGCTGCCGTCGCCGGATCCAGCCGAAGATCTGCCTGGGCGGGATTGATCTGCAGCACCTCCCACCAGAACAACCGCACCAGCCGGTAGGCCCAGCCCTGCAAGGTGCCGTAGTCCATCGACGGCTTCAGCTCGCGCAGATAGTCGACCAGCAGGTCCCGGACCCCGCCGGGTGGGATGCCGTACCGGTCGACCAGGGTCTCGACCGTGTGCTGGCGGGTGTTGCCTTTGGCCGACCACGCCGCGCGCAGCGTGGCCGGTTCAGCCGCGAAGGGGCCGAGAGCAACCAGCAGCTCCCAGGCCAGGTGCTCGCGACGGTTGCGACCCGACGTGCGGACGACGTCGGCGTAATGCAGCAGATGCTCGCCTTCCAGTTCCTGTAGGCGCCGGCCGGTGCGGATCAACACCCGCGACAGGCACGCCTCCGCATCGAACTGGTGCCGCTCCAGCGCGGCTCGGTAAGTCGGCAGTGCCCGCAACCGTTGCAGCTGTTCAGGGTCATTGACCGCCAGCATGCGTTGCGGCAGGTGCGCGCCGGCCTTGAAGCCAAGTTGCCAACCGTATGAGGGCCGCAGCACCCGAGCCACCATCAGCGCGTTCACCGCAGGCCCAAGCACGGCTGGCGGCGTCACCGGCTCGACGAACGCCCGCCATGATCGAGGAGCAAGCTCGGCCCCTGAGGCCAGCCACCGTTGCTCCCACGACTCACCCTCGAACCGCTCCAGCCAGCCCAGCAGACGCCGCACCCCGAAACTCAGCCGCTTGCGGTCCAGAAACATCGGCAGCGTGCACGCCAGCGTGTGATCGATCGCGTGCACCAGATCCAACGCCTGGACCGCCGCGCCGGGAGCATCGGGCAGCAGCTGCGGCGCCTCGAGCCCGAGGTCGTAGCCGTGCCGCTGCCGCAACCGTCCGCCCGGCCCAAAGACGGCATCAGGCCGAACCACGCTCGGCGGTGACAGCAGCTTAATTGACGGCATCGACGCCGCCCGGGGATCCGGGCAACGCGACCGTCCTTGTCGCGGACTCGGCCGAGCCACTCACCGTTGTCGCGATCCACGCGTCGAGCTCGCCGGTGGTCCACTCGGCCCGCTGGACCGGCTGAGCCGGATCGACCTTGCGGACCGGGTCTGCCGGTCGCGGACCGTGAGCGTCGTACTGGACGCCGAGATCACTGGCTACGCGGTATGCCTCCGCCTCGTCGTCGATACCGACCGCACGCCACCCGTTGACCGCACCGTCCCAAACGCCGAGTCTGTTCGATCCGTCGTCGGACGGGCGAACCGTGAACCGCTGATTTCCAGCCGAGAGTCACCGACGGTTGCTGATGACTCGCAATGTTGATCCTGACCTGAGGTTTCTCGAGATCGGAATGTGCATTGTTCCCTGTGGCTGATCGCTGATTCGCGTCGATTCAGGTGTCTCAAGGGGTTGAGTGACCACGGCGGATCGGGTGGTCAGGTGAGGCCGCAGTAGTCCATGCCGGCCAAGAGGAAGGCTGGGAAGGCGGCCAGGACGACAGGGGCGATCAGTGTGGCGGCGACGAGGGCGCAGAGGATGCTGTGGGTAGTGCGGCGCAATTGCCGACGGCGGCCGGTGAGGCGGTGGAGGCGCAGCGCGACGGCTTCGGCGCCGAGCGCGAGAGCGGCGGCAGGCGCTGAGCTGTGGGCCAGCTGAAGGATGGCGTTCGCGATGTCGGACTTCCGGTGATGACGGCAGGCCTGGTCGTCGGCGACGAGTTCGACGAGGCGCCGTACCTGCTGGTCGCCCCACACGAAGACCGGGACACCACTAAAGGCCCGAACCAATCCTTGGCTGACTGCGAGCAGCAGGTGGTGTCGGCCGCGGAGGTGGGCCTTCTCGTGCGCGAGTACGGCGTGAACCTCTGCCCGGGTGAGCAGGGCCAGGGCGCTCGCGGTGACGACGATGTTCTGGTTCCGGCCTGGGAGGCAGAAGGCGGCGGCTGTCGGGTGATCGAGGACCAGTACGTCGAGTTCAGGGTCCCGGCGGGCCACGAGGTCCAGGATCTGCAGCTGGCGGCGGCGGTCGCGGGCAGCCCGCCGTAGTGCTGTGCTGACTCCCCATGCTGCTCTGGCGGAGACGAGTACGAGGACGACGAGTGCGATCGTGGTCGTGGCGGCGTCGCCTGGTGTGGCGTAGGCAGTCCGTAGGTTCTGCACGCAGATGTGGAACAGCTGCGCTATGTCTCTGCTGTCCAGATGGAGCCGTACAGACAGCGCGACCGAGCCGAGTGTCACCGACAGCAGAACCGAGGTCGCCAAGGCTTGCCAGACGGCGATGGCGACGCGTGGCGCCTGCGCGGGCCAGGCGGCCTCCCGGAGCAGCCAGGCGCCGCCGGTCGCCATCAGGGCGGCACAGCTGTAGAGGGTGATGGCGATGATCATCCGGACTTCCTCCGGGATCCGCCGCGGGCTGGACCATGGAGCAACGTGCGCAGCCGGGAGACTTCGTCGGCGGGCATCTGTGCGACGAAGCGCAAGAGAGCGGCCGTCGGGTCGCCGCTGTCGGCCAGTGCTTCGCCCATCAGTTCGGCGGCGTACTCGGCGCGATTTCTGGTCGGTCGATAGACGAAGGCGCGACCCGCGCGTTGGCGCGCGAGGAATCCCTTGCTGTGCAGCTTGTCCATCACCGTCAGGACCGTGGTGTAGGCCAACGGCCGCGGAGTGCGGATGCCATGCAGGACCTCTCGCACCGTGGCAGGAGAGTCCACACTCCACAGGTAGTCCATGACTATCGCCTCGAGCTCACCGAATCCCCGCATGCCACCTAACCCCCTCTGCTCGCCGATGATGCCCGAACCCAGCCGATTTGGCCATCACCAGGTTCTGACCCTTGTCCTGGGCCCTGGCACTAACTACTATCGTCGATAGTAGATCTACGGTGACATTGCGGACCAGAGAGTCCGGGGGGAGAACATGTCCGTAGCAAGTTTCGCGCGTCAAGGTATCAACAATGCCCTGCGGCCTTTGGGTGTCCAGATGATCCGTGCGTACACGACTGATCCGGCCATCCAGCCGTTCTTGCCGGCGAAGGAGACCATCGCGGCCGCGAAACGTGCCGGCCTGACGGTGGGGGACTACCTCGACCGGTACAGTGCCGAGCCGCAGGTGACGGCGGCGGCGGTCCAGGCGTTGCTGCAAATAGGTGCCCTGAGCAACGGGGTCGAGCGGGTGTGCGAGATCGGTCCTGGATCCGGGCGGTACGCCGAGAAGATCATCGAGGCGCTTCGGCCCTCGGCGTACGAGATCTATGAGACGGCGTCCGACTGGCTTCCGTACTTGCGAAGGCTTCCCCATCTGGTGGAGTGTCCGGCTGACGGTCACACGCTGTCGGCGACCCCGACCGAGTCGGTGGACCTCGTCCAGGCGCACAAGCTCTTCGTCTACATCCCCTTCGTCACGACTGTCGGGTACCTGGAGGAAATGGCCCGGGTGGTTCGTCCAGGCGGCGTTGTCGCCTTCGACATCGTCACGGAAAACTGCCTGGACGAGCAGACGACGAAGACCTGGGTCGCCGAGAATGCTGCCATCTACATGCTGACGCCACGCGCCTGGACCATCGAGCTACTGGAGCGCCGCGGCCTTGACCTACTAGGCAGCCACTTCGAACCTCTCAGCGGAGCTCTCACCGAACTGCTCGTGTTCCGCAAACGCTGAACAAGCCGGCTGTGCTTCGGTGGCGGCTGCCTGGCGTTGGCCCCGAAAGGACACACATGAAGCACCTCAGTCGATCGCTAGCCTCCCTCGTGGCCACGGTCCTCACTGCAGCGGCGGGCCTGGCCGGCTGTGGCGACGGCAGCAGTGACGCCGATGCGATGCCGGGCGCGACGCAGGCCGGTGCGGGTACGCAGGCGAGCACATCCTCGAAATCGAGCACAACGATGCGGACGTGGCCTTCGCTGGCCACATGATCCTGCATCACGAGCTGGCGTTGCGGATGGTGAGCACGGCGGGCTACCAAGCGACCAGCCCTGCGGTGAAGAAGCTTGCGACGGCTGTCCCGTGCTCGGCGTCGATCCACGCGAAGTCGTAACCCGTGTACCCGGCGATCTCCACCGACTCGGGGCTCGGCAGCTGAATCGTTACGCCGAACGCGCTCTCGCCCGCCTCGAGTTTGGTCCAGATCCGGCGAGGTGGTTGTCGCATCACTGTCTCCTTCGCGTCATGACGGGGCGAATCGCCCGGCGAATCCAGCCAAGCACCTAGGCTCGCGGACCAGATCGGTCATCCGTCTCGGCTTGCCGCGACATTTGACCCACCTGCTCTGGCGGGGATTTAGGGACGCACTGTGCGCAGGCCAGCGGCGATGGCTGCGAGGAGGCGCTTCATGGTGGGAAGGAAGATCGGGCGCGCGCCGGCGAGGTCCGGCTCGTGGAGATAGACCTGGGCGAGGGTGGGTGGTGGGTTGGCAGCGGGGTAGACGGCGCCGACCGACACGTTGTGCTCGAGGCTGGTCGCGGCGTGGCTGAGCAGGTCGCAGAACAGCGGTCGCGCCCCGAGGGTCTCGACAATGGCCAGCTACCAACGGCGCTACATCCATCTAGTTCCCTGGGGGGATCATCCTCCGGGGAAGGTCCTCACGCGACCCACGCGGAACGACCTTGGCTGAGGCGTTGCACGACTCCCTGTGCGGATCGATCATGAGGCATTGATTGGGCGGTGCGCCGGTTCCGTTCCGAGTCGTCGCGCCTCCCTAGGGGAAGGGGAATCAGATGAGGAAGTTCGTGCTGCTCGTGGGAGCTGTGCTCACGCTGACGCTGGGGTTGCTGACCCCAGCGTCGGCGGTTACACCCGGCGCACTGACCCCGGCGACGGCCTCTGCCAACTGCCAGGCCTTCTTCGGTGTCGCAGCCGGACCCGAGCCGCTGTCGGCGTGTCAGTGGGACATGCGTGCGATCGGGGTCGGTGCGGCGTCGTACGCCAACGCCGCTGGCGACGGCGTCGATGTGGGGGTGATCGACGGCGGGGTCGACTTCACCCACCCCGACCTTGTCGGCAGCATCGACGTCGCTCGGTCGTGCTCGTTCATCTTCTCGACCACGCCGACGGCCGACCCGCGGGAGATCGCCAACGGTAACTGCAGCAACAAGGCCGCAGTACAGGATCTGCAAGGCCACGGCACGCACGTGTCCAGCACGATCGCCGGCCGGGTCAACGGCGTCGGCATCGCCGGCGTCGCACCTCGTGCCAAGATCGTGGCCATCAAGGCCTGCACCATCGCGGGCTTCTGCTTCGCCGACTCGGTGGCTGCCGCGCTTCGGTACGCCGGTGACCAGCGACTCGACGTCGTGAACCTGAGCCTGTTCGCCGACCCGTGGCTGTACTTCTGCGGCAACGACGCCGAGCAGCGAGCGATCCTCGCGGACCTGCGGAATGCTGCACGGTACGCACAGCAGCGCGGCGTCGTGGTCGTGGCCGCGGCCGGCAACGAGGCGCAGGACCTGGGGCACCCGACCACCGACACCATCAGCCCGGACTGGCCGCCGGACACAGCCGTGACCCGCGAGGTGCGCAACAACTGCCGAGTCACGCCTGCTGAACTCCCCGGTGTGGTCGCGGTGTCGGCCTCCGGCGTCACGACGCTGGCCAGCTACTCCAACACCGGAGGTCCGACCGTGGACGTGACGGCGCCAGGTGGCGACGCGGCGCAGACGCCTGGTACGACGTTCGGCCGGGTCCTTGCCGCCTGGTCGAGAACTGACGACACCGGGCAGTGGGAGGCACTGGCCGCCGCCGGGCGCGGGGTCGAGGACGCCAACGGCGCCCGCTGGGTCTGGATCAGTGGGACGTCCATGGCATCGCCTCACGTGGCTGGGGTGGCAGCGCTGATCCGTCAGCTCCACCCCAACTGGAGCCCGGGTGCCGTGGCAGCGCAGATTCGGCGCACTGCGACGCCGACGGCATGCCCGGCCGTCTGGCCGGCCGATGACGTCCGCCAGTGCACCGGCGGGCCGTCGAGCACCACCTTCTTCGGCGCCGGCATGGTGAACGCCTTGGCGGCCACCTCCTGACACCGAAGCGGTGAGTGGGGCGGCCACTAGCCCGCCCCACTCTCGCCCTCTGTGACTCGAAGTCCCGCGCTCGTTGCGTGGGACTCGCTCAGATACGAGTCCTTGCCAATGACGGGATTCACCCCGGCATGAGACGAGTCCCGATGGGAGCCACCGCACGTTGGCATCTTGGCATGATCCAACTCCTCTTCATTGTCAGAGCCATTGACAGAACCCGCCGATGGGCGTTCGTAGGCACCAAATCGCAGGGCCCGCTGGTGGTCTCGAACCGTCCTGGCGGCCACATGTACCGGCTGTCCGTGGCGATCTGATGCGCTGCCGGCCCGAACAACCCCTGGTGCGTCAAACGTCCGCTCATGGTTCCCTTCTGTGTCAAGGCGCGGTTGGAAGGGTGCGGTTAGGCTTGGTCTTGGCGGGTCCGGGAAGTGACTTGTCCGAAGAGCCGGTGCTGGGCTGTGAGCCGGTCGCGCTGGAGACAGCGTCGTTGCCTGGTTGTCCTCCCGGGCCTGTTTTCTGCGCGGCGACGAGGTCGTCGAGCATGGTTTTGTAGATCAGGTCGGAGAGTCGTCGTTTGAGGCAGCGCATGGCTTCCATGGAGGTCTTGCCGGTTGTTTTCTTGCGATCGAAGTAGGCACGTCCTTGGGTCGGGTTGCGTAGCTGGACGACGGCCATCACGTGCAGCACCCGGTTGATTTGGCGGTTGCCTCCTCGGGAGAGGCGGTGGCGGACGTGGTCGCCGGAGGAGGTGTCGATGGGTGCGGTGCCGGTCCAGGAGGCGAAGTGGGCGCGGTCGGGGAAGCGGGTGATGTCGCCGACCTCGACCAGCAACCGAGCAGCACCGGAGGGTCCGATGCCGTGCAGGTCGAGCAGGCCGGTGCCGGTGCTCCTCACCCAGAACGCGGCGGCGGTCGACCAGCAGGCGGAGTACCTCGAGCTGCTCATCGGCCACCACCGGACGCAGTCCCGTCATGCGGGTTCCGACCAATGCCACGGAGTGCGCGTCGGTGGCATCAGTGAGAGCCAAACGCGATCCGTGGGCAGCGGCGATGAGAGCGACAACCTCAGACACCTCGACCGAGCCTCGTCAGACGCCGGTCGTGACGTCAATGGAACAAGTAGCCGCTGACAGTGAATCGCAATCATATCGAGGAGCGGGCGTGCGAGGCGCCGGGGGGACGGACGCGTTCGAATTGCGTCAGGAGAGGTCGACAACCACTTTGCCGAGGGCGCGTCCCTCGCCAACGTGAGCGAGCGCGGCGGGAACCTCGTCGAGGGCGAAGGTGCGGTGGATGTGGATCCTGATGTCCCCGGTGACGCAGAGGGCGGCCAGCGGCTCGAACTGGGCCGGACCCTCCTTGACGGCGAGGATCCCGATTGCGCGACCGGTGAGCCGCCCAACCAGCCAGCCGACGGTGAGCACGCGGAGCAGCGTGGGTACCGACCCGCCGACGCATCGATAGGTGCCGCCGGGTGCCAGCGCACGCCGGTAGGCGAACACCGACCGGTGCGCGACCAGGTCGAGGATCAGGTCGTACGGCTGGGTGGTCCGGGTGAAGTCGTCGCGGTGGTAGTCGATCACGTCGTCAGCGCCGACCGACCGCATGAAGTTCAGCTTGGCGGCGTTGTCGACCGCGGTGACGTGGGCACCGAGCCGCTTGGCGAGCTGGATCGCGAACGATCCCGACCCTCCGCCGGCGCCATTGATCAGAACCCGGCGACCCGGCGCGGCCCTAGCCGTGCCCTGAAGTGCGATCGCGCCCGCCTGCGGGATCGTCGACGCCTCGGCGAACGTGAGCTGGGCCGGCTTGTGGGCGAGCGCGGACTCCGGCGCGAGCGTGTACTCCGCGAAGCCACCCATCATCCCGAGGTTGTCGCCGTACACCTCGTCTCCGGGTCGGAACCGGGTCACCCGTTCCCCCACGTCGTCGACCAGGCCGGCGATGTCCGATCCGAGCGTCCGGCGAGCCGGGGAACGCAGCCCGCCGATCCGCGCGTACGCGGGCGAGCCGCGCAGGCACTCCCAGTCGCTGAGGTTGACCGAGGTCGCGGCGATCTTCACCCGCACCTGGCCGGCGGCCGGCGAGGGTGCCGGGACGTCCTCGACCTGCAGCACGTCGGGGGACCCGTACCGGTCGTAGACGACCGCCTTCACGCCCGCCCCGTGGCCCACCTGGTCATGGTGGCAACGTAGCAAGCCCGGACGCTCGACCGACACGGTCAGTTCCGCATACGGTGAAATGCGGGTGACGCGGACTGGTCCCGGAAGGAGGCCTTGGCCATGGCGGACGACGAGGTAACCAGCAATCTCCAGGGCATGAATGAGCTCGACTTCAACGGATGGAACCGGGCCGACTGGCATGGCGTGTTCGCCCGCTGCCACACCGACGACGTGCTTGTGGAAGTCAAAGGGCAGCCGCCCACCCGTGGTATCCAGGAGCACATTGCGGCGATGGAGGCTCTGGTCGAGTCCACCGGTGGCACGCCGATCCAGGTCGCCTCCCACCCGATCAGCTTCGGCTCCGGGGAGTGGACCTGCGTGGTCGGCGAGTTCGAAGGCGGTGGCCGGATGGTGACCATCGCGAAATGGCGCGACGGAGCGGTCGCCGAGGAGTACATCTGGCTTTAGCCTCCGGCTCGGTAGGCGGAACCTCCGAACCAAGCGGCACGTGCGAGAAGGCGGCACGAGATTGGCACGCCCGTCGTCCATCGACGGCTTCAACTCGCTGCTGGTGGTCGACCGGCGCGTCCAGTCGGCTCTCGACGCGGCTCGGCACGCGACGATCAGCTGGGTTAGGACCTGCCGCACCTCGAGACCGACTCCCGTGGCATCACTCGTGGCACAAATCGCGGATACTCATGGGGGATCTCGCGCGCGCTGCGGGCGGCCGTGCTGTGGTGACAGCTGGTCCATGACGGGGTTCTACCGGTCGTTGCTGGTGAGGAGTTGGAGGGTGTCGACGACGCGGTTGGAGAAGCCCCATTCGTTGTCGTACCAGCCGACGACTTTGACGTGCCGGTCGTGGACGCGGGTGAGTCCGGCGTCGTAGATCGATGAGGCCGGGTTGCCGATGATGTCGGTGGACACTAGTGGGTCGGTGGAGTACTCGAGGACGCCGTGCAGGCGGTACCGGGGGTCTCCGAGCCGGATGGTCCTGGTCGTCGCGACCGACTACTGCGACTGGCCGTCCGGGGTGCCCAGGCGGCGCGCGGTGTGCCGCAGAGCGGCGTTGTCCTCGTTCGAACGCCAACGCACAACCGCCGCCCGTTCGCCCGTCCACGACCGTACGGCGGCAGCGAGGTCATCGATCTCGTCCACGTTCGTGACGAGGAGTACGGCGACCGCCTCGCGCGTCCCGGAGACGTCCGACTCGACCGTCGAGACATCGAGATGCACCGACCGGTCCTGGGCCCACCGGACGACGACGCGGAGCTGGAGCTCGTCCACCCAATAGGTCGGACGTTGCGGGTGCCAGTCCTTGTCCCGGCTCGGTGGGCCGATCTCCGGGAACGCCTGCCGGACAGCGTCGTACAAGGCCACTCGATAGGCCTGGGCGCTCCGATCATCGGCGCCGAAGGTGACGCGTTGCAGGCCGACCTCCCTGGGCAGCCGCCCGGTCACGCCGGTAACCGCTACGACCGCGCCAACGAGTAACGCTCCCAGCGCAGTGAGATCGCTGGCGCCGCGGAACGCGAGCAGCACCCCAACTGCGACGAGAGCGAGCCCGCTGACTCCAAGACCGACCCTGATGCTGGGCCGCAGATCCGCCGCCACAACGCTCACATCCCTAGCTGTACCTCCATGATCACTCTTTGCTGACGCAAAATCACGTCCGGTGGCGAACATTGTCCGGGCGTGATTGTGGACGTCCAGCAATGGAAATGCAGCCATCGATCCGGATCGAACGGTCCGCTACTCGCGCGGCGACTGTGAGTGCGGCCCGTACCGCGCCGGTCCTGCTCGGGAACCGGCGAGGGGGGCGGGCACTGCCTTCAGACCAACCGCCACCCTCGCCCTCCCGGTGGCCGCGCGTCGCTGAGAGATACCGACGCGGGCAGAAGGCGTGTACCCACGCGATTCGCGTTCCATGCGCTGTCGAGGCCTCATGCGGCTAGGGGGTGGCTGTCGGGCTCTTCGGGCGGTTGAGCAGGAGGTCGGCGGCGCGGAGCAGGACCTGGGATCGGGTGCGGTCGCCGTGGTCGGCGGCGAGGAAGTGCTCGCCGATCGCTACGCAGAAGGCAAGCAGGCTGCGTGCCTCGATCTCGTCGGCATCGGAGCAGAAGGTGCCAATCATCTCGCGCAGCAGCGCCATCCGCCGGTTGTCGACGCGTCGCAGGCGCTCGGCGACCGCCTCGTCACGTCGAGCCCAGTCTCGGATCGCTAGGTCGATCGGCAACAGGCGGTCGCTGGAGAAGGTGAGCATTCCAGCGCGCTGGATCTTGGTCTTCGGATCACGGCCCTCGCGGTCGACACGTTCGATCACCTCGTCGGTGCTCTCCCGCTCCCAGGTGTCGAGCATCGCCTCCAGCAGCGCGTTGCGGTCGACGAAGAAGCCGTAGAACCCGCCCTTCGTGACACCAAGCTTCTTCGCCAGTGCCTCCACACGGACGGCATCCGGGCCACCGTCGCCCAGAGCCTGCAGCCCTTCTTCGACCCACCTGTCCCGCGGCGTTCGAGTCGCGCCCACGCTGTGCGTCACCTCACTCGATATATACGCCACCGTATAAGTCGGCTAGCCTCATTTATACGGCATCGTATATATGAACGGAGACACCCCATGACCGTCCGCCTTGTCGACACAGCCGTGGGGACGCAGAGCATCCCCGAGGCCGTCCGCGCTCTCAGCTCGTTGACTGTCATCGACTACGCCGACGAGTTCACCATCGACACTGACGCGAACGCGACACCGGAGCAGTGGGCTCGAGCGATGTTCGGCGACCTCCCCAGCGTCGCCGAGCTGCTGATCTGGCGCGTCCTCCTCGGTCTCCGACTCTCCCGGGGACGATCGCCGGCCACCGTGGCCGGATGGCAGATCGGCGCCCGCGGCGAGGATTGGATCCGGCTCGAGGCGGCGTCCTGGTTCCTGACCGGCAACCTCGTCGTACAGAAGATCCCTGGGCGAGTGTCGCTGGTCACCTTCCTGCACTACGACCGGCAGGTAGGCAATGTCGTCTGGCCGCCGCTGTCCGCCGTACATCGCAGACTCGTACCCGGCGTGCTCCGTGCCGCCGCCGCACGGATCCGAGCCGCCCGATGAAGAGCCAACGGTCCCCCCACCATGCAGGTTCGGTGGGCCCGAGTTCGGAGCACGCGGCGAGCTGTGACAACGCGGCTTGCACAGCGGTCGGCGGCTGACTGTCTCGCTCGTGAATGATGAGTGGATGGCGGCGGCCGCTGAGGTCGTTTCGGACGGGGTCTCTTGAGCCGGTCGCACGCACGAGTCGTGTCCTGTTGAGATTGACTGCGGGCCATTTGTGGTCGAGTCCAGCAGGGTCGACGCCCGGAAGCAGCGGGTCCAACCCGGGCCGATTCGGCGGTCCCTCCCGCTCGTGGCGCAACGTGTGGCCTTACCGCCCGCGACGGGGTGGGGCTGTGAGGTAGCCGAGTGCCACGCAGAGCGCGGCCGTTCGTACGGCGTGTGCCATCTGCCAGCGATCGCGTATGCGCGCCCAGTCCGTCGGCGGCGCCTGTGCGTTCCATCGCTGCTGTTCGAGGTTGATCGGACCGTTGACCACGAGAGTGACGGCAACTGCGAGCAGGATCAGGACCAGCGCGATGAGCGTCGGTCGCAGCAGTGACCTGTCTGCCTTGTACGCCTGGGTGACGGCCGTCACCACTGCGATGAGCGTCGCCACGAAGACGGCACCGATGAACCAGGTGAAGTACTCGTACTCCGCCTGCCGGACGACGACGTAGTGCGGCCCGTCGAGCGACCGCAGCGCGAGCTCGAGGACGAGCACGGTGAGCGCGACGCCGACCAGGATTCCGCAACAGATCTGGCTCGCGGATCGTGCGATCCTGGCCAGGATCCCAGACCTCATGCCCGAATCGGGCCAGGGGACGGCATTGGCTGCGTCGGATCCGGTGGCTCGGGCGGGTCCGGCGGCAGCGGTGGTGTCGGCGGATCAGGAGGTTCTGGCGGCGGCATTGGCGGGCCGACCGCGTCTCCACCCAGCTCGATGAGGTGTTCGTTCGACCCACGTTGCACGTCAAATCCGTTCATCTTCCTGTCCTTCCCGCGTTCCAGGTCCGCAGTGCAGATCAGGCGAATGGTTGCTGTAGGCATCATGCACAGAATCCTTCGTTGCACGGTACCCATTCCGCAACCGGCCCGAACGGTACGGGCGCAGTACGGGCAGTGCGGCGGCAATGCCGATCCCTAACCTGACCGTGTCCAGAACCACCCAAAGGAGTGTTTGTGACCCTGTCCCTACGAGAGTGCTCGTGCTGATGCCGATGCTTGCACTCCTGATGTCCACGGCCGTGGCGGTCCCGGCGGCGACCAAGGCCGAAGCGGTGACCTGCGTGCGCTCCTGGAACGAACCGGACACCATCGGGGTGGAAGGGATATGCGTACCGGGGTGGCCAGGCGGCAGTGCCAAGGTGAAGATCACGTACAAGATCTCGGGCACCGTCAAGATGATCCGTGTGCGCAATGCGCTGGGGGGCTCCAGCACCTTCACTACGCTTCTCGGCACGTCGGGCCGCAAGGTCACGAAGACCGTCAGCTTGAGCTATCAGCCCCGTGGCGACGGATGGCTGTATCTCGAGCCAGGAGGCGACAGCACGACCACGGGCCGCTTCATCTACTCCTTCTGCCTGTACAAGGGATGATCCTGCGGTGAGTCGCCGGCGTCCCGCGCGCCGCAGGCTTGTGTGCGACCGCCGCTCCGCGATCAGCCCTAGCGAACCGGCGCACGCACCTGTGGTTCGTGTTGTCCAAGCCCTCGCTCAAAGGTCCATGCATGGCGGGAGGGCGGAGCGGTTGCCCAGTCTGGCGGTGAGTAGTTCTCGGCTGTCCGGTAGTCCTGGAGGTTCGGTTCGCGAACAGCTCGTCGGTTGGCCGCTCTCGACTATGCGGCCTGTCGGCATGGCAAGGACAATGTGGGCGATGATGCGTACCGACGGCCAGGTCATGGCTCATGAAACAGATAGCTGCGGCCGAGCTCTCGCGGCTGCTCCGCAAGCAGTTCGAGGATCTGGGCCTGGACAAGCACGGTCACACGACCTGCGTCAGGCTGAGCGCCGCGCTGAGCAGCCGCTGGGTGTACTCGTGCTGCGGCCTGGGGACGACCTCGGCGGCCGGGATGTCCGCGGCCTCGTTGCTCCCGACATCCATCGGATGCTCCTCCTGACGACCGGATGGTCGCGCTTGAGCCGGTCTCCGGTCGTCGTGGCCCCAGAACTGTCGTTCAAGCAGGTCTCGTGTACTTTGCTCGCCTCCGACGCAGGCGTCGTACCCGTGGTCCACGGCGGGGTGCCGCTCGGCGTGATCACCGAGTACGACGTACTGGTGAACCTCGAGTTTCACGGTGGTGTCGATCCGGCCCCGCCGATTCTCGGTAGCGCCGGTCGCCCGCGGCGCCGTGAGGCCCGGGCCGCGACGGCTGCTGAGTTGATGAGCGTGAGGTCACGCCCCAGCAGACCGAGACACCTCCAGGGGCGTCACATCTGGGGTGTCCGCACGCGTCGCTGAGGCGGATTCGCGGTTCGCGATCGTGGTTGTGGTGATCGCTCTCTGGTTCTGAAGAGGCCGGTGCCTGGTGTCAGTTGGGTAATGTCGTTCGAGTCGAGTTCAGGTGCGATGAAGTGCATGCGGACGAACTCGTCCAGCAAGTCCTCGGCTCTCTTGCGAGCGGCTAGATCGCCACCCTCACGACGTTGCTTGGTGAACGATTCGATGGCAGACACCCGCAACGCGATGCGTCGGCGGTCGAACTCGCGCCGCCGGTGGTTGTGCGACTCGATCGACGCGTAGAGGAACAGCGCGATGAGGAAGGACATCACGGACACGCTCGTCGTAACCTCGAGCTTGCCGGCCAGCGCAAGTGAGGCGGCCAGACAGGAAGCTGCCAGCAGTGTCCCCACTGCGCCGTACCTCCATCGGTTCGCGATCTTCAGATGATGATCGGCGTCCTCGGCGTATCGACCGAAGAGCTCGGTCCCGTGCAGGATCGAGGTGATCTGCTCCACCTCTCGGCGAGCGTCGCGAATGAAGGCGACATCCTCCTCGACCTTGGCGGTGAGATTGTGCTTCGCTCGACGGTAGTCGACCTCGAGTTCCGCTCGTATCCTCTCCAGGTCGGCGATCTCTTTGCGCAGCTTGGAGAGCTTGGTCGTCAGGCCTTCGGCAACGCGGTGCGGTTGTGGCGAGGCATCGGATGACATGCTCGTCATCGCCTTCTGCCATCAGTTCGTTCAGTGGCGAACGCCTGCACCGCGTAGCCTATGGTGGCGATCAGAATCGCCAGCAGGACGAGAGTCATGATCGCCGCGACCGGGCTGATGTTCTCGCTCGACGCTACGTACATCACGGCATCGATCACGATCGCCAGGCTGGATATGACGCCGATCGCGAGGGTCGCGCGCTCGAAGTTCAGCAGCGACTGGGGTGTGCGCTTGGTTTTCGTGTTGCTCGTGTCGGCGTACAGCCAGAACACGGGGCGCCGGACGATGACCACTGCGACCAGCCCCCAACCACCGTAGATGATCAGCGTGGACAGCCACACGTACTGAGGATTCACGGCCTCGAGCCGTACGTCGTCGACTGGTCGAAGCAGTGTGAGCACACCGCTCGCCGCGATGGTCACCACGGTCGTGGCGATCGTGAGCAGGAAGGCCTTGGCGTATCGAAGGACCAGTCCTCGTAGAAACCGAAGATGGCGGGCGATCGAGGCCTCCATCTTCGCCGCCTCTTCCGGGAGGGTTCGGATGTGGGAAGCAGTCTGTCGCAACACGTACTGCTGTAGCGAGTCTGCGACGTAGGCCTCGTTGTCATTCAAAGTAAGACTGGTGAGGTCGCCGATCGACTGCGCATCCTTCATCATCCGGCGCCGAAGCTTGGCTGGGCTGGGTACGAGCAGATCCTGTACGTACTCGTCGTCTCGCGCTCTTCTCAGCATCTCCAGCGATCCATCGAGCGACGACTCCGAGACCATGATTCCGGACAGGACGAAGCGAGGGTAGATGAGCCCTTTTCCCTCTCGCTTGAAGGTACGCGCGGTGAAGTAGAAGAGAATCAAGTCCCGGATCAGCAAGTACAACGCAGCCAACGGCATCGTGATCGAGGCCAGTACTGGGACCAACGTGAGCCAGCGCTGGATGGACGCAGGCGCTGGCATCCCTGGGCTCGGATAGAACAGGATCAAGGCCAGCAGGCCGGAAAATGTTCCGCTCAACAGCAACGGCAGCAGCGTGAGTAGTCCGGCCCCGCTGATGAATGCGCCGGCGACCCGGTGGAGAGTCGACAATCGGGTCTCGGCGCGCTGCAGGTAGGCTCGATACTCCTGCAGATCCCGCTCGCTGACCGCCCCCGAATCGGCTGATTGCAGGTCAATTGCATGATTCACTACGAATCCCCCTGAGTTCCCCACGAAGCCTTTGGCTTCGCCCCTTCGGTTATTGCCCAGGATTGATCCTCTGTTACAAACCGATGACTGGTCTTCGCGCAAGCATCTGACGCATCTCACGATGTGCCGAAGCCCGTCCCGGTCGAGTCGCCGCTGCGGTCGATGGAGATGTCTTCCTCAGTCCCCACATCGGATAGGTCACGGGTCTTGTTGGGGGTTGAGGACGACCTTTCGGGTGGTGGGCGTTGCAGCGGCGGCGAGCGTGAAGGCGTCTGGTGCTTGGGCCAAGGTGTAGTGGTGGCTGATGAGGGCCGAGGGCTGGACCTGCCTGGTGGCGACCAGTTCGATGGCGTGGGGCCAGACGCCGGGGCTACCGAGGCTGCCGATGAGGGTCAGGTCGCGGAGGACGAGGCTGTCGATGTCGAGCGGTGCGGTGGGTTGTCCGCACAGTCCCAGGATGACGACGCGGCCGCCGTCGGCGGTGAGGTCGAGTGCTGCGGCGGTGCCCGAAGTAGTGCCGGTGGTGTCGATGACGTGGCGGTAGCGTTCGCCGGAGTACACCGTGACGTCAAAGCCCAGACTGACCGCGAACTCGCGGCGGGCCTCGCATCGCTCGACCATCACGACACCATCGGTGCCGAGTGCTCGGGCGGTCATGGCGCACAGCAGGCCGATGGTCCCGGCCCCGACGATCGCGACCGGCCGGCCCGAGTTCGGCGACAGGCGCTGGAGGCCGCGGTAGGCGACGGCGAGTGGCTCGATCAACGCGGCGTCGAGCCGGTCGACGTCCGGCGGAATCCGGTGGGCAGCGCGGGACGGGAAGACGAGTGTGGTCGCCGTTCCGCCTGGTCGGCCGAGGATGCCTGTCTCGGTGCGATCCGGGCAGAGGTGGTAATCACCCGCGATGCACAGGTTGCAAGTTCCGCAACCGATCGAGCATTCCGACGACCCGGTCGCCGATGACGAACCCGTCCACGTCAGGCCCGGCGGCCGTCACGGTCCCGGTCCATTCGTGACCGGGCACGATCGGGTAGCTGGCGCGTCCGATGGTCAGGTAGCCCATGGATCCGGCCAGCAGCTCGAGATCGGTACCGCAGATCCCGACGGCATCGACCGCGATCATGAGTTCGTCCGGGCCTGGTGTGCCAGCCGGCTGGATGGCGACCCGCAGGTACTGCGGCCCGCCGAGTACGACCTGGTGAGGCACCGTCGTCACACCACCCCGCGCTCGGCGTGGTCCCGTCGTACGAACGGCAGCTCTCGTACGGCGGCATCGTCGACCGGGAGGCCTGCGGCGGCCAGGATGCGCTCCATGAGTTCCTGGGTCGCGAGCGCGCTGGCGGCAGTGTTCTCGGTGATCGTGCCACGACGGCGCACCGCGGTCAGGAAGTGCTCGGTCTGTGCGGTGAACCCGAGTGCGTCGACGGGATCGTCGTACCCGGACGCCGCCGGTGAGCGGCGTTCGACGTGCTCGATGTCCTCGGTCGCGACGACGATCTCACCTGGTGCGTTCACGGTGATGGTCTGGCCGGCGCCGTACAGGTCGACCCGTTCGGACCAGATGCCGCTGCTGCGGTTGCCGATGACGGTGGCGATCCGGCCGCGCGGGAACCGGAGGGTGGCCGACAGGTTCTCCTCCCAGAACGGATCGTCGTACGTCGCGACGGCGGTCACGTCGTCGGGTTCGCCGAAGTAGAAGCGGGCGAGGTCGACCATGTGGATGAGGTTGTCGAGTGAGGCGCGGTAGAACCGCTCGCGGCGCGTTTTCTGGAAGGTGGCCAGCGTCGCCGGCCGGTCGGCGAGGAGCTCCTTGGCTCGCCGGTAGACGGGAGCGAACCGCCGGTTGTAGCCGACCAGGAACGGCACGCCCACGGTGTCGGCGAGGCCGACGAGCGCCCGTGCCTCATTGGCGGCCGCTGGCGCGTTTCCCGCGGAGAGTTGAATGGTTCCTGCGGTCCGTTGGTGACGAGCTCGGCGTACGTGGAGCCACCGCGTTCGGTAACTCTTGTTCGAACGTGCGGAAGGTCAGTGCGTCGTGGACGGAGTGCAGATCGCTCGACCAGGTCGGTCACCGCGAAGTCGAGCACCTGGGGGACGACGAGGGCCGGAAACAGCGGTGATGGCAGCGACTGTTCAGATCGTGTCGGGGATGCCGAGAGGCAAGCGATCGCCGGCGAGGAATGCGCCCATCGCGGAGCCGCCGTCGTGCCACAGCCGGACGTACCGAGTAAGCGCCGCAGATGCTTGTCGATCGGTCGCCGAGTATCTTGTAGTGTCACAGTCTGCCGACCCGGCAGACGCTTT
>NZ_JBEZYF010000052.1:0-63082 GCF_040638415.1 Kribbella sp. NPDC026596 | reverse complement strand
GTCGGCGCCAAGCTCGGCTTCGAGAGCGCCGCGAAGGGCTCGGCAGTCGCGAGCAGTCCGCTCGCCGACTACGGCGTGAGCGGAATCGGCAATTCACAGGTGTCCGGTGCGCTGGCCGGAATCATCGGCGTACTGGTCACGATCGTCGTCGGCCTGGCGATCGCCAAGCTGGCCTCCCTCCGCACCAACAAAGCATCGTGAGTGGTGACGGCCTCCTCGTAGCGGCGGACAGCCAGGTCCACCGGGTCCCGGCGCAGGTGAAGCTGGTCGCCTTGTTCGTCTTCGTCCTCGCCGTCGTGTCCACCCCGGCGTCCGCCTTCTGGGCCTTCGGCCTGTACGCCGTGATGCTCGTGGCGGCCGTCGTCGTCGCCCAAGTGCCTGCGCTGGTGGTGTCCCGGCGGCTCGCCGTGGAGACGCCGTTCATCGTGTTCGCGTTGCTGCTGCCGTTCGTCGCCACCGGGCCGACCGTGACCGTGCTCGGCGTGGAGTTGTCGGAGTCCGGCGTACTCGGTGCGTGGAACGTGCTGGCCAAGGGCACGCTCGGGGTCGTCGCGGCGATCCTGCTGTCGGCCACCACCGCGCCGCGTGACCTGCTCGCCGGCCTGGAGCGGCTGCGACTTCCGGCCACGCTCGTGGCGATCCTGTCGTTCATGGTCCGGTACCTGAGTGTGGTGTCGGACGACCTGCACCGGATGCGGATCGCGCGGGAGTCGCGTGGGTACGCCGGTGGGCGGGCCGGTCATCTGAAGGCGGTCGCCGGGGGAGTGGGGGCATTGTTCGTGCGCAGCTTCGAGCGAGGTGAGCGGGTGCACCTGGCGATGCGGTCGCGCGGGTACACCGGCCAGATGCCGCTGCTGAGCGTCGCGGGTGCGTCTCGTGCGCAATGGCTGCAGGGCATGACGATCTCCCTGGCAGCCGTGCTGATCGCAGTCGCGGCTAGGGTGGTTGCCTTGTGAGCGGTCCTGCGATTCATGTCGAGCGACTGGTGTTCGCGTATCCCGATGGGCGGCAGGCGCTGTTCGGGGTCGACTTCACCGTTCAGCGTGGTGAGCGGGTCGCGTTGCTCGGGCCGAACGGCGCGGGCAAGACGACGCTCGTCCTGCACCTGAACGGGATCCTCGGCTCGGTGGCCGGCGGTACCGGCAGCGGGCGGGTCGAGATCGGCGGGACAGGGTTGCACCGCGAGCATCTGGCCGTCGTACGGCGGAAGGTCGGGCTGGTGTTCCAGGACCCGGACGACCAGCTGTTCATGCCGACGGTCCGCGACGACGTGGCCTTCGGACCGGCGAACCTCGGCCTGCGTGGGTCCGAGCTCGACGATCGCGTGCAGGAGGCGCTCGTACAGGTCGGGATGCAGGACCACGCGGACCTGGCGCCGCATCACCTGTCGTTCGGTCAGCGCCGGCGCGTGGCGGTCGCGACCGTACTCGCGATGCGGCCGGAGGTGCTCGTCCTCGATGAGCCGTCGAGCAATCTGGACCCGGCGGCCCGGCGGGAGCTCGCGGACATCTTGTCCGGGCTGGACGTGACGTTGCTGATGATCACGCACGACCTGCCGTACGCGCTGCAGCTGTGCGAGCGCAGCCTCCTGATGGACGGCGGCCGAATCGTCGCCGACGGCAAGACCCGCGACCTCCTCGGCGACGCCGACCTGATGTCCGCGCACCGCCTCGAGCTCCCCTACGGCTTCAACCCGCTCTCTGTCCCCGGCCCCGAACGCTGATCACGGACTGGTGATGATCTCCTCGGCCGGGACCGGTTGAGGAGCGGTCTCGAAGGCCGAGCGTAGGCGGCTGCGGGAGGCGGTGAGGTGGGCGTGCATGGCGCGGTCCGCGGCTTCGGTGTCGCGTTGGCGGATCGCCGTGACGATCAGGTCGTGCTCCTCGAGGGCCTCCTCGGTCACCCGGGAGTCGCGGAGTAGCCGGAACAGCTGCAGGTGGCAGTGCAGCTTGGCGAAGATCTCGCCGAAGTAGCTGTTCCCCGTCGCGGCGATGATCGCCTGGTGGAACTCGGCGTCCTTGCGGGCGAAGGCGCCGTACGACATCGTGCCGGCCTGGTAGCGGGCCTGTAGATCGGCGGCGATGCCGGCGATCTGCTCGACCTCGACCCGCTGGTGCCGGCCGGCCGCCAGACCCGAGCAGTACGGCTCGATCAGGAACCGCGCCTCGAAGAGATCCTCGAACCGCTCCGGGGTCAGCTTCGGGCTGGCGGAATATCCGATCAGATGTGTTTTGGTGACCAGGTCCTCGGCCTCGAGCCGGTTCAGCGACTCCCGGACCGGCGTCTGGGAGACCCCGAGCCGGCGGCTGAGCTCGTCGACCCGGATCCGCTCACCGGGCTGAATCGTGCCGTCCAGGAGGAATGCCTGCAGTTGCTCGTAGACGACGTCACTCATCCGAGTGCGTCCGGGACGCTCGGTACCGCGTTGGCTCATGAGGTGTCCATCCGATCGGCAGAATCTGTGAATTCGTATACACAGACCATTGCAAATCCTATCTGATCTGATCTAGCCTCCAAAAACCTGCAAGGTCAACCCCGGGATGGCCGCGATGCGCACAGACCTCGCCACAGCACAGTCCCTGGCCGAACAGCTCCTGGTCTCCGCGGGAGTGCCGGCCTCCGCCGCTACTCTGCAAGCCGAACTGCTCCTCGTCGCCGAGGCGAAGGGAGTGCCCTCGCACGGCCTGCTCCGGCTGCCGAGGCTGCTCCGCCGACTGAGGAACGGGACGGCGAGCCCGACGAACACGGGCAAGCACGAGTGGCTCAGCCCGTGCTACCTGTCCGTCGACGGCGAGCAGGGCCTGGGTCCGGTGGTCGCGCACCGCGCCTTGGCGGCCGTCGTTCCGGCGGCCGAGCGTCATGGCGTCGCGGTCTGCTCGATCACGAACAACAACCACCTCGGCATGCTCGGCTTCTACGCCGGCCGGATCGCCGAGCGCGGCCTGGTCTGCCTCGGTATGACGACCAGCGAGGCATTGGTTCACCCGTGGGGTGGCACCGAGGCGATGCTCGGGACGAACCCGCTCGCCCTCGGCGTCCCCGCGCAGCCGCATCCGCTGGTGCTGGACATGGCGACGTCGCAGATCTCGATGGGCAAGGTCCACGACCACGCGCTCCGCGGCGTACCGCTCGAGCCAGGTTGGGCGCTGGATGCCGCCGGTCACCCGACGGTGGACCCGGTGGCGGCCAAGTCCGGCTCGATCGCACCGTTCGGGGGACCGAAGGGCTACGGGCTCGGGCTCGGGCTGGGCGCGATGGTCACCTTCCTGACCGGCGCCGCGTACGGCACGGCCGTCGGCGGGACGCTGGACGACACCCGCCCGAGCAACAAGGGCGACCTGTTCATTCTGATGAGCGGCGCCGGCCACTCCGCCTCCGAGTACCTCGACCAGGTACGCCGTAGCCGGCCCGCCGACCCAGGCACGCCGGTGGCGGTTCCTGGTGACGGCGCCCGGGCCCGCTACCAGGAGTCGGTTGCTGAAGGCATCGACATCGCCGACGACCTGTGGCGCGAGCTGACCGCCCTGACCGAGGCAGCACACCCCGAAGCAGTTCTGGCCGACTGATCCCCGCCCCACGACCGGACAAGGACCCTGCCACGATGACGATCACCCCTGCCTCCTTCGGCGTCCAGCGAGCCCCTCGCACTGTGGTCTTCGGCGCCGGCCAGCGCACGTTGCTCGGCCAGTACGCCGCGGAGTACGGGCGCAAGGCGCTCGTCTGCACGGATCAACGGCTGGCGGCTTCGGCCGAGTTCGACGAACTACTCAGCGATCTGAAGGATCACGGCCTGGAGGTGACCGTCTGGTCCGAGACCGAGGCCGAGTTGCCCGCCGCCGGGATCGAGGCCTGCTACGCCGCGACCAGGGACGAAGGCATCGAGTTGGTCGTCGGCATCGGCGGCGGCAGTTGCCTGGACATGAGCAAGGCGATCGCCCTCCTGCTGACACACGGCGGCCCACTCGACCAGTACTACGGCGAGAACGCCGTACCCGGACCGGTGATGCCGATCATCGCCGTGCCCACGACCGGGGGAACAGGCTCGGAGGTCACCCCGGTCTGCGTCCTCAGCGACAGCCACCGTGAACTGAAGACCGGTATCTCGTCCGCGCACCTGATCCCGATGGTCGCGATCTGCGATCCCGAACTGACCTACACCTGCCCACCCGGCCTGACCGCGAGCGCCGGCGCGGACGCGGTCTCGCACCTCGTCGAGTCGTTCACCGCGATCCAGCGGCCGGCGTCCGCGCCGGGCGAGAACCGCGTCTTCGTCGGCAAGAATGTGATCAGCGATTCCTATGCCCGCTGGGGTCTCGCCCTACTCGCCGAGGCGCTGCCGGCAGCCTTCGAGAACCCGGGCGACGCACAAGCGCGAGCGGACGTGATGCTGGCGGCGAACGCCGGCGGGTACGCCCTCGGTGTCGCCGGAACCGCGGCGGCGCACGCGCTCCAGTACCCGCTCGGCGCCCTGACCCACACCGCTCACGGCCTCGGCGTCGGCGTACTCCTCCCGTACGTGATGCGTTACAACGCTCCCGCCCGGGTCGCGGAGTTCGCCGAGATCGCGACCATCTTCGGCGTACCGGCGTCCGGTGGTCCAGAGGACCGGGCCGTGGCCGGCATCGAGGCGGTCGAAGGCCTGCTCGACCGGATCGGTATCCCGCCGACGCTGAAAGAGCTCGGCCTCACCGAAGACCAACTGTCGTACATCGCGTCCATGGGCCTGAAGTCGGCCCGGCTGGTCGACAACAACCCCCGTCCGCTCGATGTCGACGCGCTGACCGAGATCACTCGGGCCGCGTACGCCGGCGATCGCAGCAACCCGTTCTGACCCGGACTCTCACCGGGCGTTTGGAGCACACCAGATGATCTCTCCGCACGATCTGTTCATCGATGGTCGGTGGCGGCCCGCCAGTGACGGTCAAAGGTTCGCCGTGCATGATCCGGCCGACGGGTCCGAGCTCGCCAGGTTCGCGGCGGCCACCGAGGCCGATTGCCTGGCGGCCGTGGACGCCGCGGCGGACGCGCTGGCCGGCTGGGCGGCGACCCCGCCGCGGCAGCGCTCGGAGCTCCTTCGGGCCTGCTTCGACGTCCTGACCGCCGAGCACGAGCAGTTCGCCGCCATCATCGTGGCCGAGAACGGCAAGGCCTGGGCCGACGCGGTCGGTGAGGCCACCTACGCGGCCGAGTTCTTCCGCTGGTTCGCCGAGGAGGCGGTCCGGATCGGCGGTGACTTCCGGCTCTCCCCGTCGGGCGACAAGACGATCGTGGTCCGGCGCGATCCGATCGGGGTGTCGGTACTGATCACGCCGTGGAACTTCCCGGCGGCGATGGCGACCCGCAAGATCGCGCCGGCGCTGGCGGCCGGGTGTTCGGTGGTGCTCAAGCCGGCCAGCCAGACTCCGCTCACGGCCGCGTACGTCGTCGACGTATTGCGCCGCGTCGGTGTGCCGGCGGGTGTCGTGAACCTGGTGACGCCGGTGCCGGCTGGTCCGGCGGTGAGCGCGATGCTGCACCATCCCGCCGTACGCAAGTTGTCCTTCACCGGCTCGACCGAGGTCGGCCGGGTGCTGCTGCGGGAGGCCGCCGACCAGGTGGTCAGCTCGTCGATGGAGCTCGGCGGGAACGCGCCGTTCGTCGTCCTGCCCGGTGCCGACCTGGACGCCGCGATCGAGGGCACGATGGTCGCGAAGATGCGCAACGGCGGATCGGCCTGTACGGCGGCCAACCGGTTCTACGTGCACGACTCGCTCGTCGAGGAGTTCACCACCCGGATCACCGTGGCGATGAAGGAACTCGCGATGGGCCCGGGTGCCGACCGGTCGAACGACCTCGGTGCCCTGGTGTCACCCGAGGAACGTGACAAGGTCGCCCGGCTGGTCGAGCAGGCTGTCGCGGACGGCGCCGAGCTGACTCTGGGTGGCGAGTCCTCCGGGGTCGGCGCGTTCTACCCGCCGACGGTGCTCACCGGCGTACGGCACGGCAGCGAGATCAACCAGATCGAGATCTTCGGCCCGGTCGTCGCGATCGTGTCCTTCAGCGACGTCGACGAGGCGATCGCGATGGCGAACGACACCATCTACGGCCTGATCGCCTACGTGTACGGCGATCCCGCGCAGGCCCTCGCGGTCGCGCAGAAGATCGACGCCGGCATGGTCGCGGTCAACCGCGGCGTACTGAGCGATCCCGCGGCCCCGTTCGGCGGGACGAAACAGTCCGGGCTGGGTCGCGAAGGCAGCTCCGAAGGCATCCTCGAATTCCTCGAGGAGAAGTACATCGGGATCGAGGTGTGACCGATGGTCAACGCAGTCCTTCCTTCCGTCAAACCGCCCGACGTCGAGGGCGGACCACCGGCCCGCAAACGGGTCAAGGTCAAACCGAAGCGGCAGAATCTGGCCGGCTGGCTGTTCGTCGGACCGGTCATCTTCGGGGTGCTGTTCTTCCAGCTCCTACCGGTCGCGGCCTCTCTGGTGGTGTCGCTGACCAACTGGTCCGGGCTGAACGCACCGAAGTTCCTCGGCCTGGAGAACTACAAGGAGCTGTTCACCGCCGACGACACGTTCTGGCCGTCACTCAAGAACACGGTGATCTTCACGCTGGTCGTCGTCGTACTGACCATCTTCATCGGGCTCGGTCTCGCCGTCCTGTGTAACCAGAAGATCAAGGGCATCGGCATCTTCCGGACGCTGTACTACTCGCCCGCGGTCACCAACGTCGTCGCGATCGGCTTCGTCTGGTTCTGGCTGTACAACCCGGACAACGGTCTGTTCAACTCCACCTTGAAGACGATCGGCATCGACGGGCCGGCCTGGCTGTCCGACACCAAGACCGCGCTGATCGCGGTGATCATCGTCGCGCTCTGGCAGGGCGTCGGCTACCCGATGGTGATCCTGCTGGCCGGGTTGCAGAGCATCGACCAGTCGCTGATCGAAGCGGCGACGGCGGACGGAGCGTCGGCCTGGCGGCGGTTCTGGTCGGTGGTGTTCCCGCTGCTGACGCCGAGCCTGTTCTTCCTCACCATCACGCAGTTCATCACCTCGTTCCAGGTGTTCGGGATCATCTACGTGATGACGTCCGGCGGGCCGAACAACGCCACCTCGGTGTTCATCTTCCAGATCTACGAGGCGGCCTTCGGGCACGGCCGGCTGGGGTACGCGTCCGCGATGGGCTGGGTGCTGTTCGTCATCGTCGGTGTCGTCACCGCAATCCAGTGGAAGATGGAGAAGCGGTGGGTGCACTATGACAACTGAGGCTCTCCGGATCCCGGTGAACCGGCCACCGAGGCACATCCCGCGCCGCGCCGTACTGATCGTCGTACTGCTGTTCTTCGCCGTGGTGTTCGCGATGCCGCTGCTCTGGATGATCAGCGCATCGCTCAAGCCGGAGAACGAAGTACTGCAGTCGCCGCCGACGTTCGTCCCTTCCACCTTCCAGTGGGCCAACTACTCCCAGGCCGCCGACGGGCTGCTGCCGTTCTTCCTGAACAGCTGCAAGCTGGCCGCGCTGAACGTCGGTTTCCTGCTGCTGTTCGCGTCGCTGGCCGGGTACGGCTTCGCCCGGCTGAACTTCGCCTTCAAGAACCTGGCCTTCGCGCTGTTGTTGTCGACGGCAATGATCCCGGGCATCGTCTACCTGGTCCCGCAGTACATGCTGTTCCGCGAGATGGGCTGGATCGACACCCACTACCCGCTCTGGATCCCGAACGTCCTGACGCCGGTCTTCGGCACGTTCCTGCTCCGGCAGGCGTTCCGCGGCGTCCCGATGGAGCTCGAGGAGGCGGCCAAGCTCGACGGCGCGTCCACCTTCGGCACCTTCTGGCGGATCATGCTGCCGCAGGTGAAACCGGCCCTGGCCGCGGTCGGCGCGCTGACCTTCATGGGCTCGTGGAACGACCTGTTCGGGCCGCTGATCTTCCTCAACTCGACGCGGTTGCAGACGATGCCGATCGCGCTCGCGCTCTTCAAGGGCGAGTACTTCACCCAGACCAACCTGATGATGGCCGCCGCGACGCTGACGATCCTGCCGCCGCTGCTGCTGTTCCTGATCGCCCAGAAGTACTTCGTCCAAGGCATCACGATGTCCGGCCTGAAAGGTTAGCCATGCGGATCACCCGGATCGAATCGATCATCCTGCTCGACAAGCTCCACATCGTGAAAGTCCACACCGACGAAGGGTTGGTGGGCGTCGGCGAGGTCAGTCCGATGAACGCCCACGTCTCCCACAGCGTCATCGAGCAGGCGCTGGCGCCACTGCTCGTCGGCGAGGAGGCGACCGACATCGAGCGGCTGTGGCGCCGGCTGTACACGAAGCCGTACAAGCTCGGCCCCGGCGGCGCCCAGCTGAACGCCATTGCCGGGATTGACATCGCCCTGTGGGACCTGCTCGGCAAGGCGGCCGGACTCCCCACCTACAAGCTGCTCGGCGGCAAATACCGCCCGAGCGCGAAGGTCTACGCCAGCTCGATGGCCCGCGGGATGACCCCGCAGCAGGAGGCCGAGCGCGCGCAGTCCTTCCAGGAGAAAGGCTTCCACGGCTACAAGATCCACTCGTCGACGCCGTGGATGCACGACGACGGCTTCGACCAGACCATCGCCACCGTGACCGCGGTCCGCGAACTCGTCGGGGACGACTTCCCGATCCTGGTCGACGTCAACAACGCGTACTACGAACACACGGCGATCAAGCTGGCCCACGCGCTCGAGGACCTCGGCGTGTGGCACTTCGAGGAACCGCTCGCCGCCCACGACTACACGGCGTACGGGCGGCTTGCCGACGCGGTCGACATCCCGATCGCGGCGGGGGAGCAGGAGTACACCACCTGGCAGTTCCGCGACCTGATCCTGACCGGGCGGGTCGACATCCTGCAGCCCGACGTCATCAAGTGCGGCGGCATCACCGAGTTCAAGAAGATCGCCGTCCTCGCGGACACCTTCACCAAGCCGATCACCGTGCACAACACCCAGCAGACGATCGGTACGTCGGCGCACGCCCACCTCTGGGTCAGTACGCCGTCCTGCGTCTACCCGCAGGAGTACAACATCGAGCACAACCCGATCCTCGACGACGTGCCGATCTGGCAGAACCCGCTCGTCCCGGTGAACGGCGAGATCACGCCGTGGGAGCTGCCCGGGCTGGGCGTCGAGCTCGACGACGACGCGGTCGCCAAGCTGCGCACCAACTGATCCCCTGACAGAACAGGAACGACCATGACCGCATCACAGATTTCCCGCAGATCGGTACTCAGAGGCCTGGGCCTGGCCACCGGAGCCATCGCGGTCGGCGCACCGCTGTCGGCCTGCGGTGGCAACGGCAGCGGGGGAGGCGGCGGTGGCAACGCCTCCTTCCTGACTTGGGACACCAACAGCGGTACGCCGCTCTACACCGTCGCGGAGAACTGGGCCAAGAGCGCCGGCAAGACGCTCGACATCCAGTCGGTGCCGGGCGACGACTACGACACCAAGCTGCGCACCGTGCTGTCGTCGGGTGCCGCTCCGACGGCGATCAGGATCAACGACGACTACGTGAAGGGGTACTACGCGGAGGGCTCGCTGCTCGATCTGCGTCCGTACCTGGAGAAGGACGGGATCAAGGCCGAGGACTACTTCCCGGTCGCCTTCAACTTCCCGAAGCAGGAGGACGGCGCGCACGCGGCCTGGCCGATCATGACCAACCCGGGCGTCATCTACTGCAACACCGACGCGTTCGCCGAGGCCGGCGTCGAACTGCCGCCGAAGGACTGGGCCAAGAGCGGCTGGACCTGGGACGACTTCCTCGACGCGGCGAAGAAGCTGACCAAGCCGAACGGCGAGCGCTGGGGAGCACTGGTGTTCCCCGACACCTCGCTCGAGACCGTCTTCCCGGTCAGCAACGGCGGCGACGGCATCTACTCAAAGGACGCCAGCCGCTTCACGCTCGCCGAGCCGCAGGGCGCCGAGGCGGTCCAGTGGGTCGCCGACCTCGCCCTGGTTCACAAGGTCCACCCGGACTTCGCCACCGTCACGGCCGGCCGCCAGACGCCGAACTGGGCACTGGCTCAGCTCGGCACCGGCAAGGTCGCGATGCTGCTCTCGCTGACCAGCGGCATCCCGTACCTGCGCTCGAACGCGAAGGTGAAGTGGGATATCTTCCCGACGCCGATGAAGGCCCGCCGTACCACGGTGAACACGATGACCGTCCTGGCGATTCCGAAGCAGTCGAAGGACCCCGACGCGGCCTGGGACTTCCTCAAGTACTGCGCCGGAGGCGACGCGGCGAAGCTGCTCGCGCAGTCCCGTGGCTTCATGCCGGTCGCCAAGAGCTCATCGTCGCTGTTCGTGCCCGATGACAAGGGCCCTGCCAACCTCGCGCTCGTCACCGAGGCGCTGGACAACGCGGTGAACGAGAACTTCAGCCGCTACATCGAGCGGGCCCGGACCATCTACCGCCCGGTCCTCGACGACGTCTGGAGCGGCAAGCAGACCGCGGCCGCGGCTCTGGGCAGCGTCAAGCAAAAGGTCGAAGACATCCTCGCGGGCAAGGGGTGACATGAGGATCAAGGAGATCAGCGTCGAGATCGTGTCGGAGCCGAAGGCTCACGCGGTCCGGGACGCGATCCAGCTGCTCGATCGTAACGGGCAGACCCGGGTGCGGATCGACACGGACGAAGGCGTGAGCGGCGTCAGTACGACGTACTTCGGCCGGGTGGCGAGCTCGCCGGCGGTGCTCGCCAAGATCATCACCGAGCAATTGGCGCCCGCGATCGTCGGCGAGGACCCGACGATCATTCGCGGGATCCGGCAGAAGCTGCAGACGCTGACCGACTACCAGGGCACGGCCGGGCTGTCGTCGTACGGCATCTCGGCGATCGATCTGGCGTTGTGGGACCTGCTCGGCAAGTCGCTGGACGTGCCGGTGTGGAAGCTGCTCGGAGCGCAGCGCACCGCGATTCCGACGTACGCGATGGTGGGTTGGCTCGAGCTGGACGTCACGGGCCTGGAGACTGTGGCGGCCAAGGCGATGGAGCAGGGTTTCCGCGGTGTGAAGATGAAAGTCGGGGGCGGACCGCTCACCGAGGACGTCCGCCGGATCAAGGCGGTACGCGCGGTGATCGGCCCGGACGCACCGCTGATGGTCGACGCCAACCAGGCCTTCGGGTACTCCGAGGCCCTGCGACGGGGACGTGTGTACGAAGAGCTCGACTGCCGGTGGTTCGAGGAACCGCTGCCGGCGGCCGACACCGATGGCCACGTCCGGCTGGCGGAGAAGCTGGACATCCCGATCGCCACCGGTGAGAACCGGTACGGACAGGCTGCCTTCCGCGATCTGATCGCTCGCGGCGGGGTAGGCGTCGTACAGCCGGATCTCAGGCGGGCCGGTGGGCTGACCGACTGCTTGGAGATCGGACTGATGGCTGCTGGGTTCGGCGTTCCGTACGCCTCGCACGGCGGTGGAGCACACATCCACGTGCTCGCCGCGCTGCCGAACACCATCTACGTGGAGAGCGGATTGCTGCCCGCGGACGGGCGGGTCCAACTGACCGACGGCTGCTACCCGTTGCCACCCGGCCCGGGCCTGTCGTCCTGGAACGACTAGCAGTTCAGTAACGCGGACAACCGGAATCGGCAACTGGCGGTGAATTTCTTACCAGACCCTTGCGTGTTACTGGCGAGTCAGCGAAGGTGACTTTGAGTGCCTCTGTCGACGCCCCTCGCACACGCGCTGTGCTGTCATGCACAGAAAGGCTGGTCCGCCGATGAAGTCCATCGCCAGTTTGCTCTCCGCCGCGGCCCTCGGCGCCGCGATGCTGCTCACCCCCGGCGTCGCCCACGCGGCGACGAACTACGTCGCCCTCGGTGACTCGTACGCCTCGGGCGTCGGCACCCGGACCTACATCTCCAGCAGTGGTTCCTGCCAGCGCTCGACCAAGGCGTATCCGTACCTCGACGCGGCCCGGATCGGCGCCACTCTCACGTTCGTGGCCTGCTCCGGCGCCCGCGTCGCCGATGTCACCGCCAACCAGCTCCCGTCGGTGACGAGCGCGACGAACATCGTCTCGGTGCAGGTCGGTGGCAACGATGCCGGGTTCTCCTCCGTCATCACCGAGTGCGCGAAGCCGTCCTGGCTCGGCGACTGCACCGGTGCGGTCGCCAACGCGCAGGCGATCATCAACAACACACTGCCCGGCCGGCTGAACGGTCTGTACTCCTCGATCAGGAGCCGGGCCGCGTCCGCCCGGGTCGTGGTGGTCGGGTACCCGCGGCTGTTCAACGGCACCGACTGCAACGCCGGCACGTTCTTCAGCCCGGACGAGATGACCCGGCTGAACGCCACCGCCAACCTGCTGAACTCGAAGCTCGCCGCCTCGGCGAGCGCGGCCGGGTTCAGCTTCGTCAACCCGACGTCGCTCTTCATCGGGCACTCCGTCTGCGGTAGCCCGGAGTGGATCAACGGCCTGTCGAACCCGGTCAGCGAGTCCTACCACCCGAACGTCACCGGCCAGGCCAACTACGCCAACCTGGTCCAGCCCGCCCTCGGCGGATAGCTGCCCACAGACCGCCCCGGCCGACCGGCCGGGGCGGTTTCGTGCTTTCGAGGTGCGGACCAGGCTGGTTCGTGGTGTCATGCTGGGGTGGCGCGGAGGTCTGTGGACTGGTTGCTGGCAGCCCGGATGCAGGCCAACTGCCTCGCGCGTCCGGTGAACGAGGCCGGCCCCGGAGGGGTGGCCGACGTCGTACGCCGGACGGGGGGACTGCAGGCTCAGACCTGGCGCGGCGCCACCCACGCCGTACGGGCGCGCTCCACCGCGACCACCTCCGCCGACGTCACCCACGCCCAGGAAGTCGACCGGTCGGTCATCCGGGGCTGGTTCATGCGCGGCACACTGCAACTCGTCACGGTCGAGGACGCCGGCCCACTGCTCGGCCTGCTCGGCCCGAAGTTGATCAAGGACACCGAACGCCGGTACGGCGAGCTCGGTCTGACCGAGGCGATCCGGGCGGAGGCTGCCGACCACCTCGAGGCGTATCTGGTCAGCCATGGACCGTCCACGCGCGCCGAAATAGCCGACGTACTGGTGCGTCGCGGACTGATCGTCGAGCCCAAAGGACAGGCGGTCTACGCCCTCATCCGGCACACCGGGCTGCTCGGCCGATTGTGTTACGGGCCGGGGACTGACACCTGGGTCGCCGTGAGCGAGTGGCTGGGAAAGCCGCTCGTGCAGGAGCGCGACCTCGACGCGTTGGCCCGGCGTTATCTGACCGCTTATGGACCGGCGACAGCGCAAGACTTCGCGACCTGGTCGGGCCTGGCGGTGCCGATCGCACGCCGCGGCTTGAAGGCGGCGGCAACGGTGACTGTCGAGGTTGATGGCGCTGAGTTCGTCGCCACCGAGGACCTGCCGGGGTGCCGGGACGTGCGGATGGTGGGGGAGTTCGACGCCTACCTGCTCGGCTACCGGGATCGGCGGTGGGCGCTGGCGGCGGAATTCCAGCAGCGCGTCTATCCCGGTGGCGGCATGCTCCGTCCAGCCGTACTGGAAGCCGGCCGGGTGATCGGCGCCTGGAAACACGCCGACCACTCCTACGAACTGTTCGACCGCAGTGCGCGGATGGACCTCACCGAAGAGCTCGCGGACCTGGTCCGATTCGGCGGTTGATCGTATATGCCTGGTCGGGTATATATGGAGTCATGACCGAGACCTTGAGCACCGAGAACGGGCGGACCGTGCTGCGGATGCGGCGGGAGCTGCGGCATCCGGTGGCGAAGGTCTGGCGGGCGATCACCGAGCCGGGACAACTGGCCGGGTGGTTCCCGGCCGCGGTCGAGTTCGACCTGCGGCTGGACGGGCCGGTGAGGTTCACCTTCGAGAACGACCCGGAGGCGCCCGTCGACCTCGAGACCAGTGGCGTGATCCGCGCGTACGAACCACCGAATCTCATCGAGTACACCTGGGGTGACGAGGTCCTGCGCTGGGAGCTGGTCCCGTCCTCCGACGGCTGCATGCTGAACCTCACCGCGACGTACGACGATCGCCCGGGGTCCGCGAGCTTCTCCGGCGGCTGGACGCTGTGCTTCGACGCGCTCGTACGGGTCCTCGGCGACTCGGTGCCCGAGAGGGATTACGCCGTACTGCATGAGCACTTCGTGAAGGTGTACGGGCTGGACGAAGGCGTGGTGACCGACGACTGCGGCGTACGGTTCGAGCGGCAACTGGTGAAGCCGAAGGAGACCGTCTGGGAGTTGCTCACCGGCGCGGGGACGACTGCCGCCGGGAGCCCGCCGCCGGCCGGGTTCGTTGCGAAGGGCATCGACCCGGGCCCGGTGACCGAGGTGGTGGCAGCCGAACGGCTCAGCTACCCGTGGTCGCAGGGTGAGGTGACCTGGTCGCTGCGGGACGGCAACGGCGGAGCCCGCCTGGTGCTCACCCAGACCGGCCCCGCCGCGGACTACCTCAGCACCTGGCACGACCTGATCGAGACCCTGACCGCCGAGTTGGTGCGCTAGGCAACGGCCCGCGGAGCGCCGACGTACGAGCGCAAGTGTTCGGCCGTGATCGTCGGGCTGCTCTCGACCAGATCGGCCGGCGTGCCGGTGAAGACGACCCGTCCGCCGTCGTGACCGGCGCCCGGGCCGATGTCGATCAGCCAGTCGGCATGGGCCATCACGGCCTGGTGGTGCTCGATGACGATCACCGTGTTGCCGTGGTCGACCAGTGTGTCGAGCATGCCGAGCAGTTGGTCGACGTCGGCCAGGTGCAGGCCGGTGGTGGGCTCGTCGAGGATGTAGATCGACCCGGTCTTACCCATGTTGATCGCCAGCTTGAGGCGCTGCCGTTCACCGCCGGACAGTGTGGTCAGTGGCTGGCCGAGGCCGATATAGCCAAGTCCGACCGTCGACAGCCGATCCAGGATCGCCCGTGCCGGGCCCTTGGTGAAGAACTCCCGCGCCTCCGTCACGGTCATCCGCAGCACCTCGCTGATGTTCTTCCCACGTAACCGGTAGGCGAGCACCTCGGCGGTGAACCGGGCGCCGTTGCACTCCTCGCAAGTCGAGGCGACCTCGGCCATCATCGCCAGATCCGTGTAGACCAGACCGATCCCCTTGCAGGTCGGACAGGCGCCGACCGAGTTCGCACTGAACAGGCCTGGCTTCACCTTGTTCGCCCTGGCGAACTCGGACCGGATCGGATCGAGCAGTCCGGTGTAGGTCGCCGGGTTGCTGCGCTTGGACCCGCGGATCGGCTCCTGCCCGGCGATGATCACCCCGTCCCGGCCGGCCAGCGAGCCGTGGATCAGTGAGCTCTTCCCGGATCCGGCGACTCCGGTGACCACCGTGAGTACGCCGAGTGGGACGTCGACGCTCACGTTCCGCAGGTTGTGCAGGGTCGCGTTCTCGATGGAGAGCTTCCCGGTCGGACGGCGTACGTCGTCGCGCAGGCTGACCCGGTGATCCAGGTACCGGCCGGTCAGCGTGCCGGACTTGGTCAGGCCTTCGAGATCACCGGCATAGCAGAGTCGTCCACCGGCCAGACCGGCTCCCGGGCCGAGGTCGACGACGTGATCGGCGATCCGGATCGTCTCCGGCTTGTGCTCGACGACCAGAACAGTGTTGCCCTTGTCCCGCAGTTGCAGCAGCAGGTCGTTCATCTGCTGGATGTCGTGCGGGTGCAGACCGACCGTCGGCTCGTCGAAGACGTACGTGACGTCGCTCAGGCTGGACCCGAGATGACGGACCAGCTTGACCCGCTGCGCCTCGCCGCCGGACAGCGTCGACGACTCGCGATTCAGGCTGAGGTACCCGAGGCCGATGGTGACGAACGAGTCCAGCGCCTGCCGGAGTCCCTCGAGCATCGGGCCGACGCCCGGATGTTTGATCCCGGCAACGAAGTCGGCGAGGTCGCTGATCTGCATCGCCGAGCACTCGCCGATCGTGCGCCCGTCCACGGTGGTCGTCCGTGCCGCCTCGTTCAGGCGCTCGCCGTGACAGGCCGGGCAGGTCGTCTGGCGGATCGCGCGCTCCGCGAACGCGCGGGCGTGGCTCTGCATCGACTGTGGATCCTTGCCGAGGTACTGCCGCTTGATCTTGCTGATCAGTCCCTCGAAGGTCAGGTTGCTCTTGCCGACCTTGATCTTGGTCGGCTCCTGGTGGAGGAACTGCCGCCAGGCTTCGGCCGGGTAGTCCTTCAGCGGCAGATCCGGATCGAACAGGCCGGAACTCGCCATCAGCTGCCAGTGCCAGCTGTCGATCGCGTACCCGGGCGCCTTGATCGCACCCTGGTTGAGGCTCTTGTCCCGGTCGACCAGCTCGTCGAGGTCGAACTCGGTGGTGCGCCCGAGTCCCTCGCACTCCGGGCACATGCCCTCGGCCCGGTTGAAGCTGAACATGGACGGCGGTCCGACGTACGGCGTACCCGCGCGGCTGAACAGGACCCGCAGCATGGTGTGCGCATCGGTCGCGGTGCCGACCGTGGACCGGGCGTTCGCGCCGATCCGCTCCTGGTCGACGATGATGGCGGCGGACAGGTTCTGCAGAGAGTCCACGTCCGGCCGGCCGAGGCTCGGCATGAAGTTCTGGACGAACGCGGTGTAGGTCTCGTTGATCAGCCGCTGCGACTCCGCGGCGATCGTGTCGAAGACGAGGGAGGACTTGCCGGAACCGGAGACCCCGGTGAAGACGGTGAGCCGGCGTTTCGGGATGTCGAGGGAGACGCCGCTCAGGTTGTTCTCGCGGGCGCCTCGGACCTGGATGGAATCGTGACTGTCGGCAACAGGCATCCTTCAATTGTGACATTGAAGCAATCGTAGGAACTTTGCTCCGAATCCCAGGCTTGAAGGCGCCCGAAAAGCTTATACGCCCGACGAAGGTTTCCGGGCCTGCTCCGCGACCTCGTCGAGGAGTTCCTGCAGTTGCGCCGCGAGCTGCGTGCGGCCAGTGGGGGACAGCGAGGCCACCAGTTCGGACTCGCGCGTCAGCACCTGGTCGACGGTTCGCTCGATCAGCTCGTGGCCGGCCGCGGTGAGGGTCACCACCACGGCGCGGGTCCCGTCGCCGGCCGTCCGCCGAGTGACCAGGCCGGACTCTTCGGCCCGGGCGACCCTCTGTGAGATGGCGCCGGCGGTGACGAGAGTACGGCGGCTCAGCTCGCGCGTACTCAGCTCGTACGGCGCTCCGGCCCGGCGCAGCACGCTGAGCAGATCCAGCGTGGCCGGGTCCACGCCGAGGTCGGCGAGGAGCCGCCGCCGGTCGTCGGCGAACAGTTTCGCCAGCCGCCACAGGGGAGTGACGATCTCGATCGAGTCGGTCGGCGTACCAGGTCGTTCGCGTTGCCAGGCGCGGGCGATCTCCGCGGCGGGATACGGGCTCGGGCCGTCCAGGGGATAGGTGTCCGTCACAGCCAACATGCTACGTTTAGACCTAAACATTTAGACCTAAACGTGAGGATCTGACCGTGACGCGGATGATCGTGGTGACCGGGGGAGCGACCGGAATCGGGCGGGCGACCGCCGAGCGGTTCCGCGCGGACGGCGACGAGGTGGTGATCACCGGCCGCCGGGAGGACGTGCTGCTGAAGACCGCGGCCGACCTCGGAGCCAGGGGAGTGGTGTGCGACGCGACCGACCCGACGCAGCTCGAGCGGCTGCTCGACGTACTGCCGGAGCAGGTCGATGTCCTGGTCAACAATGCCGGTGGTAACACCGACTTCGGCCGGCCGGAGGGTGGCCTGAAGCAACTGAAGGCGAACTGGCTGGCCAACCTGGAAGCCAACCTGCTCAGCGCTGTCCTCACTACGACCGCTTTGGCACCTCGACTCACCACCGCGGTCGTGCACCTGGGCTCGATCGCGGGCGCCCGCGGCCCAGGATCGTACGGCGCTTCCAAGGCCGCGCTTGCCCTGTGGAACCAGGACGTTGCGGCCGATCTCGGACCGCGTGGGATCACCTCGAACGTCGTTGCCCCGGGCTTCACCGCGGACACCGAGTTCTTCCAGGGCCGGCTCACCGCGGCCCGGCGCGAGACGTTGCTCGCAGCAACGATGACGAAGCGCGAGGGGCAGGTGCAGGACATCGCTGCAACCATCCACTTCCTCGCATCCCCGGCCGCCCGGCACCTCACCGGCCAGGTCCTGCAGGTGAACGGCGGCGCGCTCATGACGCGCTGAATCCATGACAACGTCGCCAGGTGTGACAATGGGCGACATGCGTGCCACCGTCAAAGACGTCGCCAAGCTGGCCGGGGTGTCCCCGAAGACGGTGTCCAACGTGATCAACGGCGTCGTGTTCGTCCGCCCGGAGACGCGGGCACGGGTCGAGAGTGCGCTGGCCGAGCTCGACTACGTGCCGAACATGAGCGCTCGCGGCCTGCGCAACGGCCGGACCGGCATGATCGCGCTCGCGCTGCCCGACCTGCTCAGGCCGTACTCCGCGGAGATCGTCCACCTGGTCGTCGAGCTCGCCCACGAGCGCGGCTGGGGCGTGCAGATCGAGCAGACCGCGGCCGAGCCCAAGCGTGAGTTCGAGCTGTTGTCGAAGGCCCGCGCGTACCTGGTCGACGGCCTGATCCTGAACCCGGTGAACCTCGACGACAGCGCGGTCCTGTCGGCCGGACCGCTGCCGCCGCTCGTCCTGATCGGGGACGTCGACCAGGACCTGGTCAGTCAGGTCGCGATCGACAACGTCGCGGCCGCCCGTGATATGACCAAGTACCTGCTGTCGAAGGGCTGCCGCCGGATCGCGGCCGTCGGTATGCCGGAGGTCCCGCGCGGCTCGAGTGGCGCCGGCATCCTGGCCGGTTCGGCCGAAGGTCCCGGTACGGCGGCCTCCCGGTTGCGGGCTGCTGGTTACCGCCAGGCCCTCGAGGAGGCCGGCGTACCCATCGATCCCGCGCTCGAGATCGGGCTGGACCGGTGGCGGCCCGAGGGTGCTGCAACGGTGGTGGGGAAGTGGCTGGCCGAGCACGAGTTGCCGGATGCGTTCTTCTGCTTCACCGACACGGTCGCCTCGGGCGCGTTGTCGGCGCTGTGGAGCGCGGGGGTCGACGTACCGCGACAGACGCTGGTGGCCGGGTTCGACAACATCCTCGAGAGTCGGTTCATGATCCCGCCGCTGACGACCGTCGACTTCGACCGGCGGGCCTTCGTGGCGGCGGCGCTCGATCTGCTCGGTGAGCGGATGGCGGACAAGACCGCGGCACCGCGCCGGGTGATGATCCCGCATCAGATCATCGAGCGCGCCAGTACCACACGGTAACGGAGACCTTCCAAGAAGAGGACTTCGGTGGTCAGTAGGTCAGCATGGACAGCGGTTCCGGTACTCGGGATTCCGGTCACTATCCCTTGAATATGCCGTCACTCTCAGCAAGGGTTGGCTGATCACTTCCGCGTCGTTTCCGGGTGCGGGAAGGACGGGGAGGTGTGCGGTCGTCGCGTCGTACTGGCGTCCGCATCTACCGTCACTCGGGGGTAGTACCGATGAGAAGGGGGAAGTGTGTCAGCGATGACAAGGCTTGCCGAGCAGTGCCGTGATGTGAGGAGTCACGGCAACGCGGGACTCGGACGAGCCGCGATCCAACCGGCGGTGTGTACCGGCATCCACGAGGTGAGCTCGTCGATCCAGTCGGTCCGGCCGCGACGCGTGGCGGTGCTCAGACTGAGCAACGGAATGACCACCACGCTGCGACTCGGCGACGGTGCCCAGGCGCCGGAACGCGGTGCCACCGTGTTCGTCCGGGGTGGCCGGGGCATGGGTGATCAACCCGCCTCAGGTGGGGTCATCCTCGCGTCGAGCAGCCCCGACGGAACACGCACGGGCTGAGTCGGTGACTCGCCGGTCTCAGGTCCCAACGCCGAGCTGAGGCCGGCAAGTCCCTGGAGCAGCCCAGAATCTGCCGACGCACCCGGCAGTGAGTCTCAAGAGTCCTCCGGCATCGGATCTGTGAAGGAACGGATCTCGATCGGCGAGAACCGCGCCTCCGGCAACCTGGCGGCGATCTCGGTCGCCCGTTCCAGGCTGCAGTCGACCAGGTAGTAGCCGGCCAGGACTTCCTTGGCTTCCGTGAACGGCCCATCGGTCACGGCCGGAATGCCATCATTGACCCGGACCACCCGTGCGTCCCTGGTCGTCAGTCCGAGGCCATCGACGTACTCGCCGTTCGCCTTCAGCTCTTCGGAGAGCTTCCGGTGCTGGTCGAGCACCTGGTCGATGCCCTCCTCGTGCAGGGCGTCCCAGGTCTGCGTGTTCCCGTAGATCAGCAGCATGTATTTCATCGCGTGCCTCCATTCACCCGGGGACGTCGGAGCGCCGGATGCCTTCTCGACATCCGGCGCCCAGAGTAGCCATTACCAGGTGGCACCAGCAGGTTCGCGAACCGTCGTGTTGATCCGGTTGAACATGTTGGTGAGCGCGATCATCAAAACGATCGCGGACAGCTCCTTCTCGTCGAAGTGATCGGCGGCCGCGTTCCAGATCTCGTCCGTGACCGCGTTCGGCCGGTCCGCCAGCCGGGTCGCCGCCTCGGTCATCTCCAGCGCCGCCCGCTCGGCGTCGGTGAACAGATCCGAGTCACGCCACGCCGCCACCTGGTGCAGCCGTTCGTCGGTCTCACCGTTCTTCAGCGCCGACTTGATCCCGCCGAACACGCAGGGGGAGCAGCCGTTGATCTGGCTCGCCCGCAGGTGCACGAGCTCGAGCGTCGTACCAGACGCGCCCGACTGCCCGATGGCCTTGTAGATGTTCTGGATGCCCTTGGTGGCGTCCGGCAGGATCATGGCGGGGTTGGTCATCCGTGCGTTCATGGGAGGTTCTCCATCGCGTGAGTGTGTTGAATTCACTCCCTTGACGGATGCTGTGCCGCAGATGTGACAGCGGTGTGCAAATCTCTCGAGAGCCGCTCTTCGACCGGTACGGCGGGATCGGAGTACTGACCCGTCAGACAGATCGGGCCGGCGTACTTCACCTTCTGCAGCGCGGCGAAGACCGCGGACCAGTCGGACAGTCCGTCGTCGGCCTGCACGAAGTACGGCTTCCAGACACCGTCGGTCCGGATGTACTGCACGTTCTTCAGGTTGACGATGCCGAGGCGATCCGCACCGAGCTCGAGGGTCACCGCGGGATGGTCACCGGCGAGCGCATCGTGTGCGGCGTCCCAGACCAGCTTGAACCGCTCGGGCAGCCCGTCCAGCAGTTGCAGTACGCCGAGCGTCGACGAAACGAATCGCCCGTGATGCGGCTGGACACCGACCTGGACGTCGTACCGCTCGGTGAGCGTGACCGCCTCCTCGAGCATGGCCCGGTTGCGTCCGACCGAGGCGGCGTACCCGTCCGGCCCGAGCTCGGCCATGATCCGGATCATCGGTACGCCGGCCTCCGCGCAGGCGGCGAACACGCGCTCGGACAGATCACTGGCGACGCTGATCGGTTCGATGCCCTCGGCCCGTAACTGCGCGGTGAACTTCGGCAGCTCGGCCTCGGCCGACGCCGGCGTCAGGTAGGCCGCATCGCGAACCGGGATCTCGGCGCCACCGAACCCGATGCCGGCCACCAGCCGGCCGACCTCGCCGCCGGGTAGCCCCGCCCAGGGTTTGGTAAAGGCGGACCATAGGTAAGCAGGTGGGGTGGGGAAGTAGGTGCGCACAGCATCGGCCTCGCAGACGGCTCATAGGATTGGTGCGGGCGACCTCGTTGTTCAGGGGAACCGCGACTGCCTCCGTTCGGAGATCGGGGACTGTCGGTCCCGACTGCTTGGATATGTGGCATGTCCCGGTTCCGGCTGTACCCGACTCCAGCGCAGCAAGCCGCGTTGCTGGAGCAGTGCAGGCATGCCCGGTGCGTGTGGAACCTGGCACTTGAGCAATGGTCGATGTGGACCCGAGACAAACGCCGGACGCCTGGGTACGTCGAGCAGGCCCGGCAACTCACCGAGGCACGCGCCGCGTTCGACTGGCTGCGCGCCGGATCGCAGACCGTGCAGCAGCAGGCGCTGCGAGACTTCGACCAGGCCGTCAAGAACTTCTACGCCGGTACGCATCAGCGGCCGACCTGGCGCAAGGCCAGGTGGCACGAGGGGTTCCGGATCGTCGGCGTGCAAGCAGGCCGTGTCGAGCAAGTGAACCGTAGGTGGACGCGGGTGCTTGTGCCGAAGGTCGGCTGGGTACGGTTCCGACGGACCCGCGCTGCACCTGTGGCGAAGTCGTACCGCGTCACCCGCGACCGGGCCGGCCGCTGGCACCTTGCGTTCGCAGTCGTTCCGGAGTCGATCCCCGCACCCAAGACGGGCGAAGTCGTCGGGGTGGACCGCGGCGTCACCGTCTCTGCTGCCCTGTCCACCGGGGAGCTCCTGACCTGCCCCGGCCTGTCGGAGCGTGAGCAGGAGCGGCTGAAGCACCTGCAACGCCGCCTTGACCGCTGCCGCCGTGGCACCAAACGTCGTCAGCGGGTGAAGCTTGCGATCGCCAAGCTGCACGCGCGTGCTGGTGACCGTCGCAAGGACTGGGTGGAGAAGACCAGCACGGACTTGGCACGACGGTTCGACGTCATCCGCGTGGAAGACCTGCGCATCGCCCACATGACAAGTCGCCCGAAGCCCAAGCCCGATCCCGAACGGCCAGGGAGGTACTTGCCGAATCGGCGCCGCGCCAAGGCCGGGCTGAACCGCGGCATCCTGGCCAACGGCTGGGGTGCGCTGGTACGTCGTCTGGAGCAGAAGGCGCCGGGACGGGTCGAGAAAGTGAACCCGGCGTACACGTCGCAAACCTGCAGCGTCTGTGGGCATTGCGCACCGGAGAATCGCGAGAACCAAGCGGTGTTCCGGTGCGTAGCGTGCGGACACAAGGCGAACGCGGACGTGAACGCGGCAGTCAACATCGCGGCCGGACGGGCCGTTAGCGCACGCCGAGAGACGCCCGCACGGGTCTTGTCGAAGCGTGAACCTCAACCCGCTACCTCCGCGTAGTGGTTGGAATCCTTGTTCCTCAGGACGGGGAGGACGTCAAGGTGATACCTCGGACGAGAGGCAGCCATGAGGACCGGGTTCCACAGCGTGCCACTGGTGCACAGGCGAAGCCTGCCGCTCACCCGGCTTGATGAGTGCATCGCCCGGCTTCCAGAAGGTTGCCCACGGCATCGGCTCGGTGCGTAACGGCAACTCGATGGCTTGCTGCTATCGAGCAAGCGGCCGGTGGTCCTGATGAGCACCCGGCCGCGGCCAGCCCGAGCCCGGCCAGGCCGGTCAGCTCGAGAAACCCGCGGCGGGACAGCTTCGTTCCCATGTTTCTCCTCACCGATAGAGCAGGTCGATCGACTCGGCGCGGATTCGCTCCTCGTCGACCTGAACGCCCAGTCCAGGGGCGGTGGGGACCGTTGCGACGGCCTTGGTGATGTTCAGCCCCTCGACGTACAGATCGGACAGCAGCTCCGGCCCGTTGAGCTCGGCGGGCAAGGCGAGCTCGAGCTGACTGAACACATGCAGTGCGGCGGCGAAGGCGATTCCGCAGTCGGTCAGACCGCTGGCGAGGATCTCCACCCCGCCGGCGAGCGCGGTCTGGGCGGTCTTGAGCGCGTTGCGCAGGCCGCCGGACTTGCAGACCTTGACCACGACCAGGTCGGCCGCGTTCAGCCGGATGGCGCGGGCCAGGTCCTGAGCGGAGAAGCTGCCCTCGTCGATCGCGATCGGCAGGTCGATCAGGTCGCGCAGCCGTTGCATCGCGAGTGTGTCGGTGCTCGGTACGGGCTGCTCGACGCAGTGGATCGTGCGGATGCCCGCCGTACGGTCGAGGAGTTGCTTGAGCGCGCTCGGCCGGTAGGACTGGTTCGCGTCGAGCCAGAGCGGCTTGCCGCCGGCCACCTCGGCCACGGTCCGGATCGCCGCGGCATCCGCATCCAGGTCGCCACCGATCTTGACCTTGTACGCCGAATAGTCCGACGACTGGAGAGCGTGTTCGCGGACCGTGTCCTGGTCGCCGACTCCGATCGCCGAGCACAGCGGGATCTCGTCGTACACCTTGCCGCCGAGGAGAGCGTGCACCGGCACACCGGCGAGCTTGCCCGCCGCATCGTGCATGGCGACGTCGACGGCGGCGCGGGCGAACGGGAACCCGTTCGACACCGCGGGACTGAGTCGCTTGGCGGCGCGCTGGTGGAACAGTTCGACGTCGAACGGCGTCAGCTCGAGCAGGATCGGCGCGAGGTGCCTGCGAATGACGACGGCCATCGTCTCGGCCGTCTCGTAGCTCCAGCTGGGGAGCGCTCGCTGCTCTCCCCACCCGACGATGCCGTCCTCCGTGGTCAGCTTCACGAACACCACCGCGGCGGCCTGGTCGGGTGCATCGTCGGGCGCGCCGACCGCGCCGCTGCCGATGACGAAGCGGCGGGCGAACGGGACCGCGACCGGGAAGACTTCGACCTGAGTGATCCGGGACATGATCGTCGTCCTCTCAGGCCGCGATCGACCAGACGGCCGGGTCGACGAAGCTCGGTCCCCGGGTGCCGTCCTCGAGCCAGTTGAGCGCGTCGGCCAGCACGTACCCGGCGAGCGCGAGGTGGCCCTCTTCGGTGTCACCGGCGACGTGCGGGCTGAGCAGCAGGTTCGAGGCTTGGAGGATGGTCGCTTCGAAAGCCGGCGGCTCGGGGTCGTAGACGTCGAGCGCGGCGTAGAGGCGGCCGTCGAGCACGTGGTCGAGGAGTGCCTGCTGGTCGACCGCGGGACCGCGGGACGAGTTGACGACGACCGCTCCATCGGGGACCAGCTCGATCAGCTCGCGGGTGATCATGCCCTTGGTCTCCGGCACGTTCGGGACGTGGATCGTCAAGAAGGCGCTCTCCACCGTTTCTCGCAGCTCAGCGGTGCGGACACCGAGCTGGTCGGCCCGCTCGGCGGTCAGGTACGGGTCGTAGACGACGACGTCGCAGGCGAACGGCTTGAGCAGCGTGATCAGAGCGCGTGCGGTGCTGCTGGCGCCGACGATGCCGACCTTGGCGCCGGCCAGCTCGTGACCGCGGTACTCGGTCTGCTTCCAGCCGCCCTGGCGGATTGCCTGGTCGAAGCGAGGGAGCCGGCGGGCGAGGGTGAGCATCGCGGCCAGGCAGTACTCGCCGACGGACCAGGCGATCCGCGGGCCGGCGGAGAAGACCGCGACACCCTGGTCGAGGATGACCGGATCGATCAGGTTCTTGACCGTGCCGGCGGCGTGCGCGATCACCTTCGGGCCGTTGCCGTCGGCCCACAGTTCCTTGCCGAGGCGCGGCGTACCCCAGCTGGTCAGGAGTACGTCGGCGCCGGCGACCAGCTCGGGCACGGCGGCCGGGTCCAGCGCCGGCGGCTTGCCGGGCGCGGCCGGACCGGCGGCGTGGGCGGACTCGGCCCAGACGACCTCGAACCGCTCCTCGAGCAGCCGCCGCGTGGGTCCGTCGATCACGTCGGCCGCGCGTTCGGGGGTCATCAGAGCTGCAAGTTTCGGCACCGTGGAGGCTCCTTCGGTAGGCGGTGCCTCGACGGTAGGCGCTTTCCGTTATGCAGGTCCAAGCCCTATTTCGCATGAACCGATACCGTGCCGGTATGGACTTGTCGCTGCAGCAACTCCGGGGATTCGTCGCCGTCGCCGAGGAACTCCACTACGGCCGCGCTGCCCAGCGGCTGAATCTGACCCAGCCGCCGCTGACCCGCCAGATCCAGGGCCTGGAGCGCTCTCTGGGCGTCCGCCTGTTCGACCGGACCGGTCGTGGCGTGCGGCTGACCGCGGCCGGGGACGTCTTCCTCGAACATGCCCGCCGCGTGCTCGCGCTGCTCGAGGTCGCACCTGAGGCGACCCGGCGGGCCGCCGACGGACAGACCGGGACCCTGCGGATCGCGTTCACGGCCATCGGGGCGTACGCCGTTCTCGCGGACTTCCTCACCATGGTCGGGAAGCGGACGCCGGCGGTGACTTCAGAGCTCACCGAGTTGGTGAGCCCGGCGCAGTTCGAGGCACTGGCGAACCTGGAGATCGACATCGGCCTCGTCCGGCCGCCGATCCCGGACCAGTTCGAGTCCGTCCTGGTCCACTCCGAGGACCTGGTGCTCGCCGTACCCGCTGACCACGCCCTGGCGACCGGCGATGCCCCGGTGACGCTCGCCGACGCCACCGAGGACTACATCGGCTACAGCCCCGAGGGTTCGCAGTACCTGCACGACATCTGCGCCGCGATGATCGGGATGGATCGGTACGCCGTCAGCCAGCTCGCCTCGCAGGTGCCGACGATGCTGGCGCTCGTCCGGGCCGGTCTGGGATGCGCGCTGATCCCGCGGTCGATCATGGCGATGGGGGTCGAGGGAGTCCGCTATCGCGAGCTCGATGCGGCCGACGCGCATTCGGTCACGTTGCACGCGTGCTGGAGCCCGGACAGTCCGAACCCGGCTCTGCAGCGGCTGGCCGAGTCGCTGCGCGAGAACCCGCACCTCGACGCTTGACCTAGAGTGTGCTCCAACTCGTAGAGTCCGAGGCATGACTGCACAGCACAAGATCGGTTCGGGGTTCGGGCACGACAGCACCGCGGACGACGTCCTCGCCGGAATCGACCTGACCGGCAAGCTGGCGGTCGTCACCGGTGGGTACTCCGGTCTCGGCCTCGCAACGACCCGTGCGCTGACCAAGGCCGGTGCGCACGTCGTCGTACCGGCGCGGCGACCGGATGCCGCGCGGGAAGCACTGGCTGGGGTCGCGGATGTGGAGATCGACGAGCTGGATCTCGGGGACCTCGAGAGTGTGCGGGCCTTCGCGGACCGGTTCCTGGCATCCGGGCGATCGATCGATATCCAGATCGACAACGCGGCGATCATGGCCGCTCCGGAGACCCGGGTCGGGCCGGGCTGGGAGGCGCAGTTCGCGACCAACCACCTCGGGCACTTCGCGCTGGTGAACCGGCTCTGGCCGGCCATCGCGGCGAACGGTGGCGGCCGGGTCGTGTCGGTGTCGTCGACCGGGCACCGGCGCTCGGACATCCGGTGGGACGACCTGGAGTTCCGGCAGGGCTACGAGAAGTGGCAGGCGTATGGGCAGGCGAAGACGGCCAACGTGCTGTTCGCGGTGCAGCTCGATGCTCTAGGCAAGGACTCCGGCGTACGTGCGTTCGCGTTGCACCCGGGTGGAATCCTCACGCCGTTGCAGCGGCACCTGCCGAAGGAGGAGATGGTCGCCTTCGGCTGGATCGACGAGGACGGCAACCCGCTGAACCCGGGGTTCAAGTCCCCGGAGCAGGGCGCCGCGACCCAGGTGTGGGCAGCGACCTCGCCGCAGCTCGACGGCCTCGGTGGGGTGTTCTGCGAGGACTGCGAGATCGCCGAGGTGTCCACAGACGACACCCCGGGCGTCCGGCCGTACGCGATCGACCCGGCGTCGGCGGCTCGGCTGTGGACGATCTCCGCGGAGCTCACCGGGGTGAACGCTTTCGGGTAAGGTGGGCGACACCAGGAACGACGACTGAGGAGGTGGGACCGATCACCAGTACGGCAGGTTGGTTGCTCCCGCCTCGAGTGGTTGGCATCGCACGCTGACCGCGGGAGCCTCGTCAGTTGAAGGGGTTCTGTGTCTGTATCTTCTGTTCCTTCTGTTGAGCTCAGCCAGGTGATCGACCGGCTGCGTGCGTCCGGCTGCGTCTTCGCCGAGGACGAGGCCGCGTTGATCGTGGAGACTGCCCGGGACGCGGCCGAGGTGGCCGCCATGGTCGGCCAACGGGTCGCCGGGTTGCCGCTCGAACACGTCCTCGGCTGGGCGTCCTTCCGCGGGCTGCGGATCGCCGTCGATCCCGGAGTGTTCATCCCTCGGCGCCGGACCGAGTTCCTTGTCGCGGAGGCGTTGCAGGTGACCGCGCCGGGCGCCGTCGTAGTCGACCTGGGTTGTGGGTCGGGTGCGTTGGGTGCGGTGATCGCGGCGGAGCGGCAGGTGTCTTTGTACGCCGCCGACATCGAGCTGGCCGCGGTTCGGTGTGCCCGGCGCAACCTGGTCCCATGGCGCGGCGCTGTGTATCAAGGGGATCTCTTCTCCGCGCTGCCGGAGCAGCTGCGCGGGCGGATCGACGTACTGCTGGCGAATGTGCCATACGTGCCGACCAATGAGATCCGGTTGCTGCCGCCAGAGGCTCGGCTGTACGAGCCACATGTCACGCTGGACGGCGGGCCGGACGGACTCGCCGTCTTGCGCCGGGTGGCGGATGGGGCGATCGAGTGGCTTGCTCCTGATGGTCATCTGTTCGTGGAGATGAGCGAGTATCAGGCCCCGCTGGCCGCCGCTGTGCTGGCGGAGCGGGGCCTGACGGCTCGCGTGACGTCCGATGACGAACTAGGTGCAACTGTTGTCCATGGCATCAAACATGGCATCAAACATGGCATCAAACCCGGCATCAAACCCGGCATCAAACCCGGCGCTGGACATGCAGGAGATACTCGCGTCGATTGAGCGGGTCGTGGTCGGTCCGCGGACGCTCCGGGATCGGCCCGGTGACCGGCTGGTAGCGCTCGAAGGCCGACTCCAGCACGCCTTCGCCGCGGGTCAGGGCGGGCAGCAGTTGCTCGAGCTCGTACACGGCGGCCGCGGGGATTTCTCCTTCCAGGGTTGAGGTTTCCGCGGCCAGCGCCGGTACTTGCGGGATCGCGCGGAGTCGGGCGAGCGCCGCGAGTACGGCGCGGGTCGTGTCGGTCGGGATCTCCAGCTGGAAGCGATGCATCGGCTCGTGCACCGTCGTACCCGCTTGTTGGAGAGCTGTCATCACGATCAGCGGCGTGAGGTTGCGGAAGTCGCCGGCCGTGCTCGACATGCTCTTGTCGAAAACGGCGTGAGCGTGACTCTGCCGCGCGGAGTAGCCGGAGTGCGTCATCACGACCCGCGCGTCCGGGATCTGCCAGCCGTGGATGCCTTGGCCGAGGGTCTCGCGGACGGTCTCCTCGACGGCCTTGATGAACGCGTACGGCATCGAGCCGAGCTCGACCTCCAGCTCGAAGGTGACGCCGGCGTTGACCGGCGCGGGCTCGACCCGGAGGCCGACGGTGGCGAGGAACGGGTTCGCATCCTTCTTGTTGAACTCGACCGCCGCGCCGGTGCCGTCCAGCCGCTCGATGCAGATCGTGGTCGTCTCGCGGAAGGCGACCTCGATCCCGAACTCGGTCTCCAGCGTCGTCTGGATGACCTCCTTCTGCACCTCGCCGTACAGGGAGACCGAGATCTCCTGGCGGACGTCGTCCTGGCGCAGGTTGATCAGCGGATCCTGCTCGGCGAGCTGCTCGAGCGCGACCCGGAGGTTTCCCTTGTCGGCCAGGCGCGTCGGGGTGATCACGGTTTCGAGGGTCGGCGGGGCGAAGTACCCACCGGCCGGGGTGGTCGACTCATGCTCGGTCGAGGTGATGTGATCACCGATCCGAACGTCGGCCAGACCCCACAGCTTGCCGATCTGACCAGCTCGTACCTCGGTCGCCGTACGCTCGCCGACGACCTGGAGTGCGGTCAGTTTCGCCTCGCGACCACTGCCCAGCCGCAGTCGCTCGCGGACTCGCGCCGTACCGGAGAACATCCGGACGTACGCGATCTTCTCGCCGGCTGGACCGCGTTCGACCTTGAAGACCGCGCCGTCGAGCGGGCCGCCTGTGGTGTCTGCGCGGGGGAGGAGCTCGCGGATTCCCTGGGTCAGCGCCTCGGTGCCGGCGCCGGTGATGGCCGAGCCGAAGTACACCGGGTGCACGAGGGCCTGCCTGGTCTGGCGGGCGAGGGCTCGGTGCAGGTCGGCGTACGAAATCTCCCTGTTGTCGACGAACGCCTGGAGAAGGTTGTCGTCGCGCTCCGCGAGCACTTCGAGGAGGGCGCCGTACGACTCCGTGAACGTGGCGTCGGGGGTGCCGAGGTGGGTTGCCTCGCCCATCGGGACGATGGACGAGGTCAACTTGTCCGCGATCGACTTGAGTACGGCGTCGTACTGCGCGCCGGCCCGGTCGAGCTTGTTGACGAAGATCAGGGTCGGGATCCTCAGGCGCTGGAGGGTCCGCATCAGCACGCGGGTCTGCGCCTGCACACCCTCGACGGCCGAGATGACCAGCACCGCGCCGTCGAGCACGCTGAGCGCCCGCTCCACCTCGGCGATGAAGTCCGGGTGGCCGGGGGTGTCGATCAGGTTGACCGTGACCGGGTCGACCTCGCCGATCGCGAACGACACGACCGCCGACTTGATGGTGATCCCGCGCTGGCGTTCCAGCGCGAGTGAATCGGTCTGGGTGCTGCCGTCGTCGACGCTCCCGACCTCGTCGATGACCCCGGCCGCGTAGAGCAGCCGTTCGGTCAGACTCGTCTTACCGGCGTCGACATGCGCCAGGATCCCAAGGTTCAGTACTTTCACGCAGCTTCATGTCCCTTGAACAGGTGTCAATTCCTTCCGCGACAGACATGAAGCGAGGTCGCATGACAGAACTCCATGACTAGACACCTGCGGGTACGCCACCGAGTACACCAGCCCCCACCCCAACCAGCAAAACCTTTTAGCGCCCCCCTACATCCACCCCTAGGCTGCCCCCATGCCAACCTCCGCCCCTGGCCGGCTCGTCCTCGTCGCCCGAGTCGCGTGGCTCGCGTGTAGGGGGTGGAGTGTTGCGGCGGTTGTTGTTGTGGTGGGGGAGGCTGCGGCTGCTACTGGGGTGATGGTGGCGATTGGGCGGTTTGTCGGGGCGGTGTCTGCGGGGGAGGGGGCGTGGTTGTGGCTTGGGGTTACGGGCGGGCTGTTGGTGGGTGGGCCGTTGCTGGCGGTGCTGCGTGGGTGGATCAGCGCGAAGACGACGGCTGCGATGGCGGCGTACGTGCTGGATCTGGTGGCGGAGACGAGTCTTGAGCCGCGGGGGATCGAACTGCTCGACTCGCCAGGGTTCTCGGGGCGGCTGCAGGCGGTGGTGGCGGCGACTCGGGACTGGACGTTTCTGTTCGGGCTCAACAACATCTGGGCTGTTCTCGCGCAGCGACTCGGTGGGGTCGGGGCATTCGTCGTACTGCTGACCTGGCGGTGGTGGGCTCCGTTCGTCGTGGCCGGATCGTTCGTACTGATGTCGTGGACGTTCGCGCGGTGGGTGAACTCGGCGTTCGATCGAGTCCTCGAGGTGTCGGCAGGTGGCCGGCGGCAGGCGACGTACCTGCGGAGTCTGCTGACCAGGCCGGCGGCGGCCAAGGAGGTTCGGCTCTTCGGGCTGGCGGACTGGTTGCTCGATCGCTACAAGTCCACCTGGCTCACGACGATGGCTGAGCTGTGGCCGCTGCGGAAGCGTGGGCTGCGTCCGGCGTACCTCGCCTGTCTCGTGACGGCCGTGGTGATCGGCGGCGTGCTGTATGTCTTGACCTCGGACGTCGTCGCGGGAACCGTCGGTGTGGCGTTCGCCGTGACCCTGATCCAAGCGGTGCTCGCGGTCCAGGCCTTCGGGATCCTGGGTGATACCCAGCGAGCAGTGGGCCAGTACGCCGCCACCGTCCGCGGACTGTCGATGCTCCGAGCCGAGGTCGGCCTGCCGGCACTCACCCCAACCGCCACCACGCGTACGCCGACAACCGTCCCGCACGGACCGGCATCGGTCGAGCTGAACGACGTCGTCTTCACGTACCCGACCCGCGACCGTCCGACCCTGACCGGCCTGAGCCTGACCATCCCCGCCGGTCAGTCGCTCGCGATCGTCGGGGTCAACGGTGCCGGCAAGTCGACGCTGATCAAGCTGCTCTGCGGCCTCTACCAGCCGGACAGCGGGACTGTCCGCATCGGCGGTGCGGACTCGGCCGACGGGATCCGGTCCCGCGTCGCGGCCATCTTCCAGGACTTCGTGCGTTACCCGCTCCCGCTGCGCGACAACGTCCGGATGGGGGCCAACGGCAATGATCAGCCTCTGCTGGACGAAGCCCTCGGCAAGGCGGCCGGCGCCGGTCTGCTCCGTCGCCTCGAGGACGGATGGGACACGGTTCTGTCGTCCGAGTACGCCGGTGGCACCGATCTGTCCGGTGGACAGTGGCAACGGGTCGCACTGGCTCGCGCGTTGGCCGCAGTCTGTGGCGGCGCCGGCGTACTGATCCTGGACGAGCCCACCGCCGCACTCGACGTACGGACCGAGGCGGCGCTGTTCGAACGCTTCCTGGAGATGACCCGTGGCGTGACCACCGTCCTCGTCACCCATCGGCTGTCGAGTGTGCGGCACGTCGACCGGATCGTCGTCCTCGATTCGGAGCGTGGCATCGTCGAGGACGGCAGTTACGACGCGCTGATGGCGGCGGACGGCACCTTCGCCCAACTCTTCCGGCTTCAGGGGAGCCGGTTCTCATGACCCGCGGCCTGTGGATGGTGCTGAGTGCCTCGTTCCGGGAGAGCCCTCGGCTGGCCTTGAGCTGCCTGGCCGAGACCGTCGGGCGGTTGCTGACGGCCGCGATCCCGCTCTTCCTCGGCCTGTTCGCCGCGGGTGCGATCGCGGCGGACCGCCGTCAGATGGTGCTCGCGCTGCTGGCCCTCGTCGCCGCGACCGGCGTTCAGAACCTGCTGCAGCTCATCGGCACTAACGCGCGGATCGCCCTGATGGAGCGGGTCGGCTTCAGCTTCGACGTCCAGGTCGCGGAGCTGGTCGCGAAGGCTCCGACGCTCGAGCATCTCGAAACACCGGACTACCTCGACCGGACCCAGTTGCTGCGCGATGCGGAAGGCGTCCTCGGTGGCGCGTTCAACAGGTTGCTGAACATCGTGAACCACTTCGCCTACGCCGCAGGGGTTCTGATCGTCGCCGCGTCCGCGGACTGGCGGCTGCTCCTCCTGGTCGTCGTCGGCCTTCCCCGGCTGCTGGCCACCCGATGGACGAACCGCTGGGGCCACGCGGCCGAGGAACAGAGCGCCGAGCCGGGAAGACTCTGCAAACACCTGCTCGACCTGGTCACTTCACCGGCCGGAGCAGCCGAGGCACGCGTCTTCGGCCTTCAGTCGGAGCTCCGGCGGCGCATTCGGGCCGGCGTTGTCGCCTGGCAAGCGCCGGTCGTCACGATCGCCCGCAAGCAGGGCCTCCTCTCCGCCGCGCTCTCCACAATCTTCTTCGGCGCGGCCATCGGCGTACTCGCGTGGATGACGTACGACGCCCTGCATGGCAGGACGCCCGTATCGGCGTTGGTGGTCGCGGTCGCGGCGGTCAGCGGACTCGAGACCGTCAGCACCATCGTCACGAACGCGGTCCTGGACACCACGAGGCTGCTGCGCAACGTGTCTCGGTTCGTCTGGCTCCAGGACTACACGCGACGGACGACCGGCGACGGTACGGCGCTCGCCCCCGAGCGGCTCAGCGTAGGGATCACCCTGGAGCGCGTCCGCTACCGCTACTCCGGTGCGAAGGCAGACGCGGTCGCCGACGTGGATCTTCACCTGCCGGCCGGCTCGGTCGTCGCGTTGGTCGGCGAGAACGGGACCGGGAAGTCGACGCTGGTGAAGCTCCTGACCGGGATGTACCAGCCGACCAGCGGTCGGGTCCTCGTCGACGGTGCGGACCTGGCCGCGATGGAACCAGTGGCATGGCGGTCCCGGTTGTCCGGAGCGTTCCAGGACTTCGCGGACTTCGAGCTGGTGGTCAGAGAGGCTGTCGGTCTCGGCGACCTGCCGGCACTGGACGACGAGGCAAGGATCCGGCAGGCCGTGCGCGCCGGATCCGCCGACGAGGTGCTGTCCGCGTTGCCGTCCGGCCTGGCGACCCAGCTGGGGACGACGTGGGACGACGGTGTGGAGCTGTCCGGCGGGCAGCGGCAGCGGCTCGCGATCGCGCGCGGAATGATGCGGCGACGCCCGCTGATACTGGTCCTCGACGAGCCCACGTCGGCCCTCGACGCCACCGCCGAACACGAGCTCTTCGAGCGGTACGCCGACGCCGCCCGGGAGGCCCGGTCCGTCGGTGCGGTGACGATCCTGGTAACCCACCGGTTCTCGACCGTCAGCGTCGCCGATCTGATCGTGGTGATGGATCAAGGCCGGGTCACCGAGGTTGGAACTCACACGGAGTTGCTGGCGGCCGACGGGCAGTACGCCGAGCTCTTCGAGCTGCAGGCGCGGGCCTACCGGCTCAGTTGATCAGGGTGCCGATAGGGGTGCCGGCGGTGATGGCTGCGGCGGTGGAGGGGCCGTCGATGTCGAAGACGTGCAGGGGGAGATGATGGTCGCGGGCGAGGATGAAGGCGGACTGGTCCATCACGCCGAGGCCGCGGTCGATGACTTCCTGGTAGGTGAGGTGGTCGAAGCGGCGGGCGTCGGGGTGCTTGTTCGGGTCGGCGTCGTACACGCCGTCGGTGCCGTTCTTGGCGACCAGGAGGGCGTCGGCGCCGAGTTCGACGGCGCGCTGGACGGCCGGGTAGTCGGTCGTGGTGAACGGCTGCCCGTTGCCGCAGGCAAGCAGGACGATCGAGCCCTTCTCCAGGTGCCGAAGGGCGCGGAGCCGGATGTAGGGCTCGGCCAGGTTGTTGATCGGGATCGCCGTCATCAGGTGGACCTCGGCCTCGCCGAGCGCCGTGAGCCGGCCGCGGAGCAGGACCGCGTTGATCACGGTGCCGAGCATGCCGATGTTGTCGGCCTCGACCCGGTCGATGCCCCACTCGTCGGACCGGTTGCCGCGGAAGACGTTGCCGCCGCCGACGATGACCGCGACCTGGACGCCGGTGGCGTGCAGGGCGATCACCTCGTTCGCGAGGTGGGTGAGCCGGTCGCTGTCGAAGCCGAACTCGCTCGGACCGGCGATTGCCTGTCCGGACAGCTTGAGGACGAGCCTGCGGTACATGCCGCTCCGTTCGATCAATGGCGGTGATCTGTTCTCGCCATTCTCACCCGGCAGGAGTCCGTGCGACGCTGGCCGGGTGACCGAGTTCAAGCAGCAGAATCTGGCCGGCTCGCGGTTCGAGGAGTTGTCGCTGAAGGAAGCGGCGTTCCACCAGGTCGATCTCGGCGGTGCGCGGTTCGACGACGTGAACCTCGGCGGAGTGGAGATCAGGAACGTCAACCTCAAGGGCGCGCACCTCGACGACGTGAACCTGAGCGGTCTGCGGATCGAGAACGCCAATCTGACCGGCGCCACGATCCGCGGTGCGGCCGTGGTCGACGTGTCGATCGATGGTGAGATCCGCAATCTGCGGGTCTGGGGCGTGGACGTGGTGCCGCTGATCGACGCCGAGTTGAACCGCCGGTACCCGGACCGCGTGAAGATGAGCCCGACCGACGCCGCCGGCTACCGCGAGGCGTTGGACATCCTCGAGCGGCTCTGGACCGAGACGGTCGACCGGGCCCGGGCGCTGCCGCCGGAGTTGTTGTACGAGCGGGTGGACGGCGAGTGGTCGTTCATCGAGACGCAGCGGCATCTCGTCTTCGCGACCGACGCGTGGGTACGGCGTGCCGTCCTCGGCGACCCGGCTCCGTGGGACGCGCTGGATCTGCCGCACGACGAGATGCACGACGTCCCGTCCGTTCCGCGTGATCGCGACGTACGGCCGTCTCTCGACGAGGTCCTCGCGCTGCGGGCCGACCGGATGGCGACCGTCCGTGCGGTCTTCGACGAGCTCACCGACGAGCGGCTGACGCAGCTGACCGAGCCGGTGCTGGAGCCCGGGTATCCGGCGTCGAAGAGCTATCTCGTCGCTGAGTGTCTCGGCTGCATTCTGAGCGAGGAGTGGGAGCACCGGATGTACGCCGAGCGGGACCTCGCCGTGCTGCGGGAAACTGTCGGTGGGTCGTCCTAGCCTCTTCTGCATCGCGATTCTTTGGGGGTTGGCCGTGGACATGTTGAGCGGTAAGGAGATCCAGGACGCGGGTCTGGATGACTGGCGGAGGCTCGCGCAGGGACTTCACGCGTCCTTCCTGGTCGAGTCGTTCGCGGACGCGCTCACGTTCGCGAGTTCTGTCGGCGAGGTCTGCGCGGCGGCCGGGCAGGACCCGGACGTCCGGCTGACCGGGACGTTCGTGGACGTGAAGATCGGTGTGGACGTGACTCAACTCGATGTGGACCTCGCGCGGCAGGTCAGTGGGATCGCTCGGTCGCTCGGGCTGAAGCCCGACCCGGCTGCAGTGGCGCAACTGGAGCTCGCCCTGGACACGGCCGACCGGGAGGCGATCGGTCCGTTCTGGGCCGCCGTACTCACCGGCGGCACGCACAAGGGCAACGACGTCTTCGGTCCGGCCGACCGCATCGCCAACCTCTGGTTCCAGGGCACGGAGCCGCACGAGACGCCGCGCCAACGCTTCCACCTCGATCTCTGGCTTCCACCCGAGGTGGTTCCGGGCCGGATCGAGGCTGCTTTGGCGGCCGGCGGGACCGTGGCGTACGACGACGAGGCGCCTGCGTTCACCGTCCTGGCCGATCCTCAGGGCAACAAGGTGTGCCTGTGCACCTATCTGAGTCGCTGAAAATCAGGCGCGGACCAGGGGTGCGGTTGGTTAGAGTCGTGATCGTCTTGATCCGAGGAGGTGCGTGATGGCTTGCCTGGTTATCCGGTTCCGCGCCAATCCCTCCTCGGCTGCTGCTTCCTGACAGCTCTCCCGGACCGGTTGGTGCGTCGCGGCGTCAGGCCGCGGGTCTCGTGCGCCTAGGCGTACTCCGTGCCGACCGAACCGGAGATTCTTCATGTCCCCCGTGGACACACAACTTCATGCTGCCCTCTTACGAGCCGTGGCCGGTGTCCAGTACGACGTACTGCGCCGCCGTGTCACCGCCATGTCCGACCGCTATCGGTCCGAACTGATCGACGACGGCACCCCCGGGATGCGCGACGACCTGGACTGCCTCGCGTACGCCGTCGTACGAATGCCTGCCACCTTCCGGGCGATCTACGCGGCGCTCGTCGCGGCGGACCAGCATGTCCACACCAGCTTCACCACTCACCTCGACCTCGGCGGCGGCACCGGAGCCGCGGCCTGGGCGGCGGCCGCGGTCTGGCCGGCCATCGCCACCGAGATCGTCGAACGCGAGCCGGGCGCCATCCGGCTCGGTCAGCAGCTTGCCGATGGCAACCAAACCTGGACTGTCGCCGACCTCCGCCAGTGGAGCCCACAACGCCAGGTCGACCTGATCACCATCTCCTACGTCCTCAACGAGCTCTCCGACGCCGCCCGCTGCGAGCTTGTCGACACCGCGGCACGCACAGCCGGCACGGTCGTGATCGTCGAGCCCGGTACGCCGCGCGGGCATCGCCGTACGCTCGAAGTTCGCGATCAACTCATCGAGCACGGGCTGACGATCGCGGCGCCCTGCCCACACCAGTTCGGGTGTCCGGCCGACTGGTGTCATTTCGCCGTACGGCTGCCTCGGACCGAACTGCACCGGGTGCTGAAGGACGGGACGCGGAACTTCGAGGACGAGAAGTTCACCTACCTCGTCGCGACCCGCGCTCCGGCGGAACCCGCGTCGGCCCGGGTGATCAGCAGGCCCGTTCGTCCCAAGGGGCAGGTGATTCTCGATCTCTGCGCCACCGCCGGCTCACGTGAACAGACGGTGGTGCCGAAGTCGTCCAAGGACTACCGCGCGGCCCGCGCCGCAGGTTGGGGTGACGCCTGGGGCTAGAGGTCGTAGCCTCCGGAGGCTTCCAGCGTCTGGGCCGTGATCCAGGCGCCTTCGGGGGAGAGCAGGAAGGTGATCACCTTGCCGAGGTCGTCCGGTTCGCCGATGCGACCGAGGGCGGTGCGCTCGGCGATCGGCGGGATCAGCTCGGGATAGCGGGCGAACGCGTCGTCGCCGAGGCGGGTCCGGGTCACGCCAGGAGCGACGGCGTTGACCCGGATTCCGCGGGAACTGAGCTCCTTCGCGAGGTAGCGGGTGAGCACCACCTGGGCGCCCTTCATGCTCGCGTACACCGAGTACCCCGGCTCCGGCCGGGTCGTGGGCAGCGCCGAGGTGCTGCTGGTGTAGACGATCGACCCGCCGTCCGCGATCAGCGGAAGCAGAGTCTGGGTGAGGAAGTACGGACCCTTGAGGTGGATGCGCAGCATCTGGTCGAACAGTTCGTCGGTGGTGTCCTCGAACATCACCGGCTGCTGCCCGACGCCGGCGTTGTTGACGAGGAAGTCGAACGACGTCCGCCCCCACTGCTGCAGCACCTCGGTCACCGCGGTCTTGAAGTCACCGAACGATTCCGCGCGACCGACATCCAGCGGCAGGGCGACCGCCGTACCGCCGTCCTTCTCGATCCGGGCGGCCGTCTCCAGGCCGCCGTCGCGGTTGCCGTGGTAGGTCAGGATCACCCCGATACCGCGCTTCGCGATCTCGAAGGCCGCGCTCTGCCCGATGCCGGAACTCCCGCCGGTGATCACAGCTATTTGCATGATCGTGTCATTCTCCTACGCCGTGTTGAACAGGTACTCGTCCAGTACACGCGTAGTACAAGGGAGTCGATAGACCATTGCTCGCCAGCGCTTGCACGATCCTGCTCTATGGCAGCGCTGCTTCCTCACGGAGCCGGCCGGTGTCACGGCTGGGCGGCGTACCGAACTCGCGCCGGTACTCGCGGCTGAACTGCGACGGACTGTCGTAGCCCACGGCGTACCCGGCGCTCGTCACGTCCTCGCCCAGGCCGAGCAGCCGCAACCGGGCTTCCTGCAGCCGGATCTTCTTCTGGAACTGGATCGGGGTCATCGCGGTCACCGTGCGGAAGTGGCGATGGAAGGCCGACGTACTCATCCTTGCCATCGTCGCAAGGTCCTCGACCCGGAACGGTTCGGTGTAGTGATCGCGGATCCAGCGGATCACCCGGGCGACGTGCGACAGGCTGCTGTCCGCGAGCCCGATCTCCCGGATCGCGGCGCCCTGCGGGCTCCGCAGCAGTCGCCAGAGGATCTCGCGCTCGACGAGTGGCGCGAGTACGCGGGCGTCATCGGGTTCGTCGACCAGACGCAGCAGACGGATCACGGCGTCGACGAGTTCCTTGGGCGCCTGGCTGATGGTGAGCCCATGAACGGACGCGCCCGGCGTCTGATCGTCGGCCGACTCCAGGAGGAGCTCGGCGATCCGATCCGGCCGGAGCTCGAGGCCGACGCCGAGACAGGGCTCCTGTTTCGATGCCTCGACGAAGTGCCCGGTGACCGGGAGGTCGACCGATACGACGAGGTAGTCGCCGGCGCCGTACTCGAAGACATGGTCGCCGACCGCGAGCCGCTTCCGGCCCTGCGCGACGAGCGCGAAGACCGGTGTCGCCAGGGAGGACATCGGCGGAGTGGGCGCGTCGACAATCGACAACAGCAAGCCGTCGACCGCCTGCTCACGCCCAGCCGCGGCAACAATCAGCTCCCGCAACTCCGCCAGTGCCTGCTCCACACCCTCAGGCTATGACGAGCCTCCTGATCACGTCGCCCTTGAGGGTGAACGTGAAGTCGAGGTCGACGCTTCCACCGGGGAAGTCGCCCTCGAGGTGATGGGTGGCGACGTAGGTGTTGTCGTCGACATGACGGTCGCCGATCAACTCGGTGGTGTAGGTGTACTCGCCGGCTGCGCGACCGAGCCAGTCCCGGATCTCGTCGCGACCGCGGTACGTCTTGCCGTCATCGGTGACCTCCGCGTCGTCGGCGTACCACTGCATGGCGGAGTCGAGATCGCGTGCGGTGTGGGCGGTCAGGTACTTCGTGATCGTGTCAGGCAACATGCCGACCACGGTGCCGGCTCCTCCGGGGAGAGGGTCAAGGAATTGACTCTCTCGCAGGGGGAGGGTGCACAGTGGCCGGGTGAGTCGGGGACTGACGATCGGTGAGTTCGCGCAGGCGACGCATCTGAGTGTGCGTACGCTGCGGCGGTATCACGAGAGTGGTCTGCTCGAGCCTGCCTCGGTCGATGCGGCGAGCGGGTATCGGTACTACACGACCGAGCAGATTCCGTCGGCCCAGGTGATCCACCGGCTGCGCGAGCTCGACGTACCGCTGGCGGAAGTCGGGAAGATCCTTGCCACCGACGATCCACAGGCCCGCGCCGACCTGATCGCCGCCCACCTCGACCGGTTGCAGGCTTCGCTCGATCGGACCCGGGCGGCGGTGACGTCGCTCCAGCGACTGCTCCGGCCCGATCCCGGCGATCTCGTGGTCGAACTGCGCTCCGAGCCGGCCCGGATGGTTGCCGCGATCACGGATGAGGTGGACCTGGCCGACGTACTGGCCTGGTACGACGGCGCCATGGCCGAACTCGACTCCGCCGTGGCTGCGCAGCACCGCCTAGGCCCGCCGGGCGGCCTGTACGACAACACCCTCTTCACCGCGGGCCGCGGCACAGTCCTCGTCTACCACCCCGTCGCCGCCCCACGATCCACCGGCCGGGTCCATCCGGTTCAACTCCCCGCCACCGACCTGGCCGCGACCATCCACCACGGTCCTCACGACGACATCGACGTCACCTACGGCCGCCTCGCGACGTGGACGCACAACCACACCCTCACCGTCGCCGGCCCGGTCCACGAGACCTACACCGTGGGACCCCGAGACACACCGGACCCCGCCGCCTGGCGCACCGAAGTAGCCTGGCCGGTCTTCCGCCTCAGCAGCTGACGTTCACCGATCCGGCCGGGCGGTGTACCCGGTCTTCTCGTGCGGGCTGAATCCGCACCGCTCGTAGAACGCATGCGTGGCTGGAGTCTTGGACCCGGTCATCAGCATCACCTTGTAGCAGCCCGCTTCCCACGCCGCCTGCAAGGTGCCGGCCATGATCTCTTTCCCCAGCCCGGTCCCGCGCCGATCCGCATCCACAACCACGTTCTCGATCACGGCGTACGGGGCCGCGCCACGGGTGAGGTTGGGAATGAGATTGAGGTACGTCGTCGCGACCACGACCCCGTCGACCTCGAGCACGTACAGCCGCAGTCCCGGCGTCCCGAGGATCTGCGCGAAGACATCCCGCCCGTCCAGCACCACCGGATCCGCTGGATGTAGCTGCCGATACAGCCCCATGACCGCGTCGAAGTCGGCATCTCCAGCCTCGCGGAAGCGGAACACGTCAGTCGACATCGAGGAAGGTGGTGACGGTGTCTTGGACGAGGTTGGTGCGGGTGAGGCCGTTGAAGTGGGTGGTACCGGGGAAGATGGCTAGTTGGGAGGTGGGGACGCCGGTGAAGTCGCCATTGACGTCGCCGCCGCGGAGTTGGAGGAAGCGGACGACGTGGTCGAGCTTGACCGCGTCGCAGTCGCCGAAGGTCAGCAGGGTGGGAGCGGCGATGCCACGGATGTCGTCGTCGGACCATCCGGCGGTGCCGCGGTCGTAGCCACCCAGCTTGTCGAGCAGGGTCTGCAGGTGCTCGAGATCCGGGTGCGGCGACTTCGCCAGGTACTCCGCTTCCATCGGCGTACCGGCGATCATCTCCACCTTCATCTCACCGACGGCCGCGTTCTCCGGGCGGTCGCCGTCGGGGTGGAACGACACCGATGAGATGACCGCCTTCCGGACCAGCTCCGGATGCTTGATCGTCAGGTACAGCGCAACCGCACCACCGACACTGAACCCGAAGAGATCCACCTGCGGTACGTCGAGATGCCTCAGCAACCCGACCACATCGGACGCCAGCGCGACCGTACCCAACGGCCGGTCGATGTCATTGGTGTAGCCATGCGCCTGGAAGTCGGTCGCGATGACCTGCCGCTTCTCGGACAGACCGGGCAGCAGCGCGCCGAACTGCAGGTCGATGTTGAACAACCCGCCGTGCAACAGCAGCAACGGCGTCCCACCCGAGCCGTGGATCTCGTAGTACATGCGGAGTCCGTTGACATCGGCGTACCCGGTTTGCTTGCTCATGCGACCCCCACCAGGAGACAGAAAGGATGTCCGGCTGGGTCGGCCAGGACGTAGAGGGGCTCGGACTCCTCGGACGTTCGGTCCAGGAGGAGCGTGGCACCGAGTTCTTCGGCGCGCTGCCGGTGTCGCTGCAGCTCGTCGACGGACGGTACGGCGTAGTCGATGTGCAACTGCTTCGGTACGCCGGGCGCCGGCCACGTCGACGCCGGCAGCTCATCCACCCGCTGAACCGCGAGCTGCCGATTCCCCGCGTCGTCCACCAGCACCAGCCAGTCCGCGTCGTCCTCGACACCATCACCCGGCGGCTCGTCACCGTCGCGATACCGCAACCCCAGCAGTTCCCGGTAGAACTCCGCCAACCCCCGCGCATCCGTAGCATCCAGCGCGGTATGCATCCGCTTCGGGTAGCTCGTCATACCGGCAGAGCCTACGTGGTGTGGAAGGACCTTCTGTAGGTGTCGGGTGGGACGCCGACGACTCGTTTGAACTGGCGACGGAGGGTGGTGGCGGTGCCCATGCCGGTGGCTACGGCGACGGATTCGATGCTGTTGTCGGTGGCCTCGAGCAACTGTTGGGCGCGGCGGACGCGTTGGGTCAGGAGCCATTGGAGTGGGGTCTGGCCGGTCACCGAGCGGAAGAGCCGGCCGAGGTGGCGGGGACTCGTGTTCGCCTGCCGCGCAAGGTCTGTGACAGTCAGCGGCTGGTCGAGGCGTGCCTGCGCCCAGGCCAGAAGGTTCGCGAGCGTGTGGTCACCGCTGACCGGCACCGGCGTGGAGACGAACTGCGCCTGACCGCCCGCCCGATGCGGCGGTACGACGAGGCGCCGCGCGACCGTGTTCGCGATCGTCGCGCCGTGGTCGAGGTGGATGAGGTGCAGACACAGATCGACCGCAGCGGCCTTGCCCGCGGAGGTGAGCACGCTCCCGTTGTCCGTGTACAGCACGTCCGGATCGACCTCAGCCTGTGGATAACGCGCGCTCAACGCGGCGGCGTGGCCCCAGTGCGTGGTGGCCCGTCGCCCGTTCAGCAGGCCGGCAGCACCCAGTACGAACGCGCCCGTGCACAGCGACGCAACCCGGGCTCCAGCTTCGTGGGCTGCCCGGACTGCCTCAACCAATGCGGCCGGCGGCGGCTCGTCGACATCGACGCAGGCCGGCACGATCACGGTGTCCGCGCGGGCCAACCGATCCAGGCCGTCGTCCGGCTCCACCATGAACGGCCCGACCTGGACAGATCCCGGTCCGCAGAGCACAACGTCGTACCAGTCCTCGACGGCGTCCAGCGGCGGATTGCCGAGGATCTCGTACGCGATCGCGAACTCGAAGTGCAGCAGGTGCCCGGCGGTGGCCAGCGCGACGGTATGCATGTCCGAAAGTGTACGCATGGTGTCGTTCCGGACTCTCACGATTCCGGTCGCCGGACGGCAAGACTCGTCGCATGAACTCAGTGGTGGTTTACGGAGCAACCGGGCACACAGGCCGTTTTGTCGTCGAGGAACTGCTGCGACGCGGCTTTCCGACCGTCGTCTCGGGCCGCGACGCGACGACCCTCGAGACCCTGGCCTCCAAATGGGGAGCGGTGGACGTCCGGCCGGCCGCAGTCGACGATCCGTCGGCGCTCGACCGGGCGCTGCAGAACGCCGCCGCGGTCATCAACTGCGCCGGCCCCTTCGCCTCGACCGCCGACCCGGTGATCGACGCAGCCGGCCGGGCGAGGATCCCGTACGTCGACGTCGCCGCCGAGCTCGAGGCCAACGTGTCGACCTTCGGCCGGCGCAGCGAGTCCCTGGTTCTCCCGGCGATGGCCTTCTACGGCGGCCTCGGCGACCTGCTGACGACCGCGGCGCTGGGGGAGCGGACCACCGCCGACGAAGTGCACGTCGCGTACGGCCTGAGCAGCTGGCACCCCACGCCCGGTACTCGCGCCGCCGGACAGGTCTCGCACGACCGCCGAGCTGGACGCCGGGTGCGATTCAGCGGCGGAACGCTCCAGTACCACGACGACAAGCCGGTCCAGCAGGACTGGACCTTCCCGGAGCCGCTCGGCCGCCGATGCGTGATAGCCGAGTTCACCATGGCCGACGTCATCACCGTCCCGAGCCACATCGCCGTACCCGAGGTCCGCACCTACATGACGCTCGAAGCCGCCGGCGACCTGGCCAACGCGGACACACCGGCGCCCGTGGCCACCGATGCGCAGGGCCGCTCCGACCAGACGTTCGTCGTCGACGTCCTGGTCCGCACCGGCGCCGACGAGCGCCGGGCAACGGCCCGCGGGCAGGACATCTACGCGATCACGGCTCCGCTCGCGGTCGAAGCAGTACGACGGATCCTCGCCGGAGAGACCTGGACGACGGGCGTGGCGTCGGCCGGCGCGTTGTTCGACGCGACCGACTTCCTGAAGAACCTGCCCCTGGACGTCGACCTGCCATAAGCCGCCTGCCGCGGAAGAATGTGGTCTAGCCAGCAACACGTCAGACTCGTTCTCCACCTGCTTGTTCATGCGAAGCCGGTTTCGATCTGCCGGAAGCCGACATAGCCTGGCCCTGGGGTGGGGGGTGTCGACATGCACGTGGGGAATCGAACGTCGTCGAGAGTGCGACGGTACGCCGGGGTTGTGGTGGCTGGTTTGCTGCCGTGGAACTGGTTCCTGCTGCGCGACCAGCTCGGCGTGGTGACCGACGTCGTGGCGATCGTGTTGCCGATGCTGGCGTTGGTGACCGCGCTGCTCGTGGGATTCGTCGGTCGGCGACACAAGGCAGCTCTTGCCTTCGCGGTGTCGACGCTCGTGGTCGCGATCGTCGCGACGGTACTGCCGTGGGTTCCAGACGGCGTCGGGACCGTTGACCGGTCGCGCGCATTCCGGGTCGCGGCGGCGAACATCGGCAGCGGCGAACTCGACGGCGCCGACAACCTGCTCGCGCTCGGCGCCGACGTGCTCGTGGTCTCCGAGATCGGGCCGCCGCTGACCGAGCGACTGTCCCAGTCGTACCCGGTGCACGTGGCCGATTGGGACGGACCCGCGATCGGCATCTTCAGCCGTTGGCCGCTGACGGTGCTCGAGCGGCCGGGGCCGGATCTGCCCGGCTACGTGCTCCGGGTCCAAGCTCCGTCTCAGACCTTCGACCTGATCGCGGTCCATGTGCCGCGTCCGTGGTGGACGTCGGGCGGATCGTCGTACCGGACAGTCGAGGACAGCGGAGTGCCGTACCAGACGACCGTTGCCGACCACCACCGGCTGATCGAGCAGATCGCGGCTCGGGTCGAACGAGACGACCGTCCGGTAGTAGTCGCCGGCGACTTCAACACCACCGACCGCGGCCGCGACTACCGGCTGCTCACCAACGACCTTGACGACGCGATGCTCGACACCTGGGGCCGGCCGTCACAGATCGGCAGATGGACGACGTTGCTGGTCCGGATCGACCATCTCTTCGTCAAGCCGGGCTGGTGCGCCGACGACAGCCGCTGGTACACGATTCCTGTGTCGGATCACCACGGCCTCATCTCCACCGTCGGACCCTGCGCCTCATGACTACCGAGCTCGAGCAGCTGCGTGCGACCCTCGACGGGCGGGCGTGTTGAAGAAGCTGGCCGGTCTCAGCGAGGCCGACGCCCGCCGCAGCACGGTTCCGTCGGGTACGAACGTCGCCGGCCTCGTGCAGCACCTCACCTTCGCCGAGTCCAACTGGTTCGAGGAGGTCGTCACGGGCGGTAAGGCCAAGCGCGGTAAGCGCTCGATGCAGGTCGATCCCGAGGTCAGCCTGAAGACGCTGCGCGCCGACTACCGCGCCGCCTGCGAGGCCTCGAACGAGATCATCGACGCCATCGGCGACCCCGACGCTCCGGTCACCCGCAACGGCACAACCCACGACCTCCGCTGGGCCATCCTGTCGGTCATCGGCGAGACCGCTCGCCATGCCGGCCACGCCGACATCATCCGCGAGCAACTGGACGGAACGACCGGCCGTTAGCCACCCGCGAACGCCGCGTAGAGCCGCGGCGGCGGTGTGGTGGCGTCGGGCCAGCGGTCACTCATCGCGCCCCACACCGAACCCAGCCCATCCAGCACCAGGTCGAGTCGCTCCGAGGTCAACGGGTGCTGGGCGGTCACAAACGCCGAGGCTACAGGTGCGGTGAATGACTTCCTTGCCGCGACGTGGCACGATTTCAGGGATGACCGGCAGTCCGACAGATGCGCAGCGCTTGGGGGACCTCGCGCGGCTGCGGCGTGTCAAGGACCGGATCGATCGGGAGTTCGCGCAGCCGCTCGATGTCGACGCGCTGGCTCGCGGTGCCCACATGTCGTCCGGACACCTCAGCCGGGAGTTCAAGCGCGCTTACGGAGAGTCGCCGTACGGGTACCTGATGACGCGCCGCATCGAGCGCGCGATGGCGTTGCTGCGGATCGGGGACATGAGCGTCACCGACGTCTGCTTCGCGGTCGGCTGCCAGTCGCTGGGCACCTTCAGCACCCGATTCACCGAACTGGTCGGCATGCCGCCGAGCGCCTACAAGGAGCGCGCGGCCGACGCGACCGTCGGCATTCCGTCGTGCGTCGCGAAACAGGTGACCCGACCGGTCAGGAATCGAGAAGCATCCCCGGCGACCAGCACGTAGCGTGACGCCCATGGACATCAAGATTCTCTCGAGCTTCCTCCCGCACACCGATCCGGAGGCGTCGCTGGCGTTCTACCGCGACGTCCTCGGCTTCGAGATCCGCACCGACGTCGGGTACGGCGGCATGCGCTGGATCACCGTCGGCCCGGTCGACCAGCCGGACACTTCCGTCGTGCTGTACCCGCCGGGCGCCGACCCGGGTGTCACCGACGACGAGCGCCGTACCATCAGCGAGATGATGGCCAAGGGCACCTACGCCACCCTCGTGCTGGCGACCAAGGACATCGACGCCCTCTTCGAGCGGCTGCAGGCCACCGACGCCGAGGTCATCCAGGAGCCCACCGACCAGCCGTACGGCGTGCGCGACTGTGCCTTCCGTGATCCCGCCGGCAACCACATCCGCATCAACCAGGTTTCCTGAGCCCAGCCCTGTTCGACCGCAGCCCGACCGTGCCGAACGGAGACCGCGCAGCCGGCTCCGCCCGACAGATGGAGACACCGATGAGCAAGGCCCCGACGTCGGCGAAGCAGCTCGCCGACAGCCACGACCTGATTCGCGTCACCGGTGCGCGGGTGAACAACCTGAAGGACGTCAGCGTCGAGATCCCGAAACGCCGGCTGACGGTGTTCACCGGGGTCTCCGGCTCGGGCAAGAGCTCGCTGGTGTTCGGTACCATCGCGGCGGAGTCGCAGCGGCTGATCAACGAGACGTACAGCGCGTTCGTCCAGGGGTTCATGCCGACGCTGGCGCGCCCGGACGTCGACGTACTCGATGGCCTGACCACCGCGATCATCGTCGACCAGGAGCGGATGGGCTCGAACCCGCGTTCCACCGTCGGCACCGCCACCGACGCGAACGCGATGCTGCGGATCCTGTTCAGCCGGCTCGCGAAACCGCATGTCGGCGGGCCGACGGCGTACTCGTTCAACGTCCCGAAGCGGACGGCGACCGGCGCGATGATCGCCGACAAGGGGCAGGGCGGCGGCGAGCGGACCGTCGTACGCAACGTCGTCTACGCGGGCGGCATGTGCCCGCGCTGTGAGGGCATGGGCTCGGTCACCGATTTCGACCTGACCGCGTTGTACGACGACAGCAAGTCGCTGAACGAGGGCGCGCTGACGATCCCCGGCTACAGCATGGAGGGCTGGTACGGGCGCATCTTCCGCGGCGCCGGCTACTTCAACCCGGACAAGCCGATCAAGAAGTACACCAAGAAGGAACTGCACGACCCGCTCTACCGGGAGCCCACCAAGATCAAGGTCGAGGGCATCAACCTGACCTACACCGGGTTGATCCCGCAGATCCAGAAGTCGTTCCTGTCCAAGGAAGTCGACGCGATGCAGCCGCACATCCGCGCCTTCGTGGAGCGGGCGGTGACGTTCACGATCTGCCCCGACTGCGGCGGGACCCGGCTGAGTCAGGAAGCGCTGTCGTCGAAGATCAAGGGCAAGAACATCGCCGACCTCTGCGCGATGCAGATCAGCGATCTGGCCGCCTGGATCCGCGAGCTCAAGGAGCCTCGGATGGCGCCGCTGATCGAGGCGATCGGCGACACCCTCGACTCGTTCGTCGACATCGGGCTGGGGTACCTGTCTCTCGAGCGTCCCGCGGGCACGCTGTCGGGTGGTGAGGCGCAGCGGACGAAGATGATCCGCCACCTCGGGTCCTCGCTGACCGACGTCACCTACGTCTTCGACGAGCCGACCATCGGTCTGCACCCGCACGACATCCAGCGCATGAACGAGCTGCTCCTGCAGTTGCGCGACAAGGGCAACACCGTCCTCGTCGTGGAGCACAAGCCAGAGGCCATCGCGATCGGCGACCACGTCATCGACCTCGGGCCGGGTGCCGGTTCGGGCGGTGGCGAGGTGGTCTTCGAGGGCACCGTCGAGAAGCTCCGCGCCAGTGGCACGCTCACCGGCCGGCACCTCGACGACCGGGCGTCCTTGAAGCCGGCCGTGCGTGCGTCGTCAGAGGCGCTGGAGGTGCGTGGTGCCTCGACGAACAACCTCCAGAACGTCGATGTCGACGTACCGCTCGGTGTTCTGGTGGTCGTGACCGGGGTGGCTGGTTCGGGCAAGAGCTCGCTGATCCACGGCTCGGTGTCCGACCGCGACGGTGTGGTGGCGATCGACCAGGCTGCGATCCGCGGCTCCCGACGGAGCAACCCGGCGACGTACACCGGGCTGCTCGACCCGATCCGGAAGGCCTTCGCCAAGGCGAACAGCGTGAAGCCGGCGCTGTTCAGCGCGAACTCCGAGGGCGCGTGCCCGGCCTGTAACGGTGCCGGCGTGATCTACACCGAGCTCGGCGTGATGGCGACGGTCGAGTCCCCGTGTGAGGAGTGCGGGGGCCGGCGGTTCCAGGCGTCCGTCCTCGGGTACACCTTCGGCGGCAAGAACATCGCCGAGGTGCTCGCGATGCCGGTCTCCGAGGCTCTCGAGTTCTTCGCTGACGGCGACGCGCGTACGCCGGCCGCCCACAAGGTCCTCGAGCGCCTTGCGGACGTCGGACTCGGCTACCTGAGCCTTGGTCAGCCGCTGACCACGCTGTCCGGGGGAGAGCGGCAGCGGCTCAAGTTGGCGACGCACGTGGGGGAGAAGGGCGGCATCTATGTCCTCGACGAGCCGACCACCGGCCTGCACCTGGCCGACGTCGAACAACTCCTCGCCCTCCTGGACCGGCTCGTCGACGCCGGCAAGTCGGTCATCGTCATCGAGCACCACCAGGCAGTGATGGCCCACGCCGACTGGATCATCGACCTCGGGCCAGGCGCCGGCCACGACGGCGGCAAGGTCGTCTTCGAAGGAACCCCCGCCGACTTGATCGCCAAGCCCGCCACTCTGACCGCCAAGCACCTGGCCGAGTACGTCGCCAAGTGAGCTCGAACCGGTCAGGAATCGAGAAGCACCGGGGCTGAGCCGGGAATAGCGTGGGAGTCAGTAAGAGTCGGGGGCTGCGAGGCCCAAGAGTTCTGGAGTGACGAAATGACTTCCACGCAAGGCATCAAGACCGTTCTGCACCCGGTGACGGACCTGGAGAAGGCCAAGCCGGTGTACGCCGCCCTGCTCGGGGTGGAGCCGATGGCGGACTCGCCGTACTACGTCGGCTTCGAGGCCGAGGGACAGCAGATCGGCCTGGTACCGAACAGCGACGACAAGGGCCCGGTCACGTACTGGCACGTCGACGACATCGAGGCCAAACTCGCCGAGGTCACCGCAGCCGGTGCCACCGTGAAACAATCCCCCCGCGACGTCGCCAACGGCCGCCTGGTAGCCACCTTCACCGACCCCGACGGCAACGTCCTCGGACTCGTCCAAGACAGCTGACAACCTGGCGGGGGAGAGGATGCTCTCCCCCGCCGGTTATCGTCGGGCGGTGCATTTCACTGAGTACAACACGCGGGTGGCGGCGTACGCGTTGATTGTTGACGAGGACGAGCGGGTGCTCCTGACGTGGTTCGTCGGTGGTGACAGCGCGGCCGCGTGCTGGACGATGCCGGGTGGCGGTGTGGAGTACGACGAGTCGCTGCCGGACGCGGTGGTGCGTGAGGTGTTCGAGGAGACCGGGTACACGGTCGACGTCGGAGACCCGATCGCCGTCACTCACTTCACCAACGCGCGGACTAATCGCGACGGGCGCCCGTACAAGTCTGTCGGAGTCGTCTTCGCAGCCACGATCACGGGCGGATCGCTCGGGACGACCGAGGTTGACGCCACGACGGCGTACGCGCAGTGGGTGCCGCTGGACGAGGCGCCGTCGCTGGAGCCGCGGGCCGACATCATCGATGTGGCACTTGCTGGAACACGAGGCAGTAGTCACCGCTGATGAAGTCCGCCGGCCGATCCCACTCGAGGTACGTCTCGCCGCGAAAGGCGAAATGCGGGAGGAGCCCGCGAGCGAGGTCCCACGCCAGCGGCATGACGAGGTCTCCGGTGCGGATGTTGGCGGCGTTGATCACCAGGTAGCCATCAGGTCGCAGGCAACGCTTGACGGCGCAGAACACCTCGATCAGCTCATCCAGATACGTCGCATAGTCGCCGTCGAGGGTCGCGTATCCCGTCAGCGGGTTCTCCGGGTGATCCACGGAGCTCATGTACGGCGGCGACGTCAGGCAGAGATCCACTGACCCGATCTCCAACCGATCGAGCTCCCGCGCATCCCCTTCTTTCAGGGTCGCATCCGACCCGAGCCGCCCTCTGGTAAGCCGGGCCCGCTCCGGCAGCAGTTCAACGCCGATCGCCTTCCGCCCGAGCTGCTCGCTAACCACCAACGTGGTCCCGAACCCGGCGAACGGATCCAGGACGACGTCACCGACCGCGGAGTACTCCTCCACAACCCGACGTACGAACGCGTGCGTGAAGTGCACGTCTTCCAACGCGCCAGCAGGCCGCTCGGCAGCAAGTTCGTCGGCCGACATCCGCCAGACTCGGTCCACGGCTACCGAGGCTTCAGTACACAGAACTCATTGCCGTCGGGGTCGGCCATGACGACCCAGCTGGTCTCGCCCTGGCCGATGTCGAGCCGGGTCGCGCCGAGGCCGATGAGACGCTCGACCTCCGCATCCTGATCACCGTCGGCCGGGGGAGCGAGGTCGAAATGCAGCCGGTTCTTCCCGAGCTTCGGGTTGAACGGCGGGCCGCCCCAGGTGATCTTCGGACCGCCGTGCGGCGAGCGGATCGCGGTCTCCTGGTCCTGGTCCCAGACCAACGGCCAGTCCAGCGCCTTGCTCCAGAAGTACCCGACCTCCTGCGAACCGTCGCTCGACACCGCCCCGATGAATCCGCAGTCGGCCAGGAAATTGTTGCCCGGCTCAATCACACAGAACTCGTTGCCCTCGGGGTCGGCGAGCACCACGTGCTCCTCTTCCGGGAGCTGCCCGATGTCGATGTGCCGCCCGCCGAGCTCCAGCGCCCGCGCCACCGTCGCCTGCTGCTCCTCGAGCGACTGGCTTGTCAGATCGAAGTGCATCTGGTTCGGGCCGCGCTTCTCGTTCTGACTCGGCACAAACCGAAGCCGGAATCCGGTGTCATCACTCGGCACCAGGCCCACGCCGTGCGGATCGTCGTGGAGGTCCCATCCCAGAACGCCACCCCAGAACCGCGCCAGCCCAGCCGGATCATGCGCATCAAAACTGAGTGCGAAAAGCCGAGAAGTCATCCGCGCCACATCTCCGATCCACAGCTGGCCTGAGTAACGGCCACGCTAAGGCGGCTCGCTCAGGCAACGCAACGCGATTAACCGCTGCCCCCCTGCGGCATGATCTTCTCCATGGGTGTTCGCCACGTGCTCTTGGACGCCGACGGCGTACTGCAAGACCTTCCGGGTGGCTGGTACGCGGCCATGGAGCCGTATCTCGGGGACAAGGCCCGTGAGTTCCTCCATCAGACCTGGAAGGACGAGCTCCCGATGCTCGCCGGCTCGGGGGACTACATGCCGGTACTCGCGGCGACACTCCAGGACTACGGCGTCGTCACGCCGGTGGCCGAGGTCTACGACGCGGTCTGGAAGAACATCGTGATCATCGAGGAATCGTTCGGCATCGTGCGAGCACTCAAGCGCAACGGGTACGGCGTACATCTCGGCACGAACCAGGAGTGCTACCGCGGCGGCCACATGCGCACAGCCCTCGGGTACGACGACCTGTTCGACGTCAGCTGCTACTCCTACGACCTCGGCGTCGCCAAACCCGACCCAGTCTTCTTCACCCGAGCAGCCCACCGAATCGGCGCCGACATCCGGACGATCCTCTTCATCGACGACAACCCACGCAACGTCGAAGGCGCCCGAACAGCCGGCATGCCCGCCGAACAATGGGACTTCACCCAAGGCCACAATCACCTACGCGCCCTCCTCACCAAACACGGCGTCGCCGCAACGATGACGGCTAGCAAGCCCAGGCAGTAGCCGGCTGCTATCGGTCGGCGAGAGGTGCGCTGTGCCACCGCCAGTTGCTGCCGACTGTCGGCTGACCTGGTAACGCGATTCGGCCGGTCGCATGTTGTAGGCCGGTCCAAGGGTCGAGTTCGGCGTGCTGCCCGGGGAACATCCGCGCCAAAGTCCATGCGCAAACATCCGCCGGCGGTTCGAACGGTAGCCCGAGCCCGACCGCGATGTCCCCGGCGTGGACAAGCAGCTCGACGCACCCCATGCCGGCGAACCCTTCTGCGTCAGCCATCCCGAACGGATGGAAGCCGCGATCAGTCGGCTTGGCCGCTCGCACTGTCGCCGAAAGCAGCCGCCCACTCGCCTCGAGCAGCTCCAGCACCTCGCCAGTACCGGTCAATGCGAGACTGACGGGCATGTCGAGCAGTGACGTCTTCATCTCGAGAGCATTCCTGCGGTACTGGAGGGCCAGCGCGGTGTCGGGCCTTGGCACCTACGTCACGCTCTTCGCACTGCAGGCGCTGGTGATCCTCACGCTGCACGGCACGGCGGCGGATGTTGGGTGGCTCAACGCCGCGCGATGGTTGCCGTATCTCGTCTTCGGATTCGTCGTGGGCGCGATCGTTGACGGGAGGCGTCGGCTCCCGCTCATGGTGGGCACCGATCTGGTGCAGGCGGTAGTGCTGTTGGCCATCCCCCTGATGTGGTGGCTTGATCTGCTGTCGCTGCCGGCACTGATGCTGGTCGTCATTGCCTATGGCACCGCCTCGGTAGTGAACGGCGCCGCCTCGATGTCGCTTCTGCCGCGATTGCTCGAAGCGAAGCACCTCCAACCGGCACACGCCCGCATTGACGGGGCCGACGCGGTGGCCTCGACGGGCGGCCCAGCGCTTGGCGGGCTATTGGTCAGCGCGGTCGGTGCCCCGCTGGCCGTTCTCCTCGACTCCCTCACCTACGTGTACTCGGCGCTCACGTTGCGCCGGATCGACCTTGACGAACCGCCACCGCGCACGGGTGTCACCGTACGAGGACTTATGAGGGAGATCGCCGACGGCGTTCGGTGGGCCTACCACGGCTCCGGTTTGGCCACGCTCGCGCTCGCGACTCACGCATGGTTCGTTGGCAACGCGATCGTGGGCGTCGTGCTCGCTCCCTATGCGCTCAGTACGCTCGACCTCACCGCCTTCGAGTTCGGCATCGTTGGTGCCGCCGGTGGAATCGGTGCCGTCATCGGCGCCGCAGTCACCACCTGGGTAGGTCGACGTCTCGGCACCGGTCGCACCATCATCGTCAGCCATTTCATCACCACCCTCGCGGTGATCGCGATGGTGCTCGCTGGGCAGAAGCTCCCGGCGGTCGGGACGCTTGCCGTTCTCATGGTCGGGCAGGGCCTCTACGGTCTGGCGATCGGCATGAGCAACTCCCACGAAATGAGCTACCGCCAGTTGGTGACGCCGGACGAGCTACAGGCCCGCACCAACACCACCCTGCGTTCGCTCAACCGGGCTGTCATCGTGGTCGTCGCGCCGATCGCAGGAATGCTCGCCGACGCCTGGGGCATGCGGCCCACGCTGCTGCTGGCGGCCGTAATCTTCGCACTCGTCGCGGCCGGCCTCGGTGCGACATCCTTCCGCGACGTGCGGGCCCCGGCATAGACGCAGTCGCACGCTACTGCTGAACAGTTGCCTGCAAAGTCGGTCACGCAGAGTCACCGCGTTGATGTTTTGGCCCGGGGGAGAGGCCTCAGAACACTCAGTTGCTGTTCGGCTGAGCCGCCGTCTGGCCGGGGTCCGCCACGTGTTCTCGCCACGGACATCGAGCGAATCGTTCAGTGCGGCGGCTCGGTCGGCGTGTGCTCCTGCGTGGCGCCGTCAACAACCTGGCTCAACCCAGCAACCGAACACACAAGGACAGATCGAGACGGGGTCCTCACGTGTGTTCCGCCTCGCCCTCTAAAGCGCCGATAAGCGACATTATGTCAACTAAAGGCCGAAGAGTTGCTTCCAGTGCGACAACTCATCGCTCCCAGCTGACCCCTCCCTCCTGCCGTGCTGACGTTGCCCCGTCTGGATGGGTGATGGCCGATCGTGGTCCTCGGACCGAGCTCGATTCCGCGCCTTCTCGTGGCCGGTTCTCGACTACCTCGCCTGCGCCGAAACCAAGACCAGAAAAGCCTCAAGCCCCCAAACAGATCGTCTGCGGACAGGCCCGAAATCTAGGCAGTGTCAACAGGTCGTCGGCTACCGAGTTCGTCTGCTTCTTGGTCAAGCCAGTCAAGTGCGATCGGGGCGACCTCGGCTGCAGTCAGATTTCGGGTGTCGAGGCGAAGATGCCGATTCCGGCTGAGGAATCCGTCGGCCGGAGTCGACGTGGATCCGGTCGGATCCGTATTCATTTGATGGGCTTCCATGCTACGGACGTTGCCATCAGACCATTCTACATTCCGCTTGCTCGGTTTGGCAGCCAGCCGAGTTTCGCCCCGGTTGCGCAATAGGCGCGTTTCAAGGTCAGCGGTCAGCTCGAGCACGCATACCTCACCACCGGCCCCCTCGAACGGCGCGACGAGCTGTTCAACGTAGGCGGTATCAGCTGGGTCCCGCAGATCCCAGACTAATGTGAAGATCAAATCCACATTGTTGCGTGCGGCTTCTTCGATCACTCGCCGACGGAACTCGATGTTCAAGACGTTGAATGGCGCGGTGCCGTAGCCGAAGACCTCAACGAGCGGCTCAATGGTGTGGTGATTGTGGAACAACCTGAAGTCACTATGCGCGGCGATCTCTCGGCCCACCGTCATCTTGCCGACAGCCGGTGGTCCAATGATCAGAAGCAGCCTCATGGTCGGCAACAGTCCCAGACACCCAGTCTCACCCGCAACTAAGTTCGCATCCGATCCGCCGAGCTGGCTTGCCGGCATCTGGGTCCGCTCCATTACCCCGAGGACGCGGAAACGGTGCGACGATTCGGCCTTGCGGGCGCTGACGGCGCCCCGTGCCGGCGGGCGCATCAGTAGCCCGTGGCCAGCGCTCAGGACGCGGCTACTGGCCCGGATGGGGCCGGAGCTTGAAGATCAGGATGCCGAGGTACTTGTTCATCCACGCCTGCTTGTGCGGGTAGCGGCGTCGGGCGTCCTCGGACAGCTGAGGCTCGATCGCGGTCTCGATCCACAGCCCTGCCGCACTGAACACGTTGATCAGGTCAGAGATGGTGTAGGGACGCTTGGTGAGGGTGATCTGGTCGTTCCAGCCGCTGAGGTAGGAGAACGGGGCGGTGGAGAAATACTCTTCGCCCAAGGACGTCCCATTCTGTTCGGCCCGTTCGACGGCGTATCGGATCGGCTGCGTCCTGGTCAGCAAGATGAATCCATCGTCGGCCAGCATCGCGCGCGCTGCCTGCAGGGTGCGGACTGGATCCTTCGCGTAGCCGAAAGACTGCAGGAACAAGATCCGGTCGAACCTGCGACCGGCGAGCCCAGGCACAGAATCCAGCTCAGAGAGATCGCCTCGGATGAACTCCAAGCCAGGCGGCGGGGCACTGAGGAAGTTGCCACTGACATCGACACCTACGGAGGCGGTCGCACCGTCTCCAACCAGCTCAGCGAGCTTGCCGCCGTTGCCGCAACCGACATCGAGCACCGACCGTTCGGTGACATCACCCAGAAGGTCTCGCTGCGCAGGCCACTCGACAAGCCGATCCAGCGAGTCCTCCCTGGTTCGGGCTCGCTCGTAGTCCGGAGCCAGTTCTAGCCACGCCTCGCCCGGATCTTCAGGAGTGTCCGTGTGAGAAGTCGTCGCCGCCTGTGAGTCGTCTGACGTCGCCACGAGACAGACCATAGTCGTCCCCTTGGGCCTCCCCCGACCCCAGGGCGATCGTGGCTCTCGCGCCCCTGTGCCGCTTAGCCCGGCGAATACGACCAGTCTTGATAGGCAGGGTGTCCAGAAGTCGTCATCCAGACCGTGATCCGCCTCCTCGCCATGCTCTGGTGCACTGCGTTTGGCGGGCTTCTCTCAGCGGACCGGTTGGGCCTCGAGTGCGAAAAAGAGGAAGCAGAGGAAGGACGTGCGGTCTCCCAGGTCGGGTGGCAGCAGTTCGCGCGGCGTCTCGGGCGAGAACGGCGGCTCGCTGATGACCGAGATCGCGAAGCCCGCCCGGGCGAACGCATCTGTCATCGCATGCAACGGCCGGTGCCAGAAGGTCAGCGATGCGGCGTGGCCGTCGAAGGTGTACTCCTCCGTGTACGGCGAGGTCGCGAAGTAATCGTCCTCCGGGTAGACCACCTCTCGGATCACTGGATGGTTCACCGAGAGGATCAGTCGACCACCCGGCTTCAGAACCCGGTGCAGCTCGGCCAGGGGGCCCGACCAGTCTTCAAGGTAGTGCAGCACGAGGGAGGCCACCACATCGTCGAACTCCCCCGTGCTGAACGGCAACGGCGCGGCGAGGTCGGCCAACAGCACCCTGGCGTCCGTCCCGAGCCGACCCTGCGCCAGCGCCACCATCTCCCGGCTCGAGTCGAAAGCGGTGATCTGGGCGCCCCGGTCGCGCAGCGCGGCCGAGAGCGGCCCGGCGCCGCAGCCGGCGTCCAGAATGTTCCGGCCGGCCACGTCCCCGGCGAGATCGATCATCGCGGGTCGCTCGTAGTAGGCGTTGAACAGGCTGGACTCGTTTTCCCGCGCGTAGCTCTCGGCGAACGTGTCATAGTGATCAGCTTTCATTGCGATCCTGTCGTCAGAGTTTGACATGGACCCTAGAACACACCGAGGTCGTCGACGGCGGTAGGCAGCCGCGGCCGGCTTGCCGAGCTCGCTGTGTTTTGTGAAGTCGTTATGGACAACGGCGCAGTCAATACGGGCCCCACGGCTGAGTTCAGCCCTCTGGATGAATCCTCTACGATCAGTCCGCTTTACTCTCTTGATTTTTCCTGGGAGAGCGGGCAGCGAGGGGGCGGATATATTGGGTGGCTCGGTCAGGATCGCTGGACGAGACTTGGGCGATGGTGACAACTCCTCGTCCGATCATCGACTCGGTGGTGCGGTCGGTCTGCGGCCGCGGCGTCGAGTGCCTCGTTCCCCTCGCCGGTGGCGGGATGAATGAGACCTACCGGGCCGAGTTTGCCGGCGATGTCGCTGTGGTCGTCCGGATCGCGCGTCAGCCTACGCCGTGGTTCATCGACGAGGCGCACCTGATGGCGCAGGCGCGTGACGTAGGCGTGCCGACAGCAGAGGTGCTCGGCCTCGAGCACCTGGATCACGACGGCGAGTTGCTGTCCTTCTCGATCCAGCAGTTTCTTCCGGGCCGCTCGCTCAACGAGTTCATCGGCGAACTTCCTGCCGCTGAGCTCGAGCGGTTGGTCTTGGACGCCGGTGAGATTTTGGCCCGGGTGCACAGCGTGCTCCCGGACGACGAGCGAGGCATCCGGCACGAGCTGCGGTTGCCCGAAGAGCACGAAGTCACCCGGGTCGCACACATCGTCAGGGAGACACTCGGCCCGGCGGCAGCCGCCGTCGTCGAGCGCGGTGCTGACTTCTTGCGCCACGAGGTGACGACCCGTCCGGCGCCCCCGTCCTCGCTCGCCCAGGGCGATTTCATGCCCAAGAACCTCCTGATCCACGACGGGACGGTCGTCGGCGTCATCGACTGGGAGTTCGCCGGCCCAGCATCACCGGCATTCGACCTCGCCCGATGGGAGGTGTCTGCCGGCGATCCCTTGCACGACCGCGCTGACCTGGTGCGCCGCGGGTACGCGCGGATCACTGATCCCGAGGCGGCCGATGGCGGCTTCACGCCGGCCTTCGCCATCGACTGGACACTTGAGCAGCTCGGTTGGAAGAACCCTGCTTCGCCGGCGCAGTTCCGGCGCTGCGTGGACGTGATTGCCCGCTATACGCCCTCTTGACCAACTCGAGCACCGTACTAGCTGCGTAGTGCTGCGTCAGGACAAGGGCAAGGAGGTTCGGCAGGCCTCGACGTTGTGGAGTTGGATGTTGTCTCTGCGTTGCTGTTGCCAGTTGGCTCTGGTTAGGCGCCAGCGGTTCAGCAGGGCGGGTTCGCCTTGGCGTGTGGCCCAGTCTGAACCGTTGGGTTCGTAGCCGAGGCGTCGCGAGATCGCGTTGGAGCCGTGGTTGTCCACGAAGGCGTCGCTGCCCGCTTCCTTCGCCCCGAGCCCGTCGAACGCGAGGTGCAGGATCGCTGCTCGCATCTCATGTCCGAGCCCGCGGCCGCGCTGATCGTTGGCCAGCCACGAGAAGCTCGTGACCGTGCCCAAGGTGGAGAAGTTGACCCCGATGAGGTCCTGCATCCCTATTGGGCGCCCATCCACGACGACGACGAAGTACAGCCGCCAGGCCTCGGGCTCGACCTTTCCCCTGCCGCGCCAGATCGCCCGGAGCCACTTCGCCACGCGCACGTCAGGATCTGGCTCGTAGAACGACATCGGATCGTCGTACGACGCCGGGTCGGCGTGCGTCTTACCGTCGCGTACCGCATCCGCGAGCTCGTCCAACAGGTTGTCGGTGGCGCCGCGCAACTCCAGAGTCGGCGTAGTAACGCGCACATCAAGAGGTGGATAGCTCGTCGTGATCGACATGCGACGATTCAAGGTCACACTCCGCTGACGGCGCACATGGTTTTCACCGTCTTGCCGTCCGATAGCTGTGGGCCGCTCCTGGCGCGTCGCACTTGAAAGAAAACTGGGTGGTGGTGTCGGATCGGGGCTGAGGTGTTCGTGGAAGTGGTGAGCGGCGGCCGGCGAGGGCGCCCGGAACACTGGAGATGATTTGAGATGCGGTATCTGGTTTCAGTGATAGATGACAAGAGCAATCCCGGCAGCACGGACAGGCAGCCTGCCATCGACACGTTCAACGATCGACTGATCGCCGAGGGCTACTGGGTCTTCGCGGGCGGACTCGCGGACACCGCCGCGGCCACGGTCATCGACAACCGGGGCGAGGAGGCGGTGTTCACCGACGGGCCGTTCGTGGAGTCGAAGGAGTACCTTGCCGGCGTCTGGGTGTGGGAGGCCCCCGATCTGGATGTGGTGCTCAAGCTCGCCACCGAGGCATCGAAGGTCTGCGATCGAAAAATCGAGGTGCGGCCATTCCAGTGAGCGACATCGAGGAGGCGATCACCCAGGCCCACCATCAGGAGTGGGCCCGAGTGGTCGCTTCCCTGACCCGGCGTTTCGGTGATCTCGACATCGCCGAGGAGGCTTCGGCGGAGGCGTTCGCGACCGCCGTCGAGCGGTGGCCGGCCGACGGCGTACCCCCGAACCCCGGCGCCTGGCTGACCACGACCGCCAACCGCAAGGCCATCGACCGGATCCGGCGCGAGAACAAGCGCGACGACAAGCAGAAGGAGGCTCAGATGTCGTACGACGATCCGCCCGAGCCTCTCGGTGCCATCGACGACGAGCGGCTCCGGCTGATCTTCACCTGCTGTCACCCTGCCCTCGCGATGGAGACCCGCGTAGCGCTGACGATGCGCATGGTCGGCGGTCTGACCGTGCCCGAGATCGCCCGTGCCTTCCTGGTGCAGGAGACCGCGATGGGCCAGCGGATCACCCGCGCGAAAGCCAAGATCAAGGCCGCCCGGATCCCCTATCGAGTGCCGTCCGCGGAGGATCTCCCGGGACGCGTCTCGGGCGTACTCGCCGTGCTCTTCCTCGTCTTCAACGAGGGCTACCTGGCGACCGGACCCGACACCGATCCCCTGCGCCACGACCTGACCGCCGAGGCCATCCGGCTCACTCGCCAGATCCGTGCCCTGATGCCGAATGACGGCGAGGTCGCCGGGCTGCTGGCGCTGATGCTTCTCACCGAGGCCCGCCGTACCGCCCGGGTCTCGGCGACCGGCGAACTGGTCACCCTCGACGAGCAGGATCGTGGAGCCTGGGACACGGCACTGATTGCCGAGGGTCATCAGCTGGTGCGCGAGCGCCTGGCCACCGGAGTGGCTCCTGGGCGCTACCAGATCCTCGCGGCGATCAACGCCGTCCACACCTCAGCTCGCGACGTACGCGACACCGACTGGTCGCAGATCGTCGCCCTCTACGACCAACTCGTCCGCCTCGACCCCTCGGCGATCGTTGCCCTCAACCGGGCCATCGCGGTTGCCGAGCTCGACGGCCCGGAGGTGGCACTGGCGACCGTCGACCGCCTCGAGGACAAGTTGGCCGGCTATCACGCATACCATGCGACCCGCGCCGAACTATTGCGCCGGCTGGGCCGCAGTCAGAAATCGCGCGAGGCGTACGACAAAGCCATCGAGCTAGCCGGCAACACCGCCGAAACCGCCCACCTAACCCGCCGCCGCGACCAACTGGGGTAATGCCTTCAAATGTTGATTCCAAGGGCCGCCGCGGTGGTACTCGACGCGAACAAAGTCCTCGTCATCAAGCGGTACCTGCACCTGGATCGCGCCGCCGACTGCGTGATGTGCGACAACGCCGCCGTACCAGGACCCGACTGCATCGGTCACCGGTACGCCGTCCTGCCGGGCGGTCACGTCGAACCAGGCGAAACCCCCGAGGACGCCGCTTTGCGTGAACTCAAAGAGGAAACAACCCTCACCGCCACCATCGACCGACTTCTCTGGACGGGCACCCACAACCGACGGCCGGCGTACTACTTCCTGATGACGAACGTCGAAGGCACCGCCCAACTCTCCGGCGACGAAGCTGTCGAGCACTCCCCCAACAACAGCTTCACATTACAATGGACAAATTTAGTCGACCTGGAATCATCTGGCATCTATCCATCAGAAATCCAGGCGGAGCTGACCGCAAGAGTATTACGTTGAGTCCTTGGTGAGCGCCTCGCGCAGGAGTTCTGGGGTCATGCGGGAGACCATTCCACTGTGCCTGAGCGGTCACAACAGAGTTTCAGCTCTCCCCCAACGCCGCCGCGATCATCCGATGCCCCTGCTGTTCGAAGGCCGAATCGCCGACCTGATGTGCCCAGACAGCAGTGTTGACAGCTTCGCGGAGCCGGACGCGCTGCCAGGTGTCCGGGTCGCGCGGATCGCCGCCGTAGCCTTCCAGAAACGCCGACTCCAGGGCGGGTGCGGACTGGAACTGCTGAGCGGCCAGCCGAGCGAAATCCGTGTACGCCGGCCGGAGGTCCGCGCGGCCGAAATCGATGATGCCGACGACGCCATGATGGATGAGCCAATTGCGAGGCTGCCAGTCACCATGAGTCGGCACGAGTATCGCCGGCGGCGTCGGCCACGATTCGACCTGTGAGCGCAACCGGCCAGCGAGATCCGCGTCAATCGCGTGCGGCTTACTCAGGTAATCAAGAGTCCGCTGGTTTTCCCGACGCTCATAATCCGCGTCCGGTACGGCGAGTTGACCGTGAAATTCGGCGAGTAATTCGCCGGCCTGGCGATAGGTGTCCGGATCCCCTTCGGCCGGCGTACCTTCCACCAACTCCCCCGGCAGGAATCGCGTCAGGATCAGCTTGGCGTCGTCGTCGGCACGGACGAGTTGCGGCGCTCTACCCCGCGTCGTCCACGGCCCCAGCCAGTTTCGGTGGGCGTGTAGCTCTCGCGCGAGGTGATGGTCGGCCGCGTCGCCGGCCTTGGCGACATAGCGCTCGCCGTCGACGTCCAGCTCGAGCACGACGGTCCCGATCAGACCCCAGCTGTGGTCCGTCACGATCTCGGCGCTGGGGAGCCACTCCTGGAGGAGCGCGCGCTGCTGCTCGGTGAGATCCACGAGCTGAGAGTAACGCAGAAAAATGTCACGAAATACTGGACGGAATTCCCTGCAAGACTTATCCTGGCCGAATGCAGAATTCGCAAAAGAATGTCACTCTACCAACAAACTTATCAGAGGAAATTCGCGAAAGCAAGTCGGCGGAATTCTGGCAACTAGGCGATCGCGCGATCCGGCGGATCGGGTTCGGGACGAAGCGGCTCGCGGGCAGCGACGGCGACGAACCAGACGCCCAGGAACGGGCGATCGCGCTGCTGCGCCGGGCGGTCGAGCTCGGCGTCAACCACCTCGACACGGCCGAGTTCTACCCGAGCTACGCGCCGCCGAACCGGCCCCGAGACTTCACGTCGCTCGGCTGGGCAAACGACGTGATCCGTCGCGCGCTGGCGCCGTACGCGGATGAGCTCGTGATCGCCACCAAGGTCGGGCCGACGCCGACCGGGTTGGCCCGACCCGATCAGTTGCGAGCGTTGGTCGAGGCTGATCTGCGGGCGCTGGGGCTGGAGACACTCGACCTGGTCTATCTGCGACAGGCCGGCCTCGACTCGATCGCCGAGCACTTCGGGGTCCTGGCGGAGCTCCAGGCCAAGGGGCTCATCCGGCATCTGGGGCTGTCGAACGTCCGCGCCGAACACCTCGCCGAGGCCCAGAAGATCGCTCCGGTGGTGGCCGTCCAGAACAGATACGGCGTCGGCTTCGGTCGCGTGAATGACGCCATCCTGAGCTCCTGCGGCGAACAGGGCATTGCGTTCGTCCCGTTCTTCGCTCTGACCGCGGATGCCCGGGAGGCCGGTGGTGTCTCCGTCAACGACACGATCCAGGAGATTGCCGACAATCAGAACGCCACACCGGCGCAGATCCGGTTGGCGTGGACGTTGAGTCTGGGCGCCCACGTCCTGGCCATCCCGGGTACGTCGAGCCCCGATCACCTGCGGCAGAACCTCGAGGCCGGCTCGATCCACCTCTCCCCCAACGAACTCGCCGTACTCGACTCCTTCGTCGACTAGCGGCGCGTCAAGTCGACTAGCGGCGCGCCGGGTCGGCTAGCGACTAGGGCGGCGGCCTCGCGTGGTCGCCGCCCTCAGTCGTAGTACCGGCGCACGCTCGAGCCGATGCGGGTGACGTCGGTGCCGTAGATGTGGATGGAGATCGCCG